>JAZNGF010000048.1:0-1598 GCA_045576295.1 Acutalibacteraceae bacterium | reverse complement strand
GGTTTTGGCACTGCTTGGCTTTATAAGAGCGTTGTTTATAAGATATTGTGCAAATCGGTAGCAAAAATCGGCATCGATTTCCTCGATGTTAATATCCTTTCCCGAAAAGTTTTTCAAATGCTTCATTAGCGACAAATCCACATCTTGTGTATGGTTTTTAATTTTCGTTTGTCGCAGTTCCACAAGCTTTTGCACCGATATTAGGGTATGTTTGTGGGCGTTTTTTTGTTTAGTTGCAGGCATCGCTGCATGGCGTTGTAGGTTGAGGTTTCGTTGCATATTAAGTTTGTTGTTATCAAGTTTCACCTAATAACGACAAACATTATCTTATAATCTATTCAAAAAGAGGAGAAAAGAAGCGATGTTTACTTTTGCAGTTCGAAAGTAAAGTTTTCGCGAGTTTGAACAGCAATGTTCTATTGAAATACTGAAAGGGTGGCACCCTGCCAAGAGCGGTTTTCTGTAACAAAATATGCCGTCTTCGGCAAGCATGGTTGCCGACGTGCTGAAAGGGTGGTGGTCGACGTGCTGAAAGGGTGGTTGCCGTTGTGCTGAAAGGGTGGTCTGCAAATGCCATGAGCGAATATTCCTCATGCCATGAGGAGATACCGCTCATGGCATGAGGAACACCTCCTCATGGCATGAGGAAACCACCATTTCAGCACGCCGTTAACCAGGTTCTCAGCACAGCGTCAACCAGGTTTTCCGAACAACGGCAACCACCCTTTCGGTATGGGAGCAATAAAGGATTGAAAAACAACAATAAAACAAACAAAATAACGGGCTATGGCAATAGGATACATAAGAAAGAAGCAAAAACTAAACCACAACGGCGAAGTGAAAGAGGTATACTTGGCCAAGGTGTGCTACACCAACTATATCGACGCCGAAATTTTGGCAGAAGATATATCCAAGATGTGCTCGGCATCGCCTGCCGATGTGCTTATGCATCTGCGTGCCATGGAAGACTGTATAGGCAGCCGCATTGCCAACGGCGACGTGGTGAAACTCGACACTTTGGGTACTTTTTATCCCTCCATTCGCTCCACGGCGGTGGACACTCCCGAAAAGGTGAACCAACATTCAATCAAAGGTGTGGGAATGCTTTTCAAACCATCGGCACGACTGATGAAAATAGTGAAAAAAGCAGGTGTAAACCTTGCAGACAACAGAGTTTTTGATGCAGAAACTCGTTCAAAAAATAAATTAATTGATTAATAAACCTTCAAAAATTTGATTATCATGAGAAAACATCTGACTTATGAGATTGTAAAGAGGAAGGTCTTCAAAGAAGAAAAGTGGCTGATAGCCCTTAGAAGACACAAAAAACGCAGTTTGAAAGAAACCACCGAAGCGGTGGCATTGCAAACCACCTCGAGCCCTGCCGATATCGAGGGCTTGCTACAAGCCTATTTGGAGCAGATACGCTACCATGTGCTTAATGGCGAAAGTGTAAATATCAAAGGCTTGGGCACTTTTTATCCCAAGGTGAGCAGCAAGATGGTCGACAAAGCCGAAGAAGCCACAGTAAAAAACTGTGTTAGAAGCGTTACTATAGGCTTCCGCCCATGCACCGAGTTGAAAGAATCGATAAAAGA
>JAZNGF010000047.1:0-24658 GCA_045576295.1 Acutalibacteraceae bacterium | reverse complement strand
GGCGCAAAGGCCAAAACGGTAGTTAAAACCGCAAGAAACAAGCTTTATGTTAAATTCCCCGAAAATCATATCTAAAAATGAGGTGGGGGAGATGTTTTTAACATCTTGGAAATTTAAAAGTTTTATATGTTTAAAACCCATATCTTCAAGGCGGCAGGCCTTTTGCTTTGCGGTTGTTAAAATCTCATTCGCTTTTGGCGGTGTGCTAAAGCAGATGCAAACGGGTGTGAGCCCGCTTTTTACCGCCGAGTTTAGCACTTCAAGGTGGGCAAGGTGCAGCCCGTCGAACGTTCCGAGAGCTACTGCGTATTCTTTTGTAGTTTCCGGCATTTTTTCACCTCAATCAGTGGTAATGCATTTAACCTTAAGCTCGCCCGATTCGCTGCCGATTAGGCCGAGCCCTAAAAATTCATCACCGCAAAAAACTTTGTAGTGCTCTGCGTCAGTCTCGGGCAGGGTAAGGCGGCTTAACGACAGCGGCGCGCCGTGCATAAAGCGTTCCCTTTGTTTTTCGGTTATAAGCACTTTCGGGAACTGCGGAACGGCCATATCGGCGCTCATTAAAGCGGCGGCAGGGTTTTTCTCGATTTCTTCAAATGTTAGGCACTCGGCCAGTTTAAAGCCTGCGGTTTCGGTTCTGCAAAGCGAGGTTAACACCGCGCCGCAGCCCAAAGCGCGGCCTATATCGTCGCAAAGCGAGCGAATGTATGTGCCTTTAGAGCATAGCACATCAATTTCATATTCGTTATTGGGCAAAACCCTTAAAACGTCTAAGCTTTTAATGGTTACTCGGCGCGGTTTGCGTTCAATTTCAATGCCCTCGCGCGCAAGCTCGTATAACCTTCTGCCATCGCTTTTTATTGCAGAATACATTGGCGGAACCTGGTCGATTTCGCCAACGAAACTGTTTGCGGCCTTTAAAAAATCGGCTTCGCTAACGTTCACTTCGCGCTCTGCAAGCACTTCGCCCGTAATATCTAAAGTGTCGGTTATTGTTCCAAGCTTTAGCCGTGCGGTATACCGTTTATCGGCATCTATTACAAAGCTGCACAGCCTTGTTGACCTGCCAAGCAGTAGCGGTAGAACGCCCGTTGCCATAGGGTCGAGCGTGCCTGTGTGGCCAATGCGCTTTTCGCCATATATTCTGCGTAGCCTTGCCGCCGCTTGGAACGAGGTTATGCCCTCGGGCTTGTTTAGTAAAATAAAACCTGTCATTGCACGCCTACAACCTTTTCTACAGCCTTTAAAACGGCGTTTTTAGCATCTGTTTCGGTTCCTGTGAATCTGCAGCCTGCGGCACGGACATGCCCGCCTCCGCCAAGCTCGGCCGCGATTTCGCAGGCACTTACCGGTTCAAATGTTCTAATAGAAATTTTGAAAACGCCCTTTTCCTTTTCGCGCATTGTAACGCCTATCAATACCCCTTCAATGGTGCGGGGGAGGGCGCTGATGCCGTCGAGGTCGCTGTCTTCGCAGGCGGTTTCTGTAATCATTTCGTTATCAATAGTCATAACGGCGCATTTGCCGCCAAAATGATATTCAATGGTGCCAAGTGCGCGTTTTTCAAGCTCAATTTTAGCTTTTGAATTGGTTTCAAACATTAAGCGGTTAATATTTGCCGCATCGGCGCCAAGCTCCATAAGCTCTGCGGCGGCGCGATGTGTTTCGGCTGTTGCGTTGCTATACCTAAAGCAGCCTGTGTCGGTTGTGATGCCGGTGTAAAGCGCATCGGCAATCTGCTTTGTAACCGTGGCGTCAAGTTTTTTGGCAATTAGGTAAATGCATTCACAACACGCGCCGAAATCTTGCAAAAACAAATTATCGGCATAGCGCTTGTTTGAAATGTGGTGGTCGATACATAAATCAATTTTTTGCGGCTTTGCGCATTCGCCCGATAGAAGCTTCAAGTCGGCAACGTCAACCGCAATAACTGTTTTGGGTTCAAATTCAGGCATATCGGTGCTTAAATATGAATATTTTTGGGGCAGGGGTTCTGATAAAATAACCCTTGCGTTTTTAGTTATGCCTTTTAAAATGTGCATAAGCGCATACCCACTTCCAATGGTGTCGCCATCGGGTGAAGCGTGGGTTAAAATTAAATAATCATCGTGATTTTGCAAAAATGAGCAAACCTGTTCTAATGATAATTCGGTGCAAATATTGTTCATATTTTTCTCCGTTTTTAGATTTATTAATCTTCGCTGTCAGTAGAGCTTGCTTCTTCGCTATCGCCAAAACCGCTTATAATGTTTGCGATTTTTGCGCTGTGCTGAATGGAATTATCGGCAACAAAGCGAAGCTCGGGCGTTTTTCTGATTTTAATTCTCATCCCTAATTCGCGGCGAAGGTAGCCTGCGGCACTTTTAAGCCCTTTAACGCTTTCAACCGTTTTGTCATATCCTTCAATGGCGCTAACATAAACCGTTGCATACGAAAGGTCGCCCGAAACATCAACCTTAACTATGCTTATAAGTTTGCTAATGCGTGGGTCTTTAAGCTCGCTTATCATCTCTGATAATTCGCGGCGAATATCGGATGCGGTTCTTCCTGTTTTAAAACTCGGCATAAAATTCTCCTTAAATTCTTTAAACGTTAGGGCCGATGGTGGTAAATACCGCCGTCGGCCCTAAAATATTCCGGTGGGCGATTAACGCCTTATAATAAGTTTGCTTTAATTTAGTCGCGATATTCTTCCATAATGAATGCTTCGTAAACATCGCCCAACTTAACATCGGGGAACTTCTCAAGACCGATACCGCATTCATAACCCTGAGCCACTTCTTTAACGTCATCCTTAAAGCGGCGAAGTGATGCGATTTCATCTTCAGCTATAACTATACCGTCGCGAACAACGCGGATCTTGCAGTTTCTTGTAACCTTACCGCTTGTAACGTAGCTACCTGCAATGATGCCGGCGCCTGTGATTTTGTAAACCTCGCGAACCTCAACGGTTCCCAAAACAACCTCGCGGAATTTGGGAGCGAGCATACCCTTCATAGCGGCGGTGATTTCTTCAATACAATCGTAAATTACCCTGTAAAGGCGCATATCAACGCCTTCGCGCTCGGCAGTTGCCTTGGCAATGGCATCGGGGCGAACGTTAAAGCCAACAACAATTGCGCCCGATGTTCCTGCAAGGGTAATATCGTTTTCATTAATCGCGCCAACAGCACCGTGAATTACGCGAACACGAACCTCGTCGTTCGAGAGCTTTTCAAGGCTTTCGCGTACTGCTTCAACCGAACCCTGAACATCGGCCTTAACGATAACGTTAAGCTCCTTAAGGTCGCCCTGTTCAAGCTGTGAGAAGAGGTTATCAAGGGTAACCTTGTTAGCGGCGCCCATAAGCTCGTCTTTAGCCTTTTGCTTTCTTTGTTCAACAAGCTGGCGAGCAAGGCGTTCGTCTGATACGGCGTCGAATCCGTCGCCCGCTGCGGGAACTTCATCAAGGCCTGTGATTTCAACCGGAACAGACGGGCCTGCAGTTTTTAAGGTTTGGCCTTTTTCGTTAACCATTACGCGAACGCGGCCAACGGTTGTGCCGGCAACAACAATATCACCTGTGTGGAGTGTGCCTGCCTGAACCAAAAGTGTTGAAACAACGCCCTTACCTTTATCAAGCCTTGCCTCAATAACAACGCCCTTTGCCTTACGGTCGGGGTTGGCTTTAAGCTCTTGCATTTCGGCAACAAGGAGAATGTTTTGAAGAAGTTCTTCAATGCCGTCGCCTGTTTTTGCCGAAACGGGAACGCAGATGATATCGCCGCCCCATTCTTCGGTTACAAGGCCGTGCTCGGTGAGCTGCTGCTTAATGCGGTCGGGGTTGGCCTCAGGCTTATCCATTTTATTAATTGCAACAATAATTTGAACCTCGGCTGCCTTTGCGTGGTTAATAGCCTCGATTGTTTGCGGCATGATACCGTCGTCAGCGGCTACAACAAGAACGGCAATATCGGTTGCCATTGCACCGCGAAGTCGCATTGCTGTAAATGCGGCGTGGCCCGGGGTGTCAAGGAATGTAATATTGTTACCCTTGTGATTTACCCTGTAAGCACCAATGTGCTGGGTGATACCGCCGGCTTCCCCTGTGGTAACGGCGGTGTTGCGGATAGCATCAAGAATTGAGGTTTTACCGTGGTCAACGTGGCCCATAACAACAACGATTGGATCGCGCGGCTTTAAGTCTTCCTCTTTATCTTCCGATACGTCCATAATGCGCTCTTCAATTGTAACAACAACTGCGCGCTGGATTTTTGCGCCAAGCTCTAAAACAACAAGCTCGGCAGTATCGTAGTCGATGGTTTGTGTAACTGTTGCCATCATTCCAAGCTTCATAAGGGTTTTAATAACCTCAGATGCAGTCTTTTTCAGGGCTGCGGCAAGCTCGCCAACAGTGATTTCATCGCCAACTGTAACGGTGATAGGTGTTTTCTTGATTTTTTCAAGCTGTAATCTGCGAAGCTTGTCGGCCTCGGTTTCGCGCTTTGCACCCTGTGGGCGGCGGTAATCGTGAGATTTCTGCTTGATTTTTTGTTTTCTTTGCATATTGTCGTGCATGCTTGATGCAGGCGCAATATTTTCATACTTTTCGTTGTATTTATCAAGGTTTACGTTAGAAGTTCTTGTGTCAACCTTGCGGGTTTCAGCAGGGCCGCGGTTTGGTGCAGCACCTGGGGTTTTCTCTTTTTTCGGATTTGGCGCAAAGGGTTTTTCGCTGCCCTTTGCAGCAGGCTTTTCATTCGCCTTTTTAGGCTCTTTTGCCTTGCTGTCGGCCTTCTTTTCGTCGGCAGTGCCGTTTTGCGAGCTCTGTGCTGCGCGAAGCTGTTCTAAAATTTCTGCCTGCTTTGCAAGCATCTTTTCCTTTTCAGCCTGGCGTTCAAGCCTGCGTTCTTCGCGAACCTTTTCGCCCTCGGCAAAATATTCGTCGAAGCTTTCAACGCTGTTTTTCTGTGTTAGGTAATCAAAAATCACATTAAGCTCTTCTTCACCGAGCGTTGTTTGACTTTTGTAAGCACCGTCGCAGTATTTTGTGAGAATTGCGAGAATATCTTTTGATGTTGTGCCGAAATCCTTTGCAACCTCGTTAACCTTATATTTAATCATCATAAGCCATTTCCTCCTTATGCGGTAAATGTTTTATTATAGCGCTTGCGAAGCCTTGATCGTCTATAGATATTATGCCAGCCTTTATCCCTATTGCTGAGGTAATTTGAAAAATTGTGTGTTCGATTCTAATTACCGGTATTTTTTCGCCTGCCGCAAATTTAATTTCCTTTTCAGATTTGGGGGAAATATCGGCCGCGATTAAAACAAGCTTTGCCCGCTTTTTTGTTATCGCCTCGCGCACTGCGGCCGAACCCGGTGTGAGTTTGCCTGCTCTGCGCGCCATCGAAACACGTGATAGAATTGGGTCAATCGTCATTAGCGTTTAACTCCGCTTCTAACTTTTTATAAATCTCTTCAGGGATTTGCATGCTGAATGTGCGCTCAAGGCGGCGCGCCTTCATTGCTTTTTTTAGGCATTCGGTGTTGCGGCACATATATGCCCCGCGGCCTGCTGCTTTTCCTGTAAGGTCAATTGAAATATCGTTTTCTTTGTTTTTCACAATCCGAATAACGCTTCGCTTTTCCTTCATTTCGCCGCAGCCCACACACATTCTCATAGGTATCTTTTTAGGCTTCATATTAGGTCTCCGTTCGTGAAATTTTGGGTTAGATTACGCTGTCGTCATCTTCGCCATAGAATCCGCTTTCGGGGCGAATGTCGATCTTCCAGCCGGTTAACTTAACGGCCAGTCGCACGTTCTGGCCCTTGTTGCCAATAGCAAGCGAGAGTTGTGAATCGGGAACGGTTGCTTTGCAGGCTTTTGGGTCTTCGCTTTCAATTTCAACCGATAAAACCTTAGCGGGTGAGAGAGCCTCTGCAACAAATTCTGCAGGGTCTTCGCTGTATTTAACAATATCAATCTTCTCGCCGCCGAGCTCTTCAATTATGCTGTTAACGCGAGCGCCGCGAATACCAATGCAGGCGCCAACTGCGTCAACGTCGGGGTTTTCTGAATAAACGGCAATCTTGGTGCGCGAGCCTGCCTGGCGCGAAATAGATTTAATAAGGATAGTTCCATCGTATATTTCGGGGACTTCGGTTTCGAAAAGGCGCCTTACAAGGCCTGGGTGTGTGCGCGAAATCATAACGCGGGGGCTGCCTTTTTCGCTTTCCTTAACGTCAACAATGTAAATTTTAATGTGGTCGCCCTCTTTAATAACTTCATCGGGCACCTGCTCGCTTTTGGGTAAAACCGCAACGGCATGGCCGATTGAAAGGGTTGCGTTGCCTGTTTGCGGGTCAACCCTTTGAACAAGGGCGGTAACAAGCTCTTTGTTATGCTGCTGGAATTCAAGGTATGCCTGACCTCTTTCAGCATCAATAACGCCCTGCCTTATTATCTGCTTTGCGTTTTGTGCAATAATTCTGCCGAATTTCTTCGATTCAAGAGGAATGTCAACAAATTCGCCAGCCATTGCGGCTGAATTGTATTTCTGCGCTTCACTTACTAAGATTTGTGTGTATTCGTCTTCAACCTCTTCAACAACGCTTTTTCTAACAAAGATTTTGAAAACTCTGCTTTCAGGGTCGATTTCGCAGAACACAACATCGCGGCCGCCGTATTCCTTTTTAGCAGCGGTGATGATAGCGGTTTTAATCTTGTCGATAAGATAGCCTTCGGGGATGCCCTTTTCGGCACCAAGCGCTTTCAGCGCGCTGAAAAGCTCTTCAAGATCAACCTCGTACACATTGTTTTTTACTGATTTTGCTCTAGCCATTTTTCCTTAATCCTCCAAATCAATAAGCCTTACTGATGAATATTCGGCTTTTTCAAATGTTAACTCTTGCGCCTCTGAATTTATGGTAACGCTGCCGTCGTAAGACACAAGCGTGCCCTTAAAAATGTTTTGCTTGTCGCGCGGGCGGATAAGCTTCACCTGCACGGGCCTTCCAATCATCTGTTCGAAATGCTCGGGCTCGATAAGCTGGCGCTCAATGCCGGGCGAGCAAACTTCAAGGTAGTACGACTGCGAGATAGGGTCGGCTTCGTCGATAATAGGGTCAATCAGGCGGGAAACATCGGCGCAATCGTCAATCCCAACGCCGCCTTCCTTATCAATGAAAATTCGAAGATACCACGAGGAACCCTCTTTTAAAAACCTAACATCCCAAAGTATGAGCCCTAAGGATTTAATAGGTTCTTCAATTAGTTCAATAACCGTTTTAACCGCTTTTGAACGCGCCAAGAACAACACCCTTTCTTAATTTTTTGAAAATGAGTTTCAAGGGATTTAAACTCAAAAAACCCTTTAAACAAAACTGAAAGAGTGGGGCGACCCACTCTTTCCTTTAAACATTTTCAAGTTTCTCAAATATTATACCACACGAATAAAAAAAGTCAAGGTTTTTTGAAATTTAAACGCCTTTAATTTAGCAAAAGCGCGCCGTTTTTAATAAAATGTTTTATGGGGGCGATTATATGAAGGTTTACAACAGGAACGACGGCACAATAGACGTGTATTTAGAGCAAAGCGAGGCAGAAAGCTATAACCTTGAATATATTTTGCAAAATTCAGAGCATGAGAAGGCGAAAGCTTTTTTTGAGCAGATTATAAAGGATGTTGGCAAGGCAGGAGGCGAGCTTGGCAGCGGCGAGTTTACAGCAGCCTTTTTTAAAATTGACGGCTACGGCTATAAAATATCGCTTAAAAAGAAGCAGGCGGTCAAGGTGAAACCCCGAAAACGCGAGCGCGACGGAAAGGCCTATTTTTCCGACGACGCCGATGCAGTTTTAGGGCTGTTACTTTGCCTATATATGTTGCCCGAAATGATTTGGCAGCGCCAAAAATGTAAGCTTTATTTTTACGGCGGGCTTTATTATTTTGTGCCGCCAAAGCGCGAGCGCATAGTTGGGCATTTAGCCGAAGAGTTCAGGCTTAAAACAGTGCCTATAAAAGAAATAGGCTCAGTTTTAAAAAAAGCCAAACTAATATCGGCCGATGCCGTAAGTGAAATAGGCGGGCGGTTGTAGGTGCGCACGCAAAAATCAAAAAGCCGCTTTGGGCGCCTTCCTTAAGGATGGTGCCCAAATTATATATGTTGGGGCAAAATACAGCACAGTAACATTCAACTCTTGGTTGAAAAACATCGTTTTACAGGTTATTGCCAGCACAAAAACTGTATGGTATACTCTAATTGAGCTCAAAAACATGCGCGCTTCACTTGATTTAGGAGGCAAATAATGAATATTGGAAATAAAATTAGAGAATTACGCAAGCAGCGCGGAATAACACAGGAACAATTAGCAGAAAGTATAGGGATTTCTTTTCAGGCTGTTAGCAAATGGGAAAATAATATTGCTTTGCCCGATATTACGCTTGCTCCTATTTTGGCAAGTTTTTTTGGGGTGTCAATGGATGAATTATTCGATTTTAGCCTAAAGGAAATTGAATGCGCAGTTAAGAATATAACCGATGAGGCGTATAAACACAGGGAAAACAATCCTTCCGAGAGCAGGCGAATACTTGAAGAGGGTTTGAAGAAATATCCTGAAAATGATATTTTGTTAAACAACCTGCTTTATATTATGAATTATTCAGAAAACCCGGATGAAACTATTACAATTGCAAGTAGACTTGTTGAAAAAACCAACCGGAGTAATGTGAAATATGATGCTCTTCGATTTCTTGCATATGCCTATAAAGTAAAAGGTGATTTTGAGAACGCTAAAGCTGCTATTGAGCAAATTCCTGAAATGCACTTTACTAAACTAACAGAAATAGCATATCTTTTGTCGGGCAAAGCGAAGTTTGAAGCTGCTGAAAAGCAAAAACTGATTTCCTTTGAAAACTTGCTTCAAATGATGTGGAAGATAGCTGAATATTACGAAGAAAACGGAGAAGTTGAGAAAGCTATTGAGGAAGCTGAAAAAGCTAAAAATCTTATTCCTATCATTAAAAACACTCAATTTGATATTTATACTGAATATTTTAATAATCAAATAGAACGATTAAAAGATAAGAAATAAATAATCTTAAACAAACTCAATACTTTTGTTAGTATATTAAAAGGGGCTATCTCGTTTTTGAGATAGCCCCTTTAATTTATGGTTTAATTATTCAATAGGTGTGCAGGCAACGTTGTTTTCAACGCGAAGTGTAGGTTCGCACCATCTAACAGCGTTTTTGATAACCTGCTGAATGTCTTTATCGTGGTAAACGGGGTATTCCTCGTGGCCGGGCTGGAAGTAGAAAATGTTGCCGTAGCCCTTGTGCCAGCAGCAACCAGACCTGAACACTTCACCGCCGCCGTATGTTCCAATGAACACAAGCTTATCGGGTTCGGGAATACCGAACGGTTCAGAATAAACTTCATCGATAGGAAGTTCGATCTTTTTGCCGATACCCTTTGCAATCGGGTGAGATGGGTCAACAACCCAAACATTTTCGGTGTCGCCGTCGCGCCATGAAAGGCGGCCTGTTGTTCCCATTAACGTGGTGAAAGGCATTGAAAGGTGGGCAGAGTGCAAGAAGATAATGCCCATACCGTTTAAAACAGCGTGCTGAACGCGGGTTACAACCTCCATCGGTACATCCCAGTGAAGCATATGAGCCCACCAAATAAGAACATCGGTGTTGTCGATTACTTCTTGTGAAAGGCCGCAATCGTCGCCATCATAAAATGTGGCAGTTCTAACTTCAAAGTCTTCTTCCTCATCAAGGAAGCCTTTTATATAGTTGTGAATACCATCGGGGTATATTGCGCGAACGTGATCTTCGCCTTCCTGCTGCTCGTGGAAAAATTCGTTCCATACAGTTACTCTAATCATAATGAGTATCCTCCTTTTATTATAAAAGTTTTGTTAGATTGAGGTTTGCACCGCAATGTTTTCTTGAGCCGATTTGAACGCCGCTTCCATTACCTTCATAACCCTTAAAGCTTGTTCGGGTTTAATTGTAAGCTCGCCGCCTTCAATAGCGTTTACTAACTGGCGGTAAACAACCTGCATTCCGTCTTCAACGTCAAGCGGTTCTGAAAGGGTGATGGTTTCAACCGAATCGGGGCGGCGCGGAGCCATGGTTCTTGTGGGGCCTGCCTTGGTGTAAACCACCTGCTCATCCCATTCGCTTTGCTTGTCAAGAACTCTAACGATTTTGCCATCGCAGTTCCAGTCGTCAATTTGCAGGGTGCCTTCGCTGCCAAAAGCCATCCACCTTGGGTGGGTGATATAGCTATTGGTTGAAACATCAATGTGAGCCACCAAACCGTCTTCAAAGGTTAAAATAAGGTTGAAGTTGTCGTCAACTTCCTTGTAATCTACATTAAAGAATCTGCAGAACACGTTAACAACCTTTGACTTGTTCATATACATTAACTGGTCGATAAGGTGAACGCCCCAGTCATACATCATTCCGCCGCCAAGGTCTTTCAAAGTTCTCCAGCCCTTGGGCATTCCTCTTGAACCTTCAACGCGGCTTTCGATAAGGTAAACATCGCCCAATATGCCCGATTCAACGTTGCGCTTCATAAGAACAAAATCTTTGTTTGTTCGGCGGTTTTGGTCGATTGTAAATACCTTGCCTGTTTCTTTAGCTACTGCCATTATCTCTTCAAGCTCGGCCGATGACATTGTAACGGGCTTTTCGCAAATAACGTGCTTGCCGTGACGAAGCGCGTCGATACATATTTCTTTGTGAACTTCGTTAGTGGCAGAGCAGAGAACAATGTCGATTTCAGGGTCACTCAAAAGTTCTTCGCGAGAAGAATAGGGGTGCATTCCTAATTCTTCAATAACCTTCATAGGTGCTTCGGCAATGTCGAAAGCGCCCTTTAAATCAATGCGCTCATCGCAGTTCATAATTGTTTCGCGGTGCATGCAGGCGATTACGCCAAAACCGATTATGCCTAATTTATATCTTTTTTCCATTGTTAATCAAACCTTTCGTGGCGCCAAAGAGTTTAAGCCCACCACATTTCGCCGGGCTGTTTGAAGATAAGAACATCTTTAAGGAAGGCGATTGCCTTTTCAAGGCCTTCGTTGGGGCTCATTAAAGCGTCTTCGTGCTCAATGCTGATAGCGCCGTCGTAGCCTGTTGCTTTAAGCATTGAAATCATTTCGTTCCAAACGGCTTTATCGTGGCCGTAGCCGATTGTTCTGAAAAGCCATGAACGGCCGCAAATATCGCCATAAGATTTTGTGTCGAGAACGCCGTTAACCTCGCAGTTGCGCGGGTCAATCTTAGTGTCTTTTGCGTGGAAGTGATAAATTGCGCCTGTAAGTTCTTTAATGGCCGATGTGGGGTTAATGCCCTGCCAGAAAAGGTGCGACGGGTCGAAGTTTGCGCCAATAATATCGCCAACAGCTTCGCGAAGTTTAAGTAGTGTTTCGGGGTTATAAACCACAAAACCCGGGTGCATTTCGAATGCTATCTTTTTAATGCCGTGAGCCTTTGCAAACTCGGCCATATCCTTCCAATAGGGGATAACCTTTTCGTTCCACTGCCAATCGAGGATTTTGGTGAAATCATCGGGCCAAGCGCAGGTTACCCAGTTGGGGTACATTGAATTTTCACAGTCGCCAGGGCAGCCTGAAAAACCGATAACAGTGTCAACGCCGAGCATTTCAGCCGCAAGGATAGCATCTTTAAATTCGTTGTGGAATTTTTCTGCAATATCCTTTTGGGGGTGCAGGGGGTTGCCGTGGCACGAAATTGCCGAAATTTCAAGGCCATACTTTTCGATAAGAGCCTTGTATTCTGCTGCCTTTTCGGGTTTGCCGATAATTTCGGCAGGTTTTAAATGGCAGTCGCCGGGGAAGCCGCCCGCGCCTATTTCAATGCACTGAACACCCAGTGAATTTAGGTATTTAAGTGCATCTTCAAATTCGTATCCGCTTAAAACAGGGTTCATAACTCCTAATTTCATAGTTGTTTCTCCTTACCAAAAACTTGTTAAAAGCCCGATAAGGTTATCGGGCTTTATTTATTAAAATTAAAGTGCGATCTCGCGGCCTTCTTCTGCTGATTTATACATAGCTTCGAGAATCTTTATCATGTTAACGCCCTGCTCGGGTTTGAAGTCGGGCTCTGCCTTGCCTTCAAGAACGTCGATAAAGTGGCGAAGGTTTCTGCCGTGCTGGCCTGAATCTTCTGAAAGGTTCGGAACAATGTCAACAGTAAGTCCGTTTTCTTCGGTGAAGATTTTGAACTTGCCATCCATAGTGTCGGTTGATGCGCCGGCCTTTGTTCCGCGAAGATCGATGAAATATTTTTCTTTTTCAATGTTTGATGCCCATGAGAATTCAATCTGCATGCAAGCGCCGTTATCAAAACGGATGAAGCCCATTGCTAAGTCTTCAACGTCGAATGTGCCGTCTTCCATCTTTTCACCATAGCCTGCGTGAACCGAGTCGGCCTGTGTTTCGCTGTCGGCAAATTTGCAGTATGTGCAGCCTGAAACTGCAACAGGTGTTGGGTTGCCCATAAGCCAAATAGCAAGGTCAATCATATGTACGCCAAGGTCGATAAGCGGGCCGCCGCCTGAAAGAGCTTTGGTTGTGAACCAGCCGCCCTTACCGGGGATGCCTCTTCTTCTTCTCCAGCCGCAACGTGCGGTGTAGATTTCGCCCATCTTACCGTCGGCAATGAACTTTTTAAGGAATACAGAGTAGTTGTTGTAACGGTTGTTACGCATAATCATAAGGGTTTTGCCGCTTTTTTCAGCAGCTTCCTTCATTTTAAGTGATTCCGCAACCGATACAGCATCGGGCTTTTCGCAGAATACGTGGTAGCCTGCATCAAGTGCTGCTACTGCGATCGTTGAGTGAAGGTAGTTAGGTGTGCAGATGTCAACTGCGTCGAATCCGCCGGCTTTTAACATTTCTTCGTAGCTTTCATAGCAACGGTCAGCCGGTACGTTTAAGTGCTGTGCTGCCCATTCGGTTTTTGAAGGCACAATGTCGCAAAGTGCTGTAATTTCAACGTCGTCCATATTTTGGAATGCAGGAATATGGCCTGCCCAGCACATATTTCCGCAGCCAACAAGAGCTACTCTGATTTTATTTTCCATTAGAAAAACCTCGTTTCTATTAATTTTATACAAAAAGTATAGCATATTACAAAACATTATGCTATAATTTATTTAACTAAAAATATCAAATTTTTGTCATCGGAGGTTTTTTATGGGCGCTTCATACGAACAAAAATCAAGGCGCGGCGGCGTTGAATGCCCCATTAACTGCATATTTCAAAATTTCCCCAAAGGGCTTTCGGAATATAACGCAATGCATTATCACGAATATATTGAAATTTTGTACGGGATAGATGGCTACTGCAATGTTGACGTAAACGGTAAAACCTACCGTTTAAATCCGGGCGACCTTATAATAATAAATTCGAGTGAGGAGCACGCCATAACAACGGGAGACACCGATAACGTTCACATAGTTATTCAGGTCTTGCCCCAAATTATTTACACTGGCGAGCAATCGGCCTATGAGATGAGATATTTAATGCCATTTATTATTCGCGATTTTAAAAAGAAAAAGCTTATTTCAAGCGAAGAAATGAAGGATAGCTTCGTTCACGACACAATAACCAACATTATGCGCGAATGGGATAATATGAATTATGGGTATGAGATTGCCATGCGGTCTGACGTGCTTAAAATCTTTTTATGGGTTCTGCGTTTTTGGCACAGCCTTGGCATTATCGACACAGACGCGTTTGAATATTCCGATGATACTGTAAGGCTTGTTCAAGTGGCGCTTGAATACGTTTGGAGCAACTATGCCGATATTACCGAGCAAGAGGTTGCCCGCCACTGCAATTTAAGTTACAGCTATTTTTCGCGCATATTTAAGCGAATAATGAACCAAAGCTTTACATCATACCTAATGGGCTACCGAATATCAAGGGCAGAGCAGATGTTGCTTACAACCGATAAAAGCATTTCAGAGATTGGCGAGCTTGTTGGCTTTTCAACCCCAAGCTATTTTATACAGCAGTTTAAAAAGTATAAGGGTGTATCTCCTATGCGGTTTAAAAACAGCCTTAAAAGCGGTTCGGGCGCAAATTCGATATAGTTTTGTTATATAAAATGTTGTTTTTATGCATAATATGCACTTTTTGTGTGAATATGTTGTATAACATATTAATATCACTTGACAAATGGGCGTTTTGGTGTATAATGAATGCATATTGGCTAAAAAATAATGTATAAATATTCATAAATACAAGGTGATATACATAATGGCAAAGATTTTTATCGACGGAAGCGCCGGAACTACCGGCCTTAAAATACGTAAAAGGCTTAAAAACAGGGCAGATATTGAGCTTATAACCCTGCCCGATGAGCTTAGAAAAGATGTAGCGGCGAAAACTGAGGCACTGAACAGTGCAGATATAGCATTTTTATGCCTGCCTGATGCGGCGGCAATAGAATCGGTTTCGCTTATACACAATAAAAACACCGCAGTTATTGACACTTCAACCGCCCACCGCACGGCGAGTGGTTGGGATTATGGCTTCCCCGAGCTTGGAAACAAGCGCGAGCAAATTGCCGTTTCAAAAAGGGTTGCAAACCCGGGTTGCCACGCAAGCGGTTTTATAGCGCTTGTTTACCCGCTTATAAGCGAAGGGCTTTTAAAAGCCGATGCGCGCCTTTCATGCATTTCGCTAACAGGTTATTCGGGCGGTGGCAAGAATATGATTAGTGAATATGAATCTGAAAACCGTTCTTCTCTTTTGGCGGCTCCAAGGCAGTATGGCCTTTCGCAGCAGCATAAGCATTTGAAAGAAATGTCGATAATAACCGGCCTCCGAAACGCACCTGCATTTATGCCTGTGGTTGCCCCGTTTTACAGCGGCATGGAGGTTACTGTTCCGCTCTTTGCTAATGATATTAAGGGCGGCATTAAAGATATAGCCGAGCTTTATAAAGGCTATTATAACAACGGGCTTGTGTATTTTAACGAGTCCCCTGATGAAGGCGGCTTTATGTCGGCTGCGGCGCTGTCGGGCACCGATAAAATGGAAGTAAGCGTTCACGGAAATGATGAGCGCATTATATTAGTTTCAAGGTTCGATAACCTTGGCAAGGGTGCATCAGGCGCGGCAATACAGAATATGAACATAATCCTCGGCGCAAATGAGGCCGAGGGCTTGGTTATTTAGTGAGGGATAATTATGAAACTTATAAACGGCGGTGTTTGCGCCGCTAAAGGGTTCAAAGCAAGCGGAATACATTGCGGAATACGCAAGAATAAAACTAAGAAAGACTTAGCTCTTATTTTCAGTGAGTGCCCCGCAAACGCAGCGGCAGTTTACACAACCAACCTTGTTAAGGGTGCACCGCTTACCGTTACAAAAAATCACATTTCAAACGGTGTGGCTCAGGCTGTTATTTGCAACAGCGGCAACGCAAACACCTGCAATGCAAACGGCATTGCAATAGCCGAGCAGATGAGTGATATTACCGCAAAGCACTTGGGTATTAATAGCGGTGATGTTGTTGTGGCTTCAACCGGTGTTATCGGTCAGCCGCTTAGCATCGAGCCTATTGAATCGGCGTTTCCTGAAATCATCAATGCACTGTCATATGACGGTAGCACATCTGCCGCCGAAGCTATTATGACAACCGACACAATTTCAAAAGAAGTTGCGGTGGAGTTTACTGTTGGAGGTAAGGTTTGCCGTATTGGCGGTATTGCAAAGGGCAGCGGTATGATTCACCCGAATATGGCAACAATGCTTGTGTTCATAACAACCGACTGCGCGATTTCTTCTGATATGCTGAAAAAGGTGCTCTCGGGCGATATTGCTAACACATTTAATATGTTAAGTATCGATGGCGATACTTCAACCAACGATATGGTTGTTGTTTTAGCAAACGGTATGGCAGGTAACACTGAAATCACCTGCGAGGGCGAAGATTTAAATGAATTTATGAAGGCTCTTAACACCGTAACGGTTGGGCTTTGCAGAATAATAGCGGGCGACGGCGAGGGAGCCACCAAAATGCTTGAATGCATTGTAACAGGTGCCGATAACCTCGACACTGCCAAAACAGTTGCTAAAAGCGTTATATGTTCAAGCCTTTTAAAGGCGGCAATGTTCGGCGCTGATGCCAACTGGGGCAGGGTGCTGTGCGCTATTGGGTATAGCGGTGCCGCAGTTGACACCACTAAAATAGATGTGTCGTTCCGTTCGAGCAAAGGCGAAATTGTTGTTTGCGAAAACGGTTCAGGAGTTGAATTTTCTGAAGAAAAGGCAAAAGAAATCCTGCTTGAGCGCGATATTGAAATACTCGTGAGTCTTGGATCTGGCGAATACGGTGCCTCTGCTTGGGGTTGCGATTTAACCTATGATTATGTTAAAATAAACGGCGATTACCGCACATAAATAAAAGGCTGCAAGGAGTTATAGCAAGATGGATAACAACATAAACTTTTCAAACGCACAGCGCGCCGAGGTTTTAACCCAGGCGCTGCCCTATATAAAAGAATATAACGGCAAGATTGTTGCTATAAAATACGGCGGCAATGCCATGGTGAACGAAACCCTTAAAGAACAGGTTATGGAAGATATAGTTCTTTTGTGGCTTATTGGCGTTAAAGTTGTTTTGGTTCACGGCGGCGGCCCTGAGATTAGCGAAACTATGGCAAAGCTCGGCAAAAAGGCAGAATTTGTTGATGGCCTTCGCGTTACTGATAAAGAAACTATTGATATTGTTCAAATGGTGCTTGCGGGCAAGGTGAACAAAACACTTGTTAATTTGCTTGAAATGAACGGCGGTAAGGCAATGGGTATTTCGGGTATTGACGGAAGCCTTATCGAGGCCGAGGTTCGCGATGAACGTTTAGGATATGTTGGCACTGTTTCAAACATAAATATTGAACCCGTTACCGATTTGCTCGAAAAGGGATATATCCCCGTAATTTCAACCGTTGGTTGCGATAAAGAGGGCAATACATATAACATAAACGGCGACACTGCCGCGGCATATATCGCAGGCGCGCTCGGCGCTGAAAGGCTTATTATGATGACCGATATTTGCGGAATACTTCGCGATAAAGATGACCCCAATACCCTTATCCCCGAAATCACCATTAGTGAGGCAAAGCAACTTTACAGCGAGGGCATTGTTTCTGGCGGTATGATACCGAAGGTTGATTGCTGCATTAAAGCAATACACCGCGGTGTTAAAAATGTAATTATTATGGATGGCCGCGTGCCGCATTCAATACTTATGGAAATCTTAACCGATGAAGGCGCCGGTACTATGATAACCGGTGAATAATCGCCTTAAACGAAAGGATACTTAAAATGAGCGATATTTTCTCGCGCGACAGCGCCTATATTGCAGGAACCTATGGCCGCTTCCCAGTTTCGGTGGTTTCGGGCAAAGGCTCACTTGTATATGACGAAAACGGAAAAGAATATATAGATATGGGAACGGGCATTGGCGTAACGGCACTTGGCCTTTGCGATGACAGTTGGTGCGCCGCCGTTACCGAACAGGTTAATAAACTGCAGCATATGTCGAACCTTTATTACACTTCACCTTCGGTTGAGCTTGCCGAGCTTTTGTGCCGCAAAACAGGTATGAAAAAGGTGTTTTTCGGCAACTCGGGAGCAGAAGCTAACGAATGCGCTATAAAGGTTGCAAGAAAATATTCGAGTGATAAAAAAGGTGAAGACTGCTTTACAATAATAACCCTTAAAAACAGTTTTCACGGCAGAACCCTTACAACACTTGCTGCAACAGGGCAGGATGTTTTTCATAAGCTTTTCAGCCCCTTAACCCCCGGTTTTGCCTATGCAGATGCTAATGATTTAGAAGGGTTAAAGCGTTTAGCAGAAGAAACAAACGCAGCAGGCATAATGATAGAATGCGTTCAGGGTGAAGGCGGCGTTAACGCGCTCGATGCCGGTTTTGTTAAGGGAACCGAAAAATTCTGCAAAGAAAACGACATTCCCCTTATAATTGATGAAGTTCAAACAGGCAATGGCCGAACAGGCAGCCTTTATGCATATATGAATTATGGAATAACACCCGACATTGTAACCACCGCAAAGGGGCTTGGCGGCGGCCTTCCGATAGGTGCGGCACTTCTTGGCGAAAAGGTTGAAAATGTTTTAGGAAAAGGCGACCATGGTTCAACATTTGGTGCTAACCCTGTTTGCGCGGCGGCGGCAGTTAATGTTTTAAGCCGAATTGACGATGAATTACTCCAAGGTGTTCGCAAAAAGAGTGAATATATTTTCGATTCATTTAAAAATGCTCCCGGTGTTAAATCGGTTAGCGGAATGGGGCTTATGATTGGCATTGAAACCGAAAAAAGTGCCGCAGATATTGTGAAAACCTGCCTTGAAAACGGGGTTTTATGCCTTACTGCAAAGCATAAGGTTAGGCTTTTGCCGGCTCTTAATATACCCTGGGATATTCTCGAAAAGGCGGTTAACGTAATAAAAGCCGCTATTGCTTAAATACAAGCCCATTTTGGGCAGAATGGAGAAGATTATGTCATTCAAAGGTAGAAGTTTTTTAAAACTGCTTGATTACACACCTGATGAAATAAAGGAATTAATTGATGCGGCGATAGAGTTCAAAAAAATGAAAAAAGAGGGCACTGCCCACCGCCTGTGTGAAGGCAAAAACATTGCCCTTATATTTGAAAAAACAAGCACAAGAACTCGTTGCAGTTTTGAGGTTGCCGCGGCCGACCTTGGCATGCACCCCGTATATCTCGACCCTGATGGTTCGCAGATTGGCAAAAAGGAAAGCATTGCCGACACCGCAAGGGTTCTTGGCCGTATGTTTGATTGCATTGAATACCGCGGCTTCGGGCAAGAAATAGTTGAAGACCTTGCAAAATATGCAGGTGTGCCCGTTTATAACGGGCTTACTAACGAATTCCACCCAACCCAAATCTTGGCCGATTTTATGACAATTATGGAGCATTTCGGAACACTTGACGGTAAAAAGCTCGTTTATATGGGTGATGCTCGCTATAATATGGGCAATTCACTTATGGTTGGTTGCGCCAAAATGGGAATGCACTTTGTTGCCTGCGCACCTCGTGAGTATATGCCTGAAAGCGGCCTTGTTGAAGAGTGCCGCAAAATAGCAGCTGAAACAGGGGCAGTTTTAGAATTTATAGAAGACCCGTATGAGGCAGTAAAGGGTGCACACGTTATCTACACCGATGTTTGGGTTTCAATGGGCGAGCCTGAAGAAGTTTGGGAAGAGCGCATTAAGAGCCTTACCCCTTACAGGGTAACAATGGAACTTATGAATGCCGCTGGGGATGCTTGCAAATTTATGCACTGCCTGCCTGCATTCCACGACCTTAAAACCTCAACAGGCAAAAAGATATTTGAAAAATTCGGAATCGACTGTATGGAGGTTACCGATGAGGTGTTTGAAAGCGAAAGATCTATCGTTTTTGATGAAGCCGAAAACAGAATGCACACAATAAAGGCAGTTATTGCAAAAACAATGTAACTAAAATCAAAAAACTGCGATACCAAACGGTATCACAGTTTTTTTGTGCTTATTTTTTTTATTAAGTAATAAAATGGTATGCCGAGGATGTAGCACACGGCAAGTTCTCCTATGGCAACTTCGGCGGCTGATAACGCAAACACCGCCCAAAATGCTTGTGGTTCGGCGCTCATTAGCGCTATTTCAAGCCCTATAAGCAGACCGTTGGCAATGGCAGGGAACAGTGGCAAAATCCACAAACTTTTTTCGCCAAAAGTTTTAAATGTCTTTTGCGAAATATATGATGCAATTAAGGTGGCAAGCGCGCCGATTAAAATGTCAACCAAGCCATAAGGGCTTGCGATATTTGCAAGCACACAGCCGATTGTCAGCCCCGGAACTGCGTATGGAGTGAATGCTGTTAGCATAAACATCGCTTCAGATATTCTGAACTGAATTGGGCCGTAGGCAAGGCCCAGTGCTGCGGTAAGGTAGGTTAAAACAGCATAAACGGCAGCTATTAAGGCTGCCGTTACAATTCTTGTGGTTGTTTTCTTCATTTAAAATTCCCCTTAGTTTTGTTTATTTTCGGGCTTTAAGCCTTTGGGTCAGGATGGTTTCGAACTGACCCTGATTTGTGATATTTAATTTTAGTGGTCGCAGTGCTCGCAGTGGCAATCGCCGCATTCTTTGCCTAAAATCGGCTCAGGGTCGATACCCTGCTTTGTGTAGTAATCGCGAAGTGCCGCTTTAACTGCCTGCTCAGCAAGAACCGAGCAGTGAATTTTATGCGCGGGCAGGCCGCCGAGTGCTTCAACAACTGCCTTGTTTGAAAGCTCAACCGCTTCGGTTACCGAGCGCCCTTTTATCATTTCGGTTGCGATTGAAGAAGTGGCAATTGCCGATGCGCAGCCGTAGGTTTTGAATTTGCAATCTGTTATAATTCCATCGTTTATTTTAAGGAACATTTTCATAATATCGCCGCACTTTGCGTTGCCAACTTCACCAACGCCATCGGCATTTTCAATTTCACCCATATTTCTTGGGTTCATAAAATGTTCCATTACCTGTTCGGTATACATAAGTTAGTTTTCCTCCCTTTTAATTTTGTCCCATAGGGGCGACATTGCTCGAAGTTTTTCTACAATCCCAGGCAAAACTTCTAAAATTCTGTCGGCATCTTCTAATGTGTTATCGTCTGAAAATGATAATCTTAACGAGCCGTGGGCAACCTCGTGTTTAAGCCCAATTGATAGAAGAACATGGCTTGGGTCGAGCGAGCCTGATGTGCAGGCAGAGCCCGATGATGCGCATATTCCTGCGGCATCAAGAAGAAGTAATAACGATTCACCTTCGATTCCCTCGAATGAAATGTTAACATTTCCGGGGAGCCTTTTTTCACGGTCGCCGTTTAAGCGGCTCTTTTCAATTTTAAGCGCGCCGTCAATCACGCGGTCGCGAATTGCCATAAGCTTTTCGGCACGTTCATCTATTGATTTGGTTGCCTTTTCAATCGCATAACCCATTCCCACAATGCCTGCAGTGTTTTCGGTTCCTGCGCGGCGGCCGCGTTCCTGTGCGCCGCCTGCAATAAGGTTTTGAACGGCAACGCCTTTTCGAATATAAAGCGCGCCAACACCTTTGGGGCCGTGGAACTTGTGGGCCGACATTGTTAACATATCAATATTCATTTCGGCAACATTAATGTGAAGGTTGCCAACAGCCTGAACTGCGTCGGTGTGGAATATGATTCCGTGTTCGCGGCATATAGCTCCTATTTCAGAAATAGGCTGAATGGTTCCTATTTCGTTGTTGGCGAACATAATGGAAACAAGCCCTGTGTCGCTTCTGATTACCTTTTTGAGTTCTTCGGGCCTTACAATGCCGTTTTCGTGAACCGGCAAAAGTGTGATTTCGTAACCCTTGCGTTCAAGCACTTCAAGGGTGTGTAAAACGGCGTGGTGCTCAAACGCGGTGGCAATAATATGCTTCTTGCCCTTTTTGCGCATATTGTGAGCGGCGCCTTTTAAAGCCCAGTTGTCGCCCTCGCTTCCGCCCGATGTAAAGAAAATTTCATTAGCGGTGGCGCCTATGGCAGCGGCAACCTGCGCCCTTGCTTTATCAACAGCAGTGCGAGCCGACTGGCCAAAATCATAAAGGCTTGATGCGTTGCCGTATTCTTCGGTTAAATAGGGCATCATCTTATCAAGCACTTCGCTGTCGAGCCGTGTTGTTGCGGCGTTGTCAGCATATATAAATTTCTTTTGCATAAAAATTCTCCGTTCATTGCAGGTAAACTGCGTATCCTTTGCTAAAACAGTTTTAAGCACATATAAAACTGTTTAGGTTATTGTATACCATTTTAGTATACTTATCAATACATTTTGCAAAATTTTTTAATTATTTTTTAATTTTTTCCACTCTTCAACCGCCATTTGGTCGCATCTTTCGTTTTCGGGGTGCCCTGCGTGCCCTTTTATCCATAAAAATTCAACCTTGTGGTGTTCGAGTAGCGGCAAAAGTGCTTCCCATAAATCAACATTAAGAGCCGGCTTTTTATCGCCCTTGCGCCAGCCGTTTTTCTGCCAAGAATAAACCCAGCCCTTGCAAACCGAATCACAAACATACTTTGAATCGGTGGTGAGCGCAACTTCGCAAGGTTCTTTCAGCGCTTCAAGCGCCTTTATGCAGGCGGTAAGCTCCATTCGGTTGTTGGTTGTGTCGGGCTCGCCGCCCGAAATTTCTTTTGTGGTTTCGCCATATTTCAAAACAGCACCCCAGCCGCCCGGGCCGGGGTTACCTGAACAAGCTCCATCGGTAAATATATAAACCTTTTTCATTTTATCACCATTATTAATATCTTCTAAAACTTCCAACCACTTTGCCGAGAACGTTAAGCGTTTCGGGGTAGATAGGGTCGAAATCGGGGTTTTCGGGCATTAAAACGGGCTGCTTTCCCTCAAAAAGCAGGGTTTTAACTGTTGCTTCATCATCAACAAGTGCAACAATAATATCGCCCGCGCGAACCGAAACATCTTTATCGGCAATAACTAAGTCGCCATCTAATATTCCGGCGTTTTTCATGCTAAGGCCCGAAACCCGCAGCGCAAACAGGCCTTCAGCTTGCGATGCCTTAACAGGGTAGGGGATGTAGTCTTCAATTTCTTCAACTGCTAAAATGGGTTTGCCTGCCGTTACCTTGCCAACCAAGGGAATTTGGGCAGAATCAGCCGCGCCCTCAATTCTTATAGCGCGGGAAAACCTTGCGTCGCGCGATATATATCCGCCTTCTTCAAGTGCTCCTAAAATACCGTGCACCGTTGAGGTTGATTTTATTCCTGTGGCGGCGCAAATTTCGCGAACGGTGGGGGGCACTGAGCCGTTCATTGCTTTAACTAAAAATTTATAAACCATTGCCTGCTTTTGGGTTAACTGCGGCCTTGACATTAAAAACACCCCTTTAAAAACGAACATTCATTCTTTTTTGATTATAGCACAGTGTTTTTACTATTACAATAGGTGTTTGTTAAAATTTGAAAAATAAAAATCGGGCGACCTGCGAATTTAAAGCAGTGCCACCCGATAATTTTAAATTAAAGAGCCTTTTTAGCCTTTTCAACAAGAGCCTTGAAGCCTTCTGCATCGTTTACAGCGAGCTCAGCAAGCATTTTGCGGTTCATGTTGATTTTAGCCTTCTTAAGGCCGTTCATAAAAGTTGAATAGTTCATGCCGTTCATTTTAGCAGCAGCAGAAATTCTTGTGATCCAAAGCTGCCTGAAGTTTCTCTTCTTCTGTTTACGGCCGATGTAGGCATAGTTGCCTGATTTCATTACAGCTTCTTTAGCTGTTTTAAAAAGCTTGGATTTAGCGCCAAAATAGCCTTTAGCAAGCTTTAATACTTTTTTTCTTCTTTTGCGCGTCATCATAGCGCCTTTAATTCTTGCCATTGTAGGAAACCTCCGTTAATTTATTTCAAGTTTTATCCTTATTTATAGGGGATCATCTTTTTAACCTTTGCTACGTTTGTAACATCGGCAACTACAACCTTACGAAGATTCCTCTTGCGCTTTGTTGTCTTCTTGTTAAGGATGTGTGATTTGTAAGCGTGTGCACGTTTTACTTTACCGGTTTTGGTGAGTTTAAAACGCTTTTTTGCGCCGCTGTGAGTCTTGATCTTATTCTTAGGCATTTTAAGTTCCTCCTTAAATTTTGTTCAATTATTTAGTAGGCTTTGGTGCAAGGAACATAAGCATATTCCTTCCTTCCAGCTTTGAGGCCTTCTCAACAACCGAAACCTCTTCGCAATAGTCTGCAAAGCGTTTCATAATTTCGTGCCCGATTTCAGGGTGGCCCATTTCACGGCCGCGGAAACGGATTGAAACCTTAACCTTGTTGCCGCCGCTTAAAAACTTTTTAGCCTGGTTGCCCTTTGTTTCAAAATCGTGAGTATCGATTCCAAGGCCAAGCCTTACCTCTTTTGTTTCAACGATTTTTTGCTTCTTTTTAGCTTCCTTTTCGCGTTTTGCCTGATCGAACCTGTACTTGCCATAGTCCATAATCTTGCAAACGGGCGGGTTAGCATTTGGCGACATCAAAACCAAATCGAGATTTTTCTCGTATGCTTTTGCCTGTGCGTCTTTAAGTGGGATGATTCCAAGCTGAGAACCGTCGGAGTCGATAACTCTGACTTCTTTTCCCCTGATTTCTTCGTTGATTGAAAGCTCTTTTGCGCTGATAACTAACACCTCCAAATATTGTTGACCGAATAAAAATCAAAAAGCGCGAACAATTCTGTCCGCGCATAATAAGCAAAAGCCAACACCTAAAACCTTTAGGCATTAACAAAGAACTTATTAACCCTTGCAGACAAAACCTCGGGGTGAGAACAAACTTGTTCTGCTTTATTGACTTGAATTATTATAACATATATATTCCGCTTGTCAAGATTTTTTTGCGGCTTTAAAAAAATCTTTTGTTTGCTTCGCCTGTAGGTTTGTCAATGATGTGTTACAAAATTGGGTTAAAAAACTTCACCAGTGGTTAGAAAGCAGTTTAAGAACTCATTAGGCGACTTCCAACCAAGCGGACGCATAGGAAAATCATTGTATTTTCTGCTGTGGACAGCGA
>JAZNGF010000046.1:0-4746 GCA_045576295.1 Acutalibacteraceae bacterium | reverse complement strand
ACATGGCTACGATCCGACTTGGCTTCAAAGCTCATTGGCATTAGTAGCATTGGGCGCAGCTATGACTGTATTTGCAGCTGGTGCTGCTGTGGCTGGTGCTGCGTGTGTTATTTTGGGTGCAGGGTTACTTTTAGTAGGTGCGGCTGTTATAGTTGCGGCTTCTGGCTTTGTATTGCTTGCATCGGGTGCTTTGATAGCGGCGGCAGCTATTGCTTTAATAGCAGTAGTAATGCCGACAATAGCCGCTTATGGCGCTCAGGCTTCAGCTGCTATATTAACGCTAAGCGGATCAATGGTAGCATTTGCGGCGGCTGCTGCAATTTCTGGTGCTGGCGCTTTAATATTAGGCGCTGGGCTGTTAACCGCTTCTGCGGGTGCTATTGCTTTTGGTGCTGCAATGTTAATTGCTGCGGCTGGTACAGCTGTAATGGCTGCTGCGGTTAAAGCTATTAATTCAAGTATGAAATCAATAGCAAGCAGCGCAAAGAGTGCGGAAAAATCACTTAAAACAATGCGCAATTCAGTTGATGTTGTTCAAAGTGGGCTTGATGCACTTGGAAGCAAGGCAAAATCTGCTTTAAGCAAATTAACAAGCGCATTTAATAATACAGCCAGCAAGGCAAAATCTGCGGGCCAGAAGGTAGGAACAGGCTTTACAAAAGGAATGCAAAGCGGCTTAAATAAAGCCCCTGCGGTTGCATTAATGGCAACAGCACAGGTTGCAGCAGCCCTAAGAGCTGGCAGAAGCGCCGCATTTAGTGCGGGTGCGTTTATCAGTGCTGGCTTTGCTCAGGGTATGTTGTCGCAACTTGGAGTAATACAGAGCGCAGCAAACAAGATGGCTGCTGCTGCTGATAAAGCCATTAGAGCTAAAGCCAAAATTCACAGCCCATCTAAAGTATCAACCTTATTAGGCGGCTACTGGGGCAAGGGTTATGGTAACGGCTTACTTGATATGGTGGGCTATGTATGGGATGCAGCTGAAAAGCTTGTTACAATTCCAACAGTTGCAACACCTGATCTGGCTATGGCATACAGCGGCGAATTGTCGGCTGATTATGATTATTACAGAAATGCTGAATATGTCATCGAAGTTCCGCTTACAGTGGATGGCAGAGAGTTCGCAAAAGCTACTGCGACATATACACAAAGCGAGCTTGACAAGAGAGAGCATAGAGAGAGTAGAAAACACGGAAAGGCATAGGAAGGCAGAATGTATAACTTTATTGACACAAACGAAGCTTCAGAAGGTTTAATTCTGCCTTCTGAAGCTTTAGAAATTAATGGGGAATATATCGAAAATTTAATTGAAGGTTATAGGACTTTACACATCAAGGGCAGGGAATCACTTTCCCCGGAGTTAACCGCTTTTGAAACTGGTGTAAGGGATGGTTCTAAGCTTCAAAATAAGCGCTACCCGGCAAGAATTATAACGGTAACTTATCAGCTTATAGCTAAAACAAACGAAGAATTTAGGGCAGCTTTCAACAAACTTGCAAGCATACTAAATGTAAAAAATGCACGGCTGATATTTAACGATGAACAGGATAAATATTTTATAGGCACACCATCAACAATGGGTGCTGTTGAACCGGGTAAAAATTCTGTTATAGGCGAATTTGAAATATTATGCGCTGACCCCTTCAAATATTCGGTTATAGAATATGAAGCAACACCGAGCTTAGATAATTCAAGCATTTTAATTGATTATAAAGGCACATATAAAGCATACCCCACGCTTGAAGCTGAATTTTACAGCGAAAATGAAATATCAGAGGATGGCGAAACCGCACAAGCTCTGACAGGCAGCGGCGACTGCGGATATATTGCTTTTTTCAATGAAGATGAAAAGATTATACAGCTTGGCGATCCTGAAGAAGCCGACACGGCAGAATATGAAAAATCGCAAACGCTTTTAAATCAAATACTTTCTAATCAATTTGCGTGGGGTTCGGCGGCGCAAGCGTTATGGGTTACAAATAGCGCAAATGTGCTGCCCGCTGGTATTCAGCAAACAGGGGCTGTTGCTATTGGCACAGCTTCTTTTGTTTATCCTGACATCCCGCCCACATCCGCAACTATTTTAACAGCGAGAAGCGAAACGGATGCACCCTATGTTGATTATAAAGTATATGCTGCAACAACTGAAAGAACCGCTGACAGCGTAAATGTAAAAGTAACAATTACAACTACCCCCGCTGGAAGCAATAATTCAGGTGCAATAAGTATTAGTTCAGGTGCAAAGGTTACTTTAAATAAAACAAATATTTATGTATCTTCTACCACAAGCAGCGCTGCCGGAACAAAAACAGGCACTTATTATCTGTGGGATGGTTCGGTAAAAAGCGGCAGAATACGAATAACTAATACTTCAAGCAATGTGGGTAAAAGCGGGCAAGTTACAGGCTGGGTTAATGTATCTGATCTGGGCTTATCTTCGGCAAGTTCTTTTTATGATGGCATAGGACTAAAAGGCGCTATTCAATTCGGCAATGGCGGCTGGAATTATGCAACTATAAAAAACGAGGGCGACAGATGGAATAATAAAGATAGCCACACTGTAACTTTTTCTGTAAAGGTTAAAAACCTTGAAGCTACCACAACAGAAATTGAAGATATTTCATTTAAAGTTGAGAGAACCGATGAATTAGAAGGCAAAGCGGGTGTATTGAGTGAAAGAAACTGCGCTATTTTTGATATCAGCGCTTATGCTGCACCGATTCCAGACACCTATTATTTAACCCCTTCTAACTACGGCACAACTAATGGCAAGTGGCACGGCCCGGCAATATCCCGGACTATTCCAGCCGATGCAGCGGGTGATGTAGGCTCAACAGATTTTACATTGACCTATAAGCAAAAAATAAGCATTGGAAACGAGCCAAACGCAACAAGGCAATTAGGCGCTTTTCAGGTGCAATTAGTGGATGCCAATGGTGCGAATATTTGCGGTGTGCGAATTGAGAAAAACGCAGCCGGAAAAAAAGCCGCACTTAGTTTTTATGTAAACGGAAAAAATTGTTATACATATAAATCAATAGATTTATCCTATAACAATAAAAATTTCAGTAATGGCACCGCCACTATAAATAAAACAGGCAATATGATAACTTTTAATATTTGCGGTTGGGAATTTTGGCTTAGGTGTAACGACATCGCAGCTTCTAAAGTTACAAAAATAAACTTTATGTTTGAGCAATATTCAGTAAATACACCGTTAACCTATAACGGCATTTACTGGGTTAAGTTCGTTAAAAACAACTGCGATACTTTTAAAGATATACCCAATAAATTTACCGCAAATGATGTTGTTATTGCAGACTGTAAAAACGGCGAAATTTTATTAAATAATATCAACACCGCCGCACTTGGTGCGATGGGCAATGACTGGGAAAACTTTTATTTAACACCGGGACTAAATCAGATCGGCTTTTCTTACTCAGAATGGGTAGCCGCTGAATATGCCCCAAAAGTAAAAGTGCGTTATCGTGAGGTGTTTATATGATTTTATATTTTGCTAATAGAAAATTTGACATATTAGGGCAAGCTGCAACAGGCTTGCCCGAAGGTCTTATTGTTACAGATGACCTAAAAACAGAAGATGTTGAAACTGGGGTTAATACTTTTGAATGCTATATACCTTTTGATGATTCAATAAGGGATAAGGTCAATAAATGCTGCGAAGTTGGTAATTATCTTTTACGCAGCCACGAAAAAGAAAGAGAATTTTACACAATTATTGAAGCTGAAATTGACACCAAAAAGCAACAAGTCTATATCTATGCAGAAGATGCAGGGATGGACTTGTTAAACGAAATAGCGGGCGAATATGAAGCCGAAAAAGAATACCCAATAACACACTATGTTAATAAATACGCTGCTAACTCAGGCTTTGAAATTGGAATAAATGAAGCTGAAGGGCTTAGCCGCAAATTATCCTTTAGTGATGAAGTTACTGCAACAGCGAGGCTTGCAAGCGTTGCAGAGCAATTTGGCGGCTGCGAAATTTCTTTTAGCTTCGATATTGAGGGGCTAAATGTTGTTAAAAAATACATTAACATTTACAAGCAGCGTGGCAAGGATGAAGGTATACAACTAAGGCTTAATAAAGAGCTTGACAGTATTATAACAACTAAAAGTATTTCAGACCTTGCAACTGCTTTATATTGCACAGGCGGCACCCCCGACAATTCAGAAACCCCCATCACTCTACTTGGTTACAACTACGATGATGGGGATTTTTATGTTGATGGGGAAGTTTTAAAATCACGCAGTGCGCTTGATAAGTGGGATCGGTTCTTTTGGAAAAGCTGGCAAGGCGAGCAAAGCGGCGGCCACATAACAAAGCTTTATTCTTATGAAACATTAGACCAAGCAACCCTATTTAATAACGCACTTGCTGAATTAAAGAAAATTTGCGATATAGCGGTTAATTATGAAGCCGAAATAAAAGAGCTGCCGGACAATGTAAAAATTGGCGACAGGGTAAATATTGTTGATGATGCGGGAGAGCTGTATTTATCAACACGGCTTTTAGTTTTGCAAACTTCGGTTGCTGATAACAAGATCGATGCAACCTTCGGCGAATACTTAATTAAGGGAAGCGGCATTTCACAAAAAGTAGCTGACTTAGCGGCTAAATTTGCGGCAAGTTCAAAATCAGCGCAAAGGGCTTTGGCATTATCCAACGCAGCTAAAACAAATGCAGAGGAAGCCAAAACACAAGCTGAAGCCGCAGCAAAAGAA
>JAZNGF010000045.1:0-40519 GCA_045576295.1 Acutalibacteraceae bacterium | reverse complement strand
AAAAAAGGTTATTACTGCCGGTGGGGAGTTTTTTGCTAAAACCGTTGTTTTGGCTTCGGCTGCAAATCCGCGCGAATTAGGAGTAGAAGGCGAACAGAGTTTAATTGGCTGTGGAGTACACTACTGCGCCCATTGCGACGGCAGGTTTTATAAAGATAAAACCGTTATGGTTGTTGGCGGAGGTAACTCTGCCGCGGCCGATGCTATTTATCTTTCTCGCCTTGCAAAAAAGGTGTATCTTGTTCACCGAAGAGATGCTTTAAGGGCAACAAAGATATATCACGAGCCGTTAATGTCGGCCGAAAATGTAGAATTTTTATGGAACAGCACCGTAGAGGAATTTATCGCTGATGACAAGGTTCACGGCGCTAAAATTAAAAACACCAAAACAGGCGATATTACCGATATTTTGTGCGACGGAATTTTCGTTAGCATTGGAAGGCGGCCTGCAACCGAGTTTTTAAACGGTGTGCTTGAGTTAGATGATTACGGCTATATAGTGGCCGATGAAACTACCAAAACAAACATCGCAGGCGTTTACGCCGTTGGCGATGTTCGCACAAAGGCTTTAAGGCAGGTTGTAACTGCGGTTGCCGATGGTGCGTTGGCGGTTCACTTCGCCGAAGAATATTTAGCAGAAGGCTAAAAAACAGTTTATTAAGGAGGTTTAGTATGCAATACTTTATAGTTTTTTTAGAAGGAATTATAACATTTATTTCACCCTGCCTTTTACCTATGCTGCCTATATATGTATCATACTTTGCAGGCGGAGGAGAGAGAAGCACGGCTAAAACATTAAAAAACGCTTTAGGGTTTGTTACAGGCTTTACAATTTTGTTTGTGGCAATGGGCGCACTTGCGGGAACGCTTGGCGGATTTTTAAGGGAATACCAAACGGTGGTAAACATTGTAACAGGCTTGATAGTTGTGTTTTTCGGCCTTAGTTTCCTTGGGGTGTTTAAGCTTAATTTGTTTAAAGGAATGAACAGTTCGTCAGGTGAACGGAACCTTGGGTTCTTCTCATCGCTTTTATTCGGTGTTGTGTTTTCCCTTGGGTGGACACCATGTGTAGGCGCCTTTTTAGGATCGGCTTTAATGCTTGCTTCGCAGCAAGGCCACGCTTTAACCGGTGTTATTATGCTGCTTGTGTATTCATTGGGGCTTGGAATCCCCTTTGTAATAAGCGCTTTACTTATCGACAGGCTTAAAAATGCCTTCAACTTTATTAAAAGAAATTACAAGGTTATTAACATAATCAGCGGTGTGTTCTTGGTTTTGATTGGTGTATTAATGATGACAGGACTTTTAAACCGAGTGCTGCTGATACTATCATAGGGTGGTGTATTTATGAAAAAGAGAATAATTTGGGCGATATCGCTTTGTTTAATAGTTTTGATTTTTGCAGGTACATATTTTTTATACGGCCGTTTAAGTAAAGATTACACGCCGGAAATTATGGGCGGAAATACCTTTACAAAGGTAACTTCAAGCGGGTCTGGCGATTCTTCTGAAAGTGATTCACAAATCAGCACAGAGGATGAAGCCGAGCAAAACACCGCACCTGACGAAGAGGGCATAGGCAATCAATCAAGCACTGCGTCAAATAGTTCGGTAAATTCTTCGGGCAGCGGTTCAAAGAGCGGCACAAAGGATAAAACAGGAAATAATACCACACCCAGTACTTCAGGCGGTAATAGTTCAACAAACACAGTTTCAAACGGATCGGCTGGTTCTTCGGGTAGTGGCTCTGAGGGTGTTACAGAGAATAAAGTAGAGAACAACACCCCAACCGAAGACGATAGCGGTAATAGCTCTTCTGGCAGCTCTTCAAGCGGTTCTGATAATTCTTCGGGCAGCAGCTCCGGAGGCGGCGCAGAGGATAATGTTGTTAAGAACACCGCGCCCGATTTCACAGTGGTTGATGGGAACGGCAGAAGTGTGAATCTTTCGGATTATTTCGGCAAGCCGATAGTTCTTAATTTCTGGGCAAGCTGGTGCCCGCCCTGCAAGGCCGAAATGCCGCATTTCGAGAAAGCCTTTAAAGAAAACAGCGATGTTCATTTTTTAATGGTTAATGTTACCGCAATCGACAGTATGGTAGATGCGAAATCATTTGTGGAAAACGGTGGCTACACCTTCCCCGTGCTTTTCGATATTAATGACGATGCCTCTAATGCTTATGGGGTAACATCTTATCCCAGAACCTTCTTTATTGACAAAAACGGAAATGTTGTAAGTTATGCTGTTGGTATGTTAAGTGAGCAAAGCCTTAATAATGCTATTGCGACTATAAAATAACGCGGCACCAAATAAACCTAATACGTAGCCAAACAAACCGAATACGCAGTTTTTCTTGAATAACCGCAGAATTTATGCTATAATTAATGGTATAAATTCACAGAAAGGTAAGTTGGTTTTTAAGTGGCAAATATAATTGAAATTAATAATCTATATAAAAGCTTTGGCGATGTAAAAGCTGTTAATGATTTAAGCTTTTGTGTTAAAGAGGGCGAACTGTTTGCGTTCCTTGGTGAAAACGGTGCAGGTAAATCAACAACCATTAACATTATTTGCGGGCAATTAGCTAAAGACAGCGGCAGTGTTGTAATAAACGGCACAAATCTCGACAGTGGATCAGATAGCATAAAAAGGGGAATAGGCTGCGTTTTCCAAGGCTCGGTTTTAGATTCTGCTTTAAGCGTTTTCGATAACCTGCAAAGCCGCGCGGCTTTATATGGTATAATCGGTGATGATTTTAAAAACAGGCTTTTGAAGCTATCAAAGTTGCTTGAATTTGAAAACCTGCTTAAACGCCCTGTTGGCAAGCTTTCGGGCGGGCAACGCCGCAGGATTGACATTGCAAGGGCTCTTTTACATAAACCTAAAATTTTAATACTCGACGAGCCCACAACCGGGCTTGACCCACAAACAAGAAAACTTCTTTGGAATGTAATTTCGAGCCTTCGTAAAACTGAGAATATGACGGTGTTTTTAACAACACATTATATGGAAGAGGCAGCCGAGGCCGATTATGTTGTTATTATTGATAACGGCAAAATTTCCGCCCAGGGGACGCCGCTTGAACTAAAAAATACCTACACAGGTGATTTTATAACCCTTTACAATATAAGTGAGGAAGATGTAAAAATATTAGGGCTTCCTTACGAAGCGGTTCGCGATGCTTTTAGGATTGCGGTTAAAAACACGGGTGAGGCCACCGAGCTTATAATTAAACACCCCGAAGTGTTCGCCGATTATGAGATAACCAAAGGCAAAATGGACGACGTGTTCCTCAGCGTTACGGGCAAAAAGCTTACAGGGGGTGCAGAAAATGAGCGCAAGTAGTGTTTTAATTAAAAGGAATATAAAACTGTTTTTTAAAGATAAGGGAATGTTTTTCACCTCTCTTATTACTCCCGGGATTTTGCTTGTGTTATACACAACATTTTTGGGCAACGTTTTCCGCGATAGTTTTGCCGCAAACCTGCCTGCGGGTGTTACACTGCCTGAAAAAATTGCCGATGCACTTGTGGGCGGGCAGATAATGTCGTCGCTTCTTGCAGTATCTTGCGTTACTGTGGCGTTTTGTTCAAACTTTTTAATGGTTCAAGATAAGGCAAACGGCACCATAAAAGATTTAAAAATATCGCCTGTTAAATCGCCCGTTTTATCATTTAGCTATTACATAGCTTCGGTTGTTTCAACCCTTATTATTTGTTTTGTTGGCGCGGCTGCTTGCTTTATATATGTTGCAAGTGTGGGTTGGTACCTGTCGGTGGCTGATGTTTTTTGTATTTTGTTAGATGTTGTGCTGCTTGTTTTGTTCGGCACGGCGCTTTCATCGGTTATTAATTTCTTTTTATCAACGCAGGGGCAACTGTCTGCAGTTGGAACAATTGTAAGCGCGGGCTACGGCTTTATTTGCGGTGCGTATATGCCTATTTATTCGTTCAGCGAAGGCCTTCAAAAGGTGGTTATGTTTTTGCCGGGAACCTATGGCACTTCACTTATGCGAAACCATTCGCTTCGCAGTGCATTACAGGAAATGATAAACGAGGGAATACCCGAAGAATATGTTGAATCACTTAAAACCTCGCTCGACTGTAATTTAACCTTTTTTGAAACGGAAGTTTCAATTCCTGCTATGTATGCGGTGTTGGGCTCTGCAGTTGCGGTGCTTATGGTGGTTTATGTTTTAATGAACGCCCTTAAAAAGAATGCTTAACACCAAATAAATACCATAATAAAATTGTTTAAATTTTGTTTTTGGTAGATTGACAAGATAAGATTTATAAGTTATAATTAATACATAATTTAAACCATTGCATGACTGACGGATCAGCGGGCTACCGCAGGGGAATGCAAAGGTCAAAAAGCCGACCGTCTGGGCAAGTCAGTTACACTGATTTGCCCTTTTTTGTTTATATTTGTTTTAAGGGAGATGATAATATGAAACACGATAACTGGAATGGTTTTAATGGTGGAGTTTGGCAGGATGAAATCTACGTTCGTGATTTTATTCAGGCAAACTATAAAGAATATTCGGGTGATGATAGCTTTTTAGCATCTGCCACCGAGCGCACAAATTCTCTTATGGAAAAGGTGCGTGAACTTTTCAAAAAGGAAAGAGAAAGGGGCGGCGTTTTAAATATTGACACCGAAACGGTTTCGTCGCTTACCAACTATGCCCCCGGGTATATTGATAAAGATAACGAAATTATCGTTGGTATGCAAACCGATAGCCCCTTAAAGCGCGGTGTTAACCCATTTGGCGGAATAAGAATGGCTCGCCAGGCCTGCGCCGCTTATGGATATAAACTAAGCGATAAAATTGAAAGGGAATTTATGTTCCGCACAACCCATAACGATGGCGTTTTCCGTGCATACACCGATGAAATGCGTGCAGCCCGCCGCTCACACGTAATCACGGGCCTTCCTGATGCCTATGGCAGGGGAAGAATTATAGGCGACTATAGGCGCGTTGCGTTATATGGTATCGACCGACTTGTTGAAGCCAAAAAGGCAGATAAGGCGGCCCTTGCCGACAAGCAGTTCGATGGTGAAACCATTCGCTTATGTGAAGAAGTTTTCAAGCAGATTAGCTTTCTTGGGTATTTAAAAGAAATGGCCGCAATGTACGGCTTCGATATTTCACAGCCTGCAAAGGATGCGCGCGAAGCCATTCAGTGGACATATTTTGCATATCTTGCTTCTATTAAAGAGCAAAACGGTGCTGCTATGTCGCTTGGCCGAGTTAGCACATTCTTCGATATTTATATCGAACGTGATATTGAGCGTGGCATTCTCACTGAATCTGAAGCGCAGGAATTAATGGATGACTTCGTTATTAAACTTCGAATTGCTCGCCACCTTCGCACACCTGAATATAACGAACTATTCGGTGGCGACCCAATGTGGATAACCGAAGCGGTTGGTGGCATGGGTGAAGATGGACGCAGCCTTGTAACCAAAAGCAGCTTCCGCCTACTTAACACACTTTACACTTTAGGTTCATCACCTGAACCTAACATCACCATACTTTGGTCAACTTCACTGCCCGAAGGATTTAAGCGTTTTTGTGCTAAAGTTTCGGTTGACACCGATTCAATTCAGTATGAAAACGATGATGTTATGCGCCCCATTTACGGCGATGATTATGCCATTGCTTGTTGCGTTTCGGCAATGAAGGTTGGCAAGCAGATGCAGTTCTTTGGTGCGCGTTGCAACCTTGCAAAGCTGTTGCTGATAGCCTTAAACGGCGGTTACGACACTTCGAGCGATATTCACATCGGCCCGCAGAAGGGTGTTTTGAGCGGCGATGTGCTTGATTATGACACCGTTATGAAGCGCTATAACGAATATATTGCATGGCTTATGAAGCTATATGTGAACACAATGAACGTTATTCACTTTATGCACGATAAGTATGCGTATGAAAAAACCCAAATGGCACTGCACGACACATTTGTTGAACGCTTTATGGCGTTTGGCATTGCAGGGCTTTCGGTTGTTGCCGATTCGCTTTCGGCAATTAAGTATGCCCGTGTTCGCCCTGTTAAAAATCCTAACGGATATATTGAGGGCTTTGAAACCGAGGGCGAATTCCCCAAATTCGGTAACGATGACGACCGCGTTGACTTTATTGCCCGCGATATGACACATACAGTTATAACCGAGCTTAGGAAAAACCGCACCTACCGCAATGCTATACATACACTTTCGGTTCTAACTATAACTTCTAACGTTATGTATGGCAAAAACACCGCCGCAACGCCCGATGGCAGGGGCGAGGGTGAACCTTTTGCACCCGGTGCTAACCCAATGCATAACCGCGAAGAAAACGGCGCGCTCGCATCGCTTAATTCGGTTGCTAAAATCAGTTTCGACGACTGCCGCGACGGTGTTTCTAACACATTTTCTATCACGCCCGATACCCTTGGAAAAACCGATGATGAAAGATGCGAAAATCTTGTTTCAATTCTCGATGGTTATTTTGCCAAGAAGGCGCACCACATAAACGTTAATGTTATGAACCGTGAAACCCTGCTTAAGGCCTACGAAAACCCAGAGGAATACCCAAACCTCACCATTCGCGTTTCGGGTTATGCTGTTAACTTTAATAAACTCTCGCGCGAACAGCAGCGCGAGGTTATAAGCAGAACCTTCCACGAAACTATATGATGTTAAGGGTTCATTCTATACAGTCGCTCGGCACGCTCGACGGCCCCGGCGTTCGCTTTGTGGTTTTTCTGCAAGGGTGCCATTTAAGGTGCAAATGCTGCCATAACCCCGACACTTGGGATGTACAGTCTGGCAGCGAAATGCAGGTAGAAAAGCTTTTCGAACGAGTGAAACGGTATAAAGAGTATTTTGGCGAAGCAGGGGGGATAACCCTTTCAGGCGGCGAGCCGCTTTTGCAACCTCGCGCTTCTTATGAACTTTTTTCGCTTTGCAAAAAGGCAGGGATAAACACCTGTATTGACACTTCGGGAGCAGTGCTGAATAGTGATGTAGAAAAACTGCTTTCGGTTACCGATAGGGTTTTGCTTGATATTAAATACACTAACGATGCCGCTTACCGCGAAAATGTTGGTTGCTCTTTAAGCGAGGTTATGGAGTTTTTAAAACTGCTTAATGAACTGAAAATTCCAACAACACTCAGGCAGGTAATAATTCCAACCCTTAACGATAGCGAAGAAAACATTAAGGCACTAAAGGTCATAAACGATGGTTACAACTGCATAGACTCGGTTGAATTATTGCCTTTTAGAAAATTATGCGAAACCAAGTATTCGGCGCTGTCGATTCCTTTTCCGCTTGAAGATGTTCCTGAGCCAACACGCGAGCAAATGCAAAAATTAAATTCATATCTTTAAACTAAACCAGCCCAACCTGATATCAGGCTGGGCTGAATTTATGTGTGTTTGTGAATTTCAAATATGTGAGTTGATTACTTTTGAAGTTTCTTAATCCATTTTTCGGGCAAAATATATTCTTTATCTTCAATACGAACGTAATATGCCAAATCATTCAATGAAAAAACTTCCATGCGAACTACTAAATTGGGTTCTTCCTCAAAAAAACCATAAATTACGGCATAACGATAGCAATTTTCAAGCATTCCGTCGGGCTTTCTAATCAGGTCATATAACCCGGCTTCTTTTGGGCTTTTCTGTGAACGTATATCAAATAAGAATTTTTTAATCTTTGACTTTTTGCTAATACCATCGCCGCAGGTTGCGTGAACTGCACTATTTTCAAAGGGTTCAATTTCTATAACCAATTCTAATCGGCTGCAGTTATCCACAGTGAAATCAAATCGCGGCAAAGAAGCCTTTCGATAGATATGAGCCCACTCGTCATTAGGGCAATATCTAATTAATACATTGTTATTTTTAGCGTGTTTTAAAGAAAACATTCCGGTTTGATACGAAACACACAAGTGTTCAGATGTTTTCGGCTCACCTTCAACACTGCCTTCGAATACCAATTCACCTAAATAATATAGTTGCCCTTCGTGGGCGAAATGTGTGTATTCAGTTCCTGTGTTGCTAACTATATTTCCATTTTTGGTTTCGGTAAAAATGTCTTCGGTTTTTGTGCAAGCAGAGAATGCTAATAGAGTTGAAATTGATAAAACTATGCAGAGGCTCTTTTGAATAAAACTAATAACTTTCATAACAAATTCCTCCTTTGGTAATTATTATATCATAACTGCGGTAAGGTTTCAACCAAGAAGCGCGGCCAACGTATTTAAGAAATCGGACGGGAATTAAGTCCGCCCAAAAAGCCCCACCCATATAAGTGATATGCACCTCCAAAAGTGTCTAACTTTTGGGGTGCATATCATAAGGTGAGGCTTTTTTTATTTTTGTAATAATCGTTCTATTTGAGCAATCTGTTCTTCAATCTGCTCTTTTGTGATGGGCATTAGCGCAGCGTGGCGCGACATTCCCTCCATCAGCCACAAAATATGTGTTGCGGTGATTTCGGGGGTGGCACAAGAAAATAAGCCCTCTTCGTTGCCGCTTATAATAAGTTTTGTTAAAATGCGAACCGAATCTTCTGCTCGCTTTGCAAGGGCTTCTCGCCCCTTTTCGCTGTTGGCAGCAAATTCCGACACCGCCACATCAAAACTATGAGAAGGCCGGCTTAATGTATCCATCCGCGAACGGAGAAACACGCGCAAAATATGATCTGACCGCACCTGCTCAGCTAAAGCACGTTCAAGCGAAACTACCGCGCTTGACTGCTCAAGGCGAATAATCTCGAGAAAAATTTCTTCGGTTGAGGCAAAATGACGGTATAGGCCGCCGCGGGAAAAACCGGATGCTTCGGAAATATCTTGCATCGTAACCGCGCAGTATCCCTTATGGCTAAAAAGCTTTTGGGCACATTCGATGATTCGTGCCCGCGCATGTTCGCCTTTAGTTCCCATAAACGCCACTCCCATCAACAGATCTCTGCTAATAGTATATCACGCTTTTGACTTAGATTCAATACGTTCCATTTCTTTAGCCACAACTTCTTCGGTGTATTGCTTGGGCATGCGGCCCGCCATAATAAACCCGATTATGCACATAAGGCTTAAAATTACAGGCACCAATGAAACGCCAACCTTCCAGGTTTCGCCTGTTTTTGCAATGCCATCGATGACTTTAGGTGTAACAATGTTTTTTACTTGTTCATATACAAGGCCGGTTGAGATTGCTGCCACAACCGAGGTGGCAAGTGATTGAATAGCAAAGTACATAGCGGTGTGATCTTTGCCGGTTGTTTTAAATTCCATTGCTGCGATTTGAGCCGGCACTATGTAAGGTGTTGCAAAAAATGCACCTATACCAAACGAGCCAAAGAAACCGCCTACGCAGCCGATTATGATGCGCGCGGTTACGTTATGTGGGAATAAGAATTCACTGCCTACGCAGAAGTTTAAAATCGCGATTGCAAAGCTGCCAATTGCTACTCGATAACTAAAGCGGATGCCCTTTTTCTGTATCATTTTATAATAAATAAACAGCATAATCGGCACCGGTGCAAAGGCGCATGTGTTCATAACGGCCGCTATGCTCGCAGGCAGATTCATAACGCCTGATATTAATGTGTTTTGTGAAGCGAGGAACATATTAAGACCAAAATATGCGCAGGCGTTCGGAATGATCCAACGCAGGAACAGCCTATTGCGCAGGGTAAGGCGAAGGCTGTCCTTAAGCGGCACGCGAGCTTCGGACAGATAATCTTTACCTTGGCCGTATTTACCGCCTTCTTTAATGAGGAATAACGGGATAAGCAGGGTAAGTAAAAGCGGCATTGAGCACAGTGCAATTGTGCGGATGTTGATGCCTTTACCAATGAATATAGGTAGCAGAGCGTATACAACACAGAAGCCGATGGTATCAAAAAATGACTTAAAGTTACCAACGCGCACGCGTTGTGCTTCGTCTTTACAAATGCTCGACGATGAGCCGAAGAAGGTTATCATCGATAATGTGTAAGAAGTGTAGTAGATTAACAACATCAAGCCAATCCATAATGTGTTAAGCGCGCTGTTTTCGCGAAATTCCAATGGTGTCCACACAAGTAAAAAGCTAATTACTTGGGGCACTAATGAAAGCAAAAACATTGGGCGGCGGCGCCCCCAGCGTGTGCGTATGTTATCGGTTAGGTGGGCAAGCGGAATGTCAATCAATCCATCAAATACTTTAGCAAGTGCCCAAGTGATGCCGAACATTGCCGGTACAACCAAACAATAGCCTGTAAGGCTCCAAGATTCAGCATCGGCGGTAAGACCGATGGGGTTGAGTGCATCGGTTAGATAGGCACCGAGCAATACAAACAATAGGTTAGGGCCAAAGCTGTTGGCTGCAAACAGCAGTTCTTTCCAACGCTTATCAAGACTGTGCATGATGATTTACCTCTTTTCTTTATTTTGCGACACAAGTGTCGCAAAACGGATTATACGCCCTTTATCCCTATATGTCAAGATAAAATAACTTTTTTCGATAAGAATAGTAATAAAAACTCACAAAAAATAAAAATCGACAAGGCTCTAACGAACCTTGTCGATTTTGGCGGAGAAGGGGAGACTCGAACTCCCGCGCCGGTTACCCGACCTACACCCTTAGCAGGGGTGCCTCGTCACCAACTTGAGTACTTCTCCGAATGGTGGCGTTATATAAAAAATGTGGCGGAGAGAGTGGGATTCGAACCCACGGTACCCGGAGGTACGACGGTTTTCAAGACCGTTCCGTTATGACCACTTCGGTATCTCTCCGCATCGAATGCCTAAATATACTAACACACCTGAGAGTAATTGTCAACTAATTTTTTAAATTATTTTCATTTGTTTGCAGAAATTTTGTAGTTGTGGGAAATAATTAGTTTTTTTAATAAATTATTTTACTTCCAATTTACAAATGTTTGCTTTTAGATTTTACTGTCAATAATTAAACTGAAATTAAAGTGCCAAGCGCACTTGGGAATAATTGTAATACTAATTAAAAGTAGAAAGGAAAGAAAAATGAAAAGATTATTGACGGTTTTATTAGTTTCGGTTTTTATCTGCATTTCTTTGGCGGGGTGCGGCTTTAGCAACAATAATAACGTTTCAACCGACGGTTCAACCTCGATGAACAAGGTTATAGGTGCTTTAGGCGAAGCCTTTGAAGAGGAAACAGGGGTGGCAGTTACATTTAATGCAACGGGCTCGGGCGCGGGCATACAAGCTGTTCTACAGGGTAGGTGCGATATAGGCCTATCGAGCAGAAGCCTTAAAGATGAAGAAACAGCAAAAGGGCTCAAAGAAACTGTTTTGGCTTATGACGGAATTGCGATTATAGTAAACCCGCAAAACCCCGTTCAAGACCTTGATTTAGAAACTATTGCAAAAATCTATACAGGCGAGATAACCAATTGGAGTGAGGTTGGCGGCAACGATGCCGAGATTGTGCTCATAGGTCGCGAGGCAGGTAGCGGCACAAGAGACGGTTTTGAGTCGATAACAGGAACAAAAGATGCCTGCAAATATCGCCAGGAACTCACTTCGTCGGGTGATGTTATTACCACGGTTCAGGGTAACCCAGCCGCTATTGGTTACGGCTCACTTGCATCTGTTAAAGATACTGTAAAGGTGCTGGCGGTTGACGGGGTAACGCCAAGTGAAGAAACCATTAAAAACAGTAGTTATGTAGTGCAGCGACCGTTTGTGCTTGTAACAAAAAGTGATGAAAAACTGCCCGAAAACGCTCAGAAATTTTTCGACTTTGTCACCTCGGCCGATGCAGTAGATATAATCGCGCTAATGGGGTTTGTTGCTGCGGCATAGATTAAACCAAATTATACAGGAGAAGTTTATGATTAAAAAACGAAGTTTCGAGAACATTGTTCATGGCGTGTTTTTAATATTAGGGCTAATAACTGTTGCGTGTGTTCTTGTTATCACGGTGTATCTTGTTATTTCAGGGATTCCTGCCATTAAAGAAATCGGCATTGCTAATTTTCTTTTCGGCAAACAGTGGGCTTCAACTGCCGCAGAACCAAAGTACGGAATACTGCCGTTTATATTAACAAGCGTATACGGCACTGCAGGGGCTATACTTATTGGGGTGCCAATTGGTTTCTTTACCGCAGTTTACCTTTCGAAGATTGCAAATAAAAAGGTAAGGGAGGTTGTTGGTGCGGCTGTTAACCTACTTGCAGGTATTCCATCGGTTGTGTATGGCCTTGTTGGTATGCTCACACTTGTTCCCGCTATACGTGAAGTATTCGGCGTGCCTGATGGGGCAAGCTTGCTTGCGGCTATTATTGTTTTGGCGATTATGATACTGCCATCTATTATAAAGGTTTCGGTAACGGCACTTGATGCTGTTCCCAAAGAGTATGAAGATGCATCGCTTGCTCTTGGCGCAACACCCACCGAAACATATTTTAAAGTGTCGGTTCCTGCCGCTAAAAGCGGAATTGCCGCCGCCGTTGTGCTCGGTGTTGGCCGCGCGATAGGTGAAGCAATGGCGGTTATGATGGTTGCAGGAAACGTGGCAAATATGCCATCGCTTTTTGAAAGTGTTCGCTTTTTAACAACCGCAGTTGCAAGTGAAATGGCTTATTCTGCGCCCGGGAGTTTACAAAGAAACGCGCTGTTTTCCATAGCTCTTGTGCTATTCTTATTCATAATGCTTATAAACGGGGCGCTGAACTTTTTCTTAAAAAGAGAGAGGAAATGATATGCAAGGTAACAAAATCAGCAAAAAAAGGCGTGCCTATATTAATATAATGCGTTTTGCTATGGTTTTATCGGTGGTGCTAACGGTTTTGCTCACCCTGTTTATGTTAGTTTACGTGTTTGTAAAAGGGGTGCCTAATGTTAACATTCCGCTGCTTACAACAAAACCAAGCTTTTTAAGGGGAACGGTAGGCATTCTGCCCGATATATTAAACACGCTGTATATTATTATTGCCACGTTAATTATAGTGCTGCCACTCGGTGTTGGCGCGGCTATATATTTAACCGAATATGCCAAAAACAAACGTATTGTTGGGCTGATAGAATATGCCGCTGAAACCCTTTCAGGCATCCCCTCTATAATCTATGGCCTTGTGGGTATGCTGTTGTTCTCTAACAATTTTGGAACAAGCCTGCTTGCGGGTGCTCTCACCCTTGTAATAATGAATTTGCCGGCAGTAATGCGAACGGCGCAAGAAAGCCTTAAAACTGTTCCGCAAGGTTATCGAGAGGGTGCGTTTGGGCTTGGAGCCGGAAGGTGGCGGGTTATACGCACCGTGGTTCTGCCTGGCTGTGTTGACGGGGTTATAACCGGCTGTATTTTATCAACAGGGCGAATACTGGGTGAATCGGCGGCACTGTTATTTACGGCAGGATTTGCCCACGCGCTTAATGGCATTTTAGAGGGGCTTACAAGCCCCGGTGCAACCCTTACCGTAGCACTTTATGTGTATGCAAAAGAGGAAGGAGAATTCGGCGTTGCATTCGCCATTGCCGCTATTTTGATGATATTAACGTTACTGATAAATCTATCTGCCACGTTAGTTGGCAAGTATTTCGAAAAAAGGAGAGCATCATGAGCGATATAATAACGGCAAAAGACCTTTGCCTGTGGTATGGCGATAACCAAGCCTTAAAAAATATTAATATCGACATCCCTGAAAAGAGTATAACCGCGTTTATTGGCCCATCGGGGTGCGGCAAATCAACATTCCTTAAAACACTTAACCGTATGAACGACCTTATCTCCATTGTGAAAATCAGGGGAGAAGTTAGCTATAAAGGTAAAAATATTTACGACAAAGATGTTGATGTTAATGAGCTGCGGCGCGATGTTGGAATGGTGTTTCAAAAGCCTAACCCATTCCCAATGAGCATATATGATAACGTAGCTTATGGGCCGAGAACCCACGGAATAAAAAACAAGACGAGGTTAGATGAAATTGTTGAGCGTGCCTTAAAAGATGCCGCCATTTGGGATGAGGTTAAAGACAGGCTTAAGAAAAACGCTTTAGGCCTTTCGGGCGGGCAGCAGCAGCGCCTTTGCATTGCGCGCGCTCTTGCTGTTGAACCCAATGTTTTACTTATGGACGAGCCAACATCTGCCCTCGACCCGATATCTACTTCGCGCATTGAAGAACTTGCGTTAGAGCTTAAAAAGAAATACACCATAATAATGGTAACCCACAATATGCAGCAGGCAGTTCGCATTTCTGATAATACAGCGTTTTTTCTTCTTGGTGAGCTTGTTGAGTTTGGAAAAACCGATAAACTGTTCTCGCAGCCGCAGGATAAACGCACCGAAGACTATATAACAGGAAGGTTCGGATAATATGAGAATAAGATTTGATGAACAACTTGAATTATTAAATAATAAAATGACACAAATGGGAGCGAAGTGCGAAAATATTATTGCTCTTTCGGCGAAAATGCTGCTGGAGGGAGGTAACAGCGGTATAAACAACATTGCAACTATTGGAAGCGAGATAGATAATATGGAGAGCGAGATAGAATCAATTTGCTTAAAACTGCTTTTGCAGCAACAACCGGTTGCGCGTGACCTGCGACAAATATCTGCCGCGCTTAAAATGATTACCGATATGGAAAGGATAGGCGACCAGGCAGAGGACATTGCAGAAATCACCGAGTACCTTGGCGGCAGAACGGGCGAAGAATGCATAGACATTCGCAAAATGGCCGAGGCCACTATTAAAATGGTTACCGACAGTGTGGATGCTTTTGTTAAGCAGGATTTAACTCTTGCTCGGTCGGTTTTAGATTACGATGATGTTGTTGATGATTATTTTGACCGAATAAAGCTTTCACTGATTCAAATGATTTTAGAAAACCCCACCGACGGGGAGTATGCGGTTGACCTTTTGATGATAGCTAAATATTTTGAGCGTATAGGCGACCACGCAACTAATATTGCAGAATGGGTTGAGTTTTCGGTTACGGGTGTTCATAAAGGGTAATAATAACTCTAAAAGCAACAGGTTAAGTTAATCTGTTGCTTTTTTTATATAAACCTAAGTTATGAGACGTGATTTTACATGGATTTTACATGTTGTTGCTTGAAGACTTTACATGTGAAAAATAAACTAAAGGTAAAATGTATAAATTTGCGTAATTTTATCGGAGGGTTTTCAAATGACTATTTTGACGTGTTAACATTGATTGGCGGCTTGTGCCTGTTTTTATTCGGTATGAATATAATGGGTGATGGCCTTGAAAGAAGAGCAGGCAACAGTTTAAAAACTTTGCTTGGAAGGCTTACAAATAGTAAAATAAAAGGTTTTTTAACAGGGCTTGGGGTAACCGCAGTAATTCAAAGTTCCTCTGCAACAACGGTTATGGTTGTTGGCTTTGTTAACTCTAAAATTATGACATTAAAGCAGTCTATCGGTGTTATTATGGGCGCTAACATTGGCACCACAGTAACCGCTTGGATATTAAGCCTTGGCGGAATATCAAGCGATAATATCTTTATGAAGCTGTTAAAGCCAACCTCTTTTACTCCCGTTTTGGCGCTTATTGGAACTGCTTGTTTAATGTTTTCTAAATCGAGCAAGAAAAAGGACACAGGCACAATTCTTTTAGGGTTTGCAACGTTAATGTTCGGTATGGACACAATGTCGGGCGCGGTTGCAGGCCTTGCAGAAATCGAAGCCTTCCAAAATTTGTTCTTAATGTTCAAGAACCCCATTTTAGGTGTTCTTGTTGGTGCTGTTTTAACCGGTATCATTCAGTCGAGCTCGGCGTCGGTTGGTATTTTGCAGGCACTTTCAGCAACGGGCGCCGTATCGTATGCGGCGGCAATTCCGATTATTATGGGCCAGAACATCGGCACCTGCGTAACAGCGCTCCTTTCTTCATTTGGAACTAACAAAAACGCAAAGCGTGCTGCCATTGTTCACTTATCATTTAACGTAATAGGCACAATTGTTTGGCTTTCGGCATTCAGCTTGATTTCGACAATTTTCAAGCCTGCAATATTAAATGAATCGGCTTCGTATTTTGGAATAGCCGTTGCGCACTCGGCCTTTAACATTCTTTGCACTGCGCTGTTATTACCATTATCGTCATTGCTTGAAAAAATTGCATATGTAATTGTTCCTGATAACAAGGAAAAGGAAAAGTTTGTTGAATTAGATGACAGACTTTTAGCAACCCCTACAATTGCGCTTCAGCAGTGTAATCAGGTTGTTCTTAAAATGGCAACCGAAGCAGTTGATGGGTTTAAATTAAGCCTTAAGGCATTAACCAATTACGATGTAAGCTCTGCCGAGAAGATACGCGCTATTGAAAACGATATTGATCGTTATGAGGATATTTTAGGGACATATTTAACAAAGGTATCGCGCGCGCAGATAACCGATGATGACAGTTTGGAAATTTCTAAACTGTTAAAAGTGATAGGTGATTTCGAACGAATTTCCGACCATAGCGTAAATCTGCTTGAATCGGTTGAAGAGCTTAAAGAAAAGAAAATGGTGTTCTCTGAAGCGGCAAACAAGGAATTAAAAGTGTTGTGTTCTGCAATTGATGAAACTCTTGATTTGACATTTGCCTCATTTGCTGATAATAATTATAGTATGGCGTATAACGTTGAACCGCTTGAGGAAATTGTTGATAACCTTAAAACTACCCTACGCGATAGGCATATCGTGCGTTTAAAGGCCGGCGCTTGTACGGTTGAAGCAGGGTTTATATGGTCTGACATACTTACAAACCTTGAAAGGACATCTGACCACTGCTCAAACATTGCAATGTGTGTTCTTGATGCTAATAATCACGATATGAATGTGCATGCTTCGGCCAGAAGTATTAAGGAAAGTAACCAAGAGTATAACAATAAATATAACGAATACTCACTTAAATATGCGGTGGCTGATTAGTGAAATGTAGGCTACCTGTGGCGGTTCTCAGCGGTCAGAAGGAGTTTGAAATATGATTTTCTGCGTTGATGATGATAATACAATTCGCGATATCGAGGTTTACACCTTAAAGCAAACCGGCTTTGATGCTAAAGGCTTTGCCGACGGTGACGAGCTTTTTAAGGCACTTGGAACCGAATTGCCACAGCTTATTGTGCTTGATATTATGCTACCCGGAAAAGACGGAACCGAGATTTTAAAAGAACTTCGCAAGGGTAAGGAAACAAAAAAGATCCCAATAATTATGGCAACTGCCAAGGGCACCGAGATGGATAAAATCCAGGGCCTTGATTTAGGTGCAGATGACTACCTTGTTAAGCCTTTTGGTATGATGGAGATGGTTTCACGTATTAAGGCTGTGCTTAGAAGATGTGAAGCCGGCAAAAAAAGCGGAACACTGGTTTATGGCGAAATATCACTTAATGATGATGAGCATTTTGTAACTGTTAACGGCGAAAAAGTGCTTTTAACGTTAAAAGAGTTTCAGTTGCTAAAAACCTTTATGCAAAATCCCGGAATTGTGTTTTCACGCGATAAATTATTATCGGAAATATGGGGTGTTGATTACCTTGGCGAATCGAGAACGGTTGATATGCACATAAAAACCCTTAGAAAAAAACTGGGTAACGCCGGGAAACATATCGAAACGGTTATAGGTGTTGGTTATCGTTTGGAGGCATAGCGTGAAAATCACGCTAGCGCAAATTTAAAAGCCACGTCGATGGCGATGTAACGCCATCGGCGTATGGCAAAATCTCCACTCGCCGCTAAGGGGGAGGTTCGTCAACTGTTTGGGCTTACTTTTTAGCGGCAGAATGGAGATTGCTATGACTAAAAAGATATTCCGCTCGATAATAACAGTTGCTATGACGGTGCTGCTTGCAAGCATAATTATTGCAACGAGTTTTGTGTATGATTATTTTAATAAATCTCAGGTGGGCCAGCTTAAAGAACAGCTTTCATTAGTAACCTCGGCTGTAAACAGCGAAGGTGCAGCTTATTTTGATAATTTAGAGTCATCAGTTTTTCGCTTTACTTTAATCGCGCCCGACGGCAAAGTTATTGCCGACACAGAGGCAGAACTATCAAAAATGGATAACCACCTGAACCGCGAGGAAGTAATCGAGGCGCTTAAATTGGGCGAGGGTGGCAGCGCACGTTATTCTTCAACACTTACCGAAAAAACACTTTATGAAGCGGTTTTGCTTAAGAACGGAAATGTGCTCCGCGTTTCGGTTAACAGATTAACACTTGGTGCTTTAATTATTGGGATGATACCGATAATTTTTGCAATAATTTTGGTTGCTTTAGTGGTTTCGATGTTGTTGTCTGATAAAATGGCAAAAGGTATCGTTAGGCCGCTTAATGAAATCGATCTTGAAAATCCGTCCGATAACGATATATACGAAGAGTTAGCACCTATGCTTGCTAAAATCAGCAAGCAGCACAAGCAAATTTCTCACCAGAGTAATGAGATACGACGCAAAACTGATGAGTTTGAGCAGATTACTGCTACGATGAATGAAGGGCTTGTTCTGCTTGATAAAAAGGGCTTTATTGTTAGCATGAATAGGGCCGCTGAGAAAATGTTCGGAATAAATGAAACACCCATCGGTTGCGATATTTTAACTATTGATCGCAGTGAGGATATGAGCCAAGCTGTAGAATTAGCACTGAAGGGCAAGCACAGCGAGTTTCGTGAGCAGAGAAACGGGGGAGAATACCAGTTTAGTATAAGCTCTATTGAATCCTCTAATAAAACTGTTGGCGCGGTTATTTTGTGCTTTGATGTAACCGAAACGGTATTTGCCGAGAGAAATAGGCGCGAGTTTACAGCGAATGTTTCGCATGAACTGAAAACACCATTGCAATCTATAATAGGTAGTGCTGAGCTGCTTGAAAACGGCCTTGTAAAGCCTGAAGACACTGATAGGTTCGTTGGCAATATAAAAAACGAGGCCGAAAGGCTTGTGTCGCTTGTTAACGATGTTATTCGCCTTTCACAGCTTGACGAAAACGGTGAAGCCCCAGCTGAACAGGTGGATCTGTTCGATGTTGGCAAAGAGGTGCTTGATGTTCTTTCGGTAGCGGCAGATAAAAGAGGCATTGAACTTCGTTTAAACGGGACCTCTTGCGTTATTAGCGGCATTCGCAGATATTTATACGAAATTTTATATAACCTATGTGATAATGCTATTAGATATAATATTGATGGCGGTTCAGTTACAATTAATATTTGCAAAAACGCCGGACATGCACAAATATCGGTTGCCGATACAGGTATTGGTATACCGCCTGAACATCATTCACGCGTTTTTGAGCGTTTCTACCGCGTTGATAAAAGCCATTCAAGGGCAACAGGAGGCACAGGGCTTGGCCTTTCGATTGTTAAGCATGCGGTTTCGTATCACAGGGGAACAATTAAACTTGAAAGTTCAGCCGACTCCGGTACTACTGTAACAATTATATTTTAATTTTCAAACTGTTTTAAAGTATGGTTTTGGCTAAGCCTTAACTGTAACTATAAACCCACCTTTTTGAGGTGGGTTTTGTTTTTATTGCTCTCATTTTGCGGTTAATATTAACGTAGGTTAATTAGTAGTAAATGACATAATTTTCACAATCAGTGCGGTTGATGCAATATTTTTTTATTAAAAATTATTAATAATATGTTCATAATTTTCTAATTGTTGTAATATCTGCCAACTTATCAAAACTTCGAAAAAAAATATTGCAACTATTAATATATGTGGTATAATATAATAGCAATAATGTGTAGTTATGCCTAAATGTTGAAATCATAAAATTTTTTAAAAAAACAATGTTTAGTGCTGATGTTTTTGCGAATTGTCGAAATCGCTAAGCCTGTGGTTTAGATGTTTATAGAAATTTAAGGAGTGGGATGATTTAATGGAAAATCAAGAGAAAAATCAAAGGGAGTATTACTCCATTGATATGGTGCAAATATTCAGGGCGTTGTGGAAAAAGGCGTGGGTAATTGTTTTATCTGCATTAATTGCGGCAGGTATCGGGTTTTCTTATTCCTCTTATGCAATTGCTCCAACATATTCTTCTTCAATTATGTTGTATGTAAATAACAGCTCGTTTTCGCTGGGAAATACAAGCTTTAGTATCAGCTCTTCTGAAATTACCGCTGCTCAAAGCTTGGTTAAAACCTACGGTGAGATTTTAAATAACAGAACCACATTAGAACGTGTTATTGAAAAGGCCGATGTTCCGTATACATATCGACAATTATCTTATATGATTTCGGCTGCCCCTTCTAACGAAACCGAAATTATGAAGGTAACCGTTACAACCGAAGACCCTTATGTATCGGCAAAAATCGCAAACTGCATTGCTGAAGTGCTTCCGGTTAGAATTGCCGAAATTATTGACGGTGCTTCAATGGAGGTTGTGGATTCGGCGATTCCTAATCTTAATAAGGTTGCGCCAAGTGTTACAAAATACACAGCCATAGGCCTTGTTTTGGGTGTTTTAATCTCGGTGGCTATTATAATTATTCTAGCATTAATGGATGATACGATACACGATGAAGAATATATTCTTCAAACCTATGATTATCCGATACTGGCAAAGGTGCCCGACCTTTTAAATAGTGGCAACAAGCCATACGGTTATTACTATCAAAGTAAAGATAAAACAAACAAGTAGTATAGGCGGTGATATAATATGGGAAAAGCAAAGAAACATAAAGGCTCGGCCTTTTCTATGAATGAGATAAAAAGAACTCTTCATAAAAATCTTGAGTTTACAGCCACAGAACAGTATAAGCTTCTTCGTGCAAACTTGGATTTCACACTACCACAAGGTGAAAAGTGCCCGATCATCGGTGTTACAAGTTCTATGAGAGGTGAAGGTAAAAGCACCACAGCGGTTAACCTGTCATACGTTCTTGCCGAAAAGGGAAGCAGGGTGTTGCTTATTGACGGTGACTTAAGAATTCCATCGGTTGCGAAAAAGATGGAGATACAAAGTTCTCCCGGCCTTACCGATTTGCTTATGGGTAAAGGCGCGCAAATGTCAGATTTTCAGTCACCAATTCTTAAAAGTTGGTATATACTTCCTGCGGGCAATATTCCTCCCAATCCTTCGGAGCTTTTAGGCTCTCGCAGGATGGAAGCTGTTTTGAACGAACTTAAGCAAACCTTTGATTACATTATCATCGACCTGCCACCTGTTAACATTGTTTCAGATGCGCTTTCAATTTCAAAATTAATCACGGGTATTATAGTTGTAATTCGCGAAGAATACACCGAAAAGAAGGAGCTTGAGCGTTGCTTTAGGCAGCTTAAGCTTTCAGATGTTAATATTCTCGGCTGCGTTATGAATGAGGCAAAATCAGGTAGCGGCTCATACAGTAAGTACAGAAAATACAGATATTATAGGTATTATCGTTATTATCAAAGCAGCGATAGGGAACAATCATCATGATAGATTGGCACAGTCACCTGTTACCTGCAATTGATGACGGAAGCCGCAGTGTTTCAGAAAGTCTTTCAATTTTAGAAATGATGGCTTCGCAAGGTGTTAACACAGTTGTCGCAACCCCGCATTTTTACGCAAATGCAGAACAGGTCGATAAATTTTTGGAAAGACGAGAAAAGTCATTTGAGGATTTAAAAAGTCGACTGCCTGAAAATTCACCTAACATTTTGCTTGGCGCAGAGGTTAAGTATTACCCCGGTATCAGCAAGCTTGAATCTCTTGAAAAATTAACAGCCCAGGGTAGTAAGCTGCTTTTGCTTGAAATGCCAATGATTAAATGGACAGAATATACTGTTAGAGAGCTGGAAGAGTTAGCCTCTTTAAAGGGTATAACTGTTATGTTGGCCCACATAGAGCGATACCTGAAATTACAAAGTAGTGATGTGTGGAACAGGTTGTATGAAAGCGGAGTTTTAATGCAGGTGAATGCGAGTTTTTTCTTGGAGTTCAGAACCCGCCGCAAGGCTTTGGAAATGCTTAAAAACGGCAAAATTCATTTCATTGGGTCTGATTGCCACAACATTACATCGCGCCCGCCGCGAATAGGCAAAGCGTACGAAAACATAAAAAAGAAATTCGGCGAACGGTTTATTAACCAAATAAATGAGTATGGGGCAACCCATCTCAGTAAAAATATATAAATTATTCATAGCAATGAAAGGATGGTTTTTATTATGAAAAAAATATTATCGGTTGTTTTGGCGCTCTTTATTTTTATGAGCATGGGACTAACTGTTTTTGCAGCTCCCGGAACATTTTTAGAAAGCCCTTCAAACAATCCTGCACCCGAGCTTACCGAAGCAACAAACGAATCTGAAGATTGCACAGCGGATGTTGTCATTACAGGTTATTCAGATCGCGAAAATCTTTCTGATGAATTGCGTAAGCAGCTTGATGATGCATACGGTAGCATAGCATCGGCAACTGATCTTACAAAGCTTAATGATGATCTTGCCAAGATTGCCAAGGATAAAAATATTCCCGGCAGCTCACTTGCGGTAAGTGAATTGTTTGATATGCATTATATTGATTGTGAAACTCATGATGAGCATGGTAATTTTATTATTACTCTTAAGCCCGAAACACTTAAGAATTTCGTTGGTCTTATGCAATATATTAATGGCGAATGGAAGCTTGTAAAAAACGCAAAGGTTATCAACGGTAACCAGCTTTCTTTTAAAGTGAAAGATCTTTCTGCAATGGCTATTGTTGTTAACCCTGATGCAGATAAACCTTCTACCCAAACAGGAGATAATAGTAAGATTATCATCTACATTGTTATAATGGCGATTTCAGCTGCTGCTATTGCTATTATTATGGTAAGGTCGAAAAAGCAGGCTAACTAATTATAGAAACAAAGGAATACACATATGAACGAAAAACGAGAAGGTATAAAGCATTATTCCCGTTATATTGTTATAGCTTTGGCTGTTGTTTTTGTCGTGGCAGCCGCTTTGCTTCTATTAAAACTTTGGGAGATTAATCAGGGTAGCTTCCCCGAGGCCAATGTTGAAGAAACTAAGTTTGTTTACAACGACACAGAATATGAATTAAAAGAAAATGTTGATACTTTTTTAGTTATGGGGCTTGATAAGTTTGAAGGCTCTGTTAACAATGATTCATATAATAATGATCAACAGGCTGACTTTTTAATGTTACTCGTGTTTGATAATAATTCTAAAAAGTATTCAGCCATTCAAATTAACCGAGATACGCTTACGGATGTTAACATTTTAGGTGTTGCGGGGCAAAAGGTTGATACTGTTAAAAAGCAAATAGCTTTGGCTCATACATATGGTAACGGTGAAGAGGTTAGCTGCCGAAACACGGCTGATGCAGTTTCTAAATTGTTGCTCGATATGAAGGTTGATCATTACATTTCCTTTACTATGGACTCTGTTGCGGTTTATGCTGACCTTTTAGGCGGTGTTGAAGTTGAAGTGCTTGATGATTTTAATGGAATTGACGATACTTTAGTTAAAGGCCAAACAGTTACGCTGAAAGGCGAGCATGCACTCAATTATGTTCGCTCAAGGCAAGGCCTTGACGACAGCACCAATCAAACAAGAATGAAGCGTCAACGCCAGTTTATTTATGCTGCGCAAGAAAAATCCAACCAACTTATGAACACTGACGACGAGTTTGTTTTCAATGCATCGGCTAAAATGGCTGATTACATCGTTTCTGACAGATCTGTAACCCAGCTTCAGGCTCTTGCTGAAAAAATAAATTCGTATGAATTCGCAGGAATTAAAAGCTTTGAGGGTGAAATGCAACAAGGCGATGAATTTATGGAGTTCCATCCAGACGAAAACTCTATAAAAGAAATAGTAGTAGATTTATTTTACAAACCGAAGGGCTAATTAGATAGAGATAGCATTCTATATTTTTTCAAAAGTAACAACATTGTACTGGGGAGAAGACTATTGGGAAATAATAAAAAATATGATTCTAATAATCAGATTTCACCAAATAGAAATAAAACTAAATACTTCTCTTTTGAACATTGGCATAAGATAGCCATACTTTTAGCACTGTATGATTTAGTGGCTGTCTCTGGCTCCTACTTTTTAGCGCTTTGGCTTAGATTTGATTGCAGATTTTCCGATATACCGCACTATTTCTTGTCATCATGGTTTAAGTTTGCGCCTATTTACGCCGTTGTTAGCATTATAGTGTTTTGGGTATGCCATCTTTACAAAAGCATCTGGAGGTTTGCAAGCTTTATTGAACTTAAACGTATTATTCTCGCATCGTTAACTCTTGGCGTGTTCCATACCGTTTTTATAACTGTATTGTTTAGGCGTATGCCGATATCCTACTATATAATTGGCTTTGCAATTCAATTCTTGTTAGTTATATTTGTCCGCTTTTCTTACCGCTTTGTGCTGCTGCAACGCAGCAAGAATTCAAAATTACAACACAGAGCTATGGCAAGCCGTGTTATGCTTATCGGAGCAGGCTCAGCCGGGCGTATGATTTTGCGCGATCTACATAACGCTCAAGAGATGAACGAACGTGTTTGTTGCATTATTGATGATAATAAGAACAAATGGGGGCGCTATATGGATGGTGTTCCCGTTATTGGTGGGCGCGAAGATATACTCTTAAATGTTGAAAAATACAAGATTGAAAAAATATACCTTGCTATTCCCAGCGCAACTGCTGAACAGCGCCGTGATATTTTGGATATTTGTAAGGAAACAGATTGCAAGCTGAAAAGCTTGCCCGGAATTCGCGATTTGGTTACCGGTGTTGTTTCGGCAAATTCAATGAAGGATGTTGCTGTTGAAGACTTGCTCGGTCGTGCACCGGTTAGTGTAAACATGGACGAAATATATCGTTTCATAACCGATAAAGTGGTTTTAGTAACCGGTGGTGGTGGTTCAATTGGAAGTGAACTTTGCCGCCAAATAGCAAAACACAATCCGAAGCAGCTTATAGTTTTTGATATTTACGAAAACAATGCATACACGATTGGGCTGGAATTGAAAGATAAGTATCCCAACCTTAATTTAGAGATTCTGATTGGCTCTGTTCGTGATAGCAGGCGCATAAATCAAGTGTTTAGTGAATACAAGCCCGATGTTGTTTACCATGCAGCGGCACATAAGCACGTTCCGTTAATGGAAGACAGCCCATGTGAAGCTATCAAGAACAATGCAGTGGGTACATATAAAACAGCTTATGCTGCTATGATGAACGGATGCAAAAGATTTGTGCTTATTTCAACAGATAAGGCGGTTAACCCAACAAATGTAATGGGTGCATCGAAACGCATTTGCGAGATGATCATTCAATCGTTTGACAGAAAAATTCGTAATGGTAAAGCACAAGATCTTCCAAGTTTCCACATACATACAGGAGATAATGATGCAAGCATTTTTGATTTAGCAAAAGCTGTTGAAGAGATAAATACCGATTTTGTTGCGGTTCGTTTTGGTAATGTGCTTGGAAGCAACGGTTCTGTTATTCCGAGGTTTAAAGAACAAATTGCAAAAGGGGGGCCTGTAACGGTTACACACCCCGATATTATTAGGTATTTTATGACAATCCCTGAAGCGGCATCGCTTGTTTTGCAGGCCGGAACCTATGCAGACGGCGGAGAGATATTCGTTTTAGATATGGGTTCCCCTGTTAAAATTGATGCCCTTGCAAAGAATTTAATTCGCCTTGCAGGGTTTAAACCGGGTGTTGATATTAAAATTTCTTATACAGGCCTTCGCCCTGGCGAAAAATTGTATGAAGAAAAGCTTATGTCAGAAGAAGGTATGAGAACAACACCAAATAAACTCATACATATAGGAAGCCCGATACCTTTTGATACTGAAAAGTTTTTAGACCAGCTTCAAATATTGATGAGTGCCGCTTATGACGGCAGAGAAGATATAATACGCGACCTTGTAGCCGAGGTTGTACCTACATATCATCCTGCAGGTGAACACGGCTCTGAATACAAGGGTGCAGCGTATGTACAGCAAATGGAAGCTGTGGCGCAAAGTGATACGGCAAACGCCGCATTAGTATAAAATGCGGTGTTTAATCAAGGAGCAAATATATGAATTTTGAACCGTTTCCAAATAAAATATGGCTCTCTTCTCCTACAATGCACGGGGAAGAGATGAAATATATAACCGAAGCGTATGAAACTAATTGGATGACAACAGAGGGCGCAAACCTTGGGGAGATTTCCAGCATGGTTTGCAATAAGTTGGGATGCAAATATGCAGTGCCACTGTCTTCAGGTACGGCAGCACTCCATATGGCTGTAAAGCTTGCAGGCGTAAAGCAGGGTGATACTGTGTTCTGCAGTGATATGACATTTGATGCAACTGTGAATGCGATCGTTTATGAAAAAGCAACTCCTGTTTTTATAGATACTGAATATGACACCTGGAATATGGACCCGATTGCGCTTGAAAAAGCGTTCGAGATTTACCCTGATACTAAGGTTATTGTTGTGGTGAACCTTTATGGAACCCCTGCGAAATTTGACGAAATTTGCTCTATTGCCGAAAAGCACGGTGCAGTTATTATTGAAGATGCAGCTGAATCTTTTGGTGCCACATATAAGGGTAAGCAGACCGGAACCTTTGGGCAGTATAATATAATTTCATTTAATGGAAATAAGATTATAACCGGTTCTTCAGGCGGAATGCTTTTAACTGATGATTTATATGCCGCTAACAAGGTTTACAAATGGTCAACACAGAGCCGTGAAAATGCTCCCTGGTATCAGCATGAGGAAATTGGATACAACTACCGCATGAGCAATGTAATAGCAGGTGTGGTTCGTGGTCAACTCCCATATCTTGAAGAGCATATTGCACAGAAAAAGGCAATTTACGAAAGATATAAAGAAGGTTTTAAAGACTTACCCATAACGATGAATCCGTTTGACAGCAATACTATGGAGCCGAATTTCTGGCTTTCTTGTATGCTTATTAACGAAGATGCTATGTGTAAGCAGGTTCGAAGTGATAATGCCACTTGCTACATTTCCGAACCCGGAAAAACCTGTCCTGATGAAATTCTTGAAACGCTTGAAAAATACAATGTGCAGGGCAGGCCAATCTGGAAGCCGATGCATATGCAGCCGCTTTACAGAATGCACGGCTTTGTTACAAAAGACGGCAACGGCCGAGGAAGAACCAATGCCTATATACCCGGCACGGGAATAGATGTTGGGGCTGATATATTCCAAAGAGGTCTATGTTTGCCAAGCGACAATAAGATGACTGCCGAGCAGCAGGATAAGATTATTGAGATTGTGAGAAGTTGTTTTGAGTGAGGTACATATAACGACGATGCATAATAAGGGGTTTTACGAAAAGTATATAAAGGTTCCGCAGGATGTAAGTATTGCATTGCTTGCGCTTGTTTTGCTTAGCCCAATTTTGCTAATAGTGGCTATTCTTGTTCGAATAAAACTCGGTTCTCCTGTTATCTTTAAGCAAGAGAGAGCAGGGAAAGACGGTAAACCTTTTTATATGTATAAATTCCGTTCAATGACTGATGAAAGAGATTCCGAGGGTAACCTGCTTCCTGATGAAGAAAGGCTTGGTAAGTTCGGCAAATTATTAAGAAGCACGTCGCTTGATGAATTGCCTTCGCTTTGGAATGTGGTGAACACAAACTGTTCACTTTGTGGCCCCAGAGCACTTTATTTGAAGTACATACCACGCTATTCCGAACATCAGGCAAGAAGGCTTGAGGTCCGCCCGGGTATCACGGGGCTTGCCCAGGTTAATGGAAGAAATGCAATTAGCTGGGAAAAGAAATTTGATTATGATGTTCAATATGTTGATAATATTAAATTTATCGGAGACTGGACAATTATGTTCCAAACTGTTGGTAAGGTTTTAAAGCGAGATGGCATTACTTCTGAGACATCGGTAACGATGGAAGAATTTATGGGCAGTGAAGTGGAGATGGTAACTCGTGAATAATCGGTTGATTATTATTGGTGCAGGCGGTCATGGTAAGGTGATTGCTGACAATGCGTTAAAAAACGGTTATAAAGACATTAGTTTTATTGATGATCACGCAATCGGCGATTGTATGGGATTTCCAATTATAGGAACAACTGCTGCAATTTCAAGCTTGAACGATGGAAACACCGACTTTTTAATAGGAATTGGGAATAACGAAATCCGCAAAAAAATTGCGCAAAGTTATGATGTTAATTGGGCAACGCTTGTTCATCCCTCGGCTCAAATAGCAGTGAATGTTGCCATCGGTAAGGGTACGGTTGTGATGTCAGGCGCGGTTGTTAATGCATGTGCAACAATTGGAAAGCACTGCATTATAAATACTTCTGCAGTTATTGAACACGATAACGTGATTGATAATTATGTTCACATATCACCTAATGCAGCCCTTGGTGGAACTGTGTGTGTAGGAGAACTAACACACATTGGAATTGGTTCATCTGTAAAAAATAATATCGAGATATGCGGAAAATGTATTATCGGTGCAGGTGCAGTTGTAGTGAAAAAGATTGACAATAGCGGAACTTATGTGGGTGTTCCTGCTAGAGAATTAGGAAACAGTGATATTGTATGAATGTATTGTTTTTGACTTTGTGTCATATTGAAAATTTGAGTAATAGAGGGATTTACGAAGACTTATTACGTGAGTTTTCTAAGCATAAACATAATGTTTATGTGATATCTCCTATCGAGAAACGTTTTAATTCTAAAACCACTATGCATGTTGATGAAAATGTTCAAATTTTAGAATTGAGGACCGGAAATATCCAGAAGACGAACATCTTTGAAAAAGGTATATCTACTTTGCTAATTGAACACCAGTTCATTTCAGCTATTAAGAAATATTTTTCTGGTGTTAAATTTGACTTGATTTTATATACTACTCCCCCTATTACTTTTGTTGGAGCTGTAAAATTTGTAAAGAAACGAGATAATGCGAAGACATATTTGTTATTAAAAGATATTTTCCCTCAGAACTCTGTTGATCTTGGTATGCTTGCTAAAACGGGTGTTAAAGGGATTATATATAAGTATTTCCGCAAAAAAGAGAAAAAGCTGTATGCTGTTTCTGATCGAATCGGTTGTATGTCGCAAGCCAATGTAGATTATGTTCTTAAACACAACTTAGAACTTTCTGCGGAAAAAGTTGGTGTTTCTCCTAATTGTATAGATGCTCAAGATTTTCATTTATCTAAACAGGAATATAAAGAGATGAGAGAAAAATATGGAATCCCACAAGACAAGAAGGTGTTTGTTTATGGGGGAAATCTCGGTAAACCTCAGTGTGTGCCTTTTATTGTAGATTGTTTGAAAGCATGTAGAAATCTAACTAATACATTTTTTGTCATATCCGGAAGTGGCACACAAAGGCATCTTCTTGAGGAATATATAAGGGATGAACAACCAAGCCATGTCAAATTATTAGAGCAAATGCCTAAAGATGAGTATGATAGAATGATTGCTTGTTGTGATGTTGGTTTGATTTTTCTGGATTATCGTTTTACTATCCCAAACTTCCCATCGAGGTTATTATCTTATATGCAGGCAGGTTTGCCGGTGCTAGCATGCACTGATCCTAACACCGATATTGGTAAGGTGATAGTTGAAGGCGAATTTGGTTGGTGGTGTGGAAGTAATAGTGCTGAGAAGTTTTCAGAGTTGGTTTCTAATATAAATGATAAAGAGTTAGAAAAGAACAACAATGCCACCTCTTACTTGCTAACACATTATTCTTCATATTTTGCTTATAAAGAAATAATATAATATATCGAATGCAAGGGAGTAAATATGCGTGTTTTGATTATAAACACTGTATGCGGTATTCGTAGCACAGGAAGAATTTGCACTGAACTAGCAGACGAATATATAGCAAATGGGCACGAAGTGAGAATCGCATATGGCCGTGAAGATGTTCCTGATAAGTATAAATCGATTTCAATACGAATTGGGAATAAATTGGATATATATATTAATGCATTTAAATCTCGTCTATTTGATAATGAGGGCTTTAATAGCAAAAGGTCAACATTAAGGTTTTTAAAATGGGCTGATAATTACAACCCTGACATTCTTTGGTTACACAATTTGCACGGATATTATATTAATATAGAACTACTATTTAATTGGATTAAAACCAGACCAAGTATGCAAGTGAAATGGACCTTACATGATTGTTGGGCTTTCACTGGGCATTGTGCACACTTTTCATATGTAAAATGTTATAAATGGGAAACAGAGTGTAATAATTGTTTACAGAAAAAACAATATCCTGTAAGCCTATATAAAGATAATAGTAAGAAGAATTACTTAAGAAAAAGAACTGCTTTTAATGGCGTGAAAAATATGATGATAATCACGCCATCAAACTGGTTATATAATCTCGTTAAGAGAAGTTTTCTTAATAAATATCCTATAGAGGCGATTCATAACACTATTGACGATACTATGTTCAAACCAACAAAAGGTGTTTTTAGAGAAAAAAACAACCTATTAAACAAAAAGATTGTATTAGGTGTAGCTAGTGCATGGAGTGAACGCAAGGGGTTAAATGATTTTATTTGTCTTGCAGACTTGTTGGATTCATCTTATCAAATAGTTTTAGTCGGCTTGACACATGATCAAATAAAAAAGATCCCTAAGAAGATAATGTGTATTACCAGGACAAATAGTGTACGTGAGCTTGCAGAAATATACACGACAGCTGATGTTTTTGTGAATCCAAGTCGAGAAGAAACTTTTGGTTTGACTACAATTGAAGCTTTAGCTTGTGGTACGCCGGTTATTGTTTATAAAGATACTGCTTGTGAAGAGGTAGCACTTACGTATGGAGGATTGATAGTGGAACAATCTCCATATGCAATTAAAGAATCGCTTACTCAGTTATAAGAAATGAGTGACAAATATAGAGTATGAAAATATTATATTTTGGAACGGTATGTGACATTAAAGCTTACGAACAACTGTTAGTTGGTTGCCAATCAAAGCCTTCTGTAGCAACGATTGTGTTCGAAACAGCACTTCTTGATGGCTTTAATCAAAATGGTGCGGATTTAGAAGTTTATAGTTTTCCAATGGTGCCAACTTTCCCTAGAAGTAAAGCATTGCACTTTGGGGGGAAGAGTGAAAATTTGACATGTGGATACAAATGTCATTGGCTTAACACTATTAATATTCCAATACTAAAACAATGGTCGCGACGTTTAGATGCTAGACGAGTTATTAAGCGTTGGGTAAAAGATAATGGCAGTACAGGTGTGATTTTAACATATTCCATACCACCTTTTTTGGTTAAAGATGTTATGAAATATCGTAAAAAGTACTCTGTAAAAACGGTAGCGATCATACCGGATTTACCGCAGAATATGTATATTAACCATAAGAAGAATATCTTAGTTGATACTATAAAGCAAATCTATCTAAGGTCCTCTGTGAAGGCTCAAGGTGAGTATGATGGTTATGTTTATTTGACAGAAGCAATGCGAGACGTCGTTTCACCACAAAAGCCTTACATAGTAATGGAAGGGATTGTAGATTTAAACGCCACTTATTCGAAGGATGTTGAAAAAGCTTCTCCAAAAGCAATTATGTATGCTGGTAGACTCCATGAGAAATATGGGGTTATGCAGTTGGTAGATGCTTTTGAATTGTTAAAAAACATAGATGCTGAACTTTGGTTGTTTGGAGAGGGAGATGCTGTTACTGATATAAAAGAGAGAGCCAGTGTTAACAGCAGAATTAAGTATTTTGGATCGGTTTCAAGAAACGAGATTTTGAAATATGAAAAGATGGCTACTTTATTGGTGAATCCACGTAATGTTAAAGATGAGTTTACTAAATATAGTTTTCCTTCTAAGACTGTCGAGTATATGTATTCCGGTACTCCTTTTTTAACTACCAAATTGCAGGGTATTCCGAACGAATATTTTGATTATATATTTACTGTTGATAACAATGAAGCATTTTCTATAGCAAAAGCTTTTGAAGAGATATTGATGTTATCTGAGGATGCATTGAAAACAATAGGTTCTTCTGCTAATCGCTTTATAAGTGAGAAAAAAAACGCTAAGGCGCAGAGTAGTCGGATTATTAATTTTTTGTCCAGCCTTGATAGAGAGTTGTAGAATTAATTAATAATGATAAAAAAGTAATCAAACAACAAGTAGTTTCGATATCAACGTCACTCTTTACGTGGGTTTATATTGAATCATATTAGGAGATTTTAAATATATGCGATTAACAATCAAAAAAGAATTTCCAGTATTCTTAATGATAGTTGGAGTGTTGCTGATTCAGTTTGCAGAACCGGTACGACTAACATCGTTAATAAGTATGGGCACATGGCTTATTTTTCTGGCAAGTATAATTTCAGTTGTGCTGGTTTTCTTATCTTATAAATTAATTGATAGTTTTTTTAGTAAAACACTAATTATGATAGTATTAGTTTTTGTTTCTTTGGTTTTCTCTTCAAGCTTTTCTTATAAATCAATTGTATCAGCATTGTGTTTCTTAGAGTTACCGTTTTTTTTATGTTTTATTAATAAAAAACAAACTAAAGATATATGTAATTTGATTTATTGGACATATATTGTACTGTCGTTATATTATATTGTATTAAGTTTTTCTCCGTTGTCGCATTATCATATATCTTCTTATTCGCAAGAATCCATGGTTCTAAATGAGTTGACGTTAGGATATAGCAATCCCAATGAAACAGCAATATATTTGTTAGTCTGTGTTATTGCGCTGTTTTCTTGTTTTTTTACAGTGAAAAAAGTGGCTTGGAAATGTTTTCTAATGGTAGACATTTTATGTATTAGTTATTTAATGTTTTTAACTCAATCAAGAGCAGGATTGATAATTGAAATATTTATATTCGTTTGTTTCTTAGTTCAAAAACAATTTAAAGGAATTACATATGCGCTTTTAATGATATCGTTTTTGGTGCCATTTTTATTTTTTGCTGTAACTTACTTTTTTCCTGAATTTATTAACGAAGTTCAATTGTTGGGCTTTGGTGTTGAGAATGGAAGAGTTAATATATTCCAACGAGTGTACGAAAATATGACTGTTCTAAAGTTCTTGTTCGGAGATTTTTCATTTCAATTTGAGAATTTGCATAATGGATTTGTAGCTATTTGGGGAACTGTTGGAATCGCTGCAGCAGTAATATTTTATAATATGTTATACAGCAAATTTAAATATATTATGGTGAATCACCTTAAAAACAACGGGAATATCGTTGCTTGGATTGGATTGCTTGGATTAGTTTTATGGACAGCGGTTGAAGCTTCTTTAATATGTTCAGGAACAATATTTGCTGCTTCATTTGTTTCGATTTTCATATTAAGTGTTAATCAAGGGGGCACAACAGATGAAGATTCTTCAAATTAACTCGGTATATCCTGTTGGAAGCACCGGAAAAATTGCTAAAGGGATACGAGAACAATGTATAAAACAAGCAAATGATTGTCGAATTGCTTACCGTTTTAGGGAAACTAAGGAAATTATCAATGATACTATTATTATTAGTTCTTGGTTAGACTGTCATATACATAACAGGCTCGCTTCAATAACAGGACTTCAAGGATGCTTTTCATATTTTAAAACAATTCGATTTTTAAGCAAGGTTAAGAAATATAACCCTGATATTATACATTTGCATAATATCCATGGTAGCTATATTAATCATGGATTGTTGTTTAACTATATAAAAAAACGTAGTATTCCTGTAGTGTGGACGCTGCACGACTGTTGGGCTTTTACTGGAGGATGTGCTCATTTTGCTTATGAAAACTGCACAAAATGGCTTAACGGATGTTATAAGTGCGAAAAATACAAAGAAAAAACTCATGCTTGCTTTGATAGTTCGAAGGCCATGTGGAAACTTAAAAGAAAATGGTTTACTGGTGTTAAAAATTTAACGCTTATAACTCCTTCGCAGTGGTTATTCAATCTTACTAATCAGTCTTTTTTGAGCGCTTATCAAAGTAAGATAATCAGTAATGGGATTGATTTGTCTATATTTAAACCTACAAATAACACTGTTCGTGAAAAATTCGGTATCCCAGAAGAAAAGAAGATACTACTTGGGGTAGCGTCGGTATGGAACACGCGTAAAGGCCTTGATGTGTTTATTGAACTAGCTAAGAAACTTGATTATAATAAATTTCAAATTATTTTAGTTGGTACGAATAAAAATATTGACAAAATATTACCTGAGAATATCCTGTCAATACATCGAACGCATAATCAAAAGGAACTGGCTGAACTGTATACAGCTGCTGATTTATTTGTAAACCCAACCCGAGAAGAAATGTTGGGACTTGTAAATATTGAAGCGAATGCCTGTGGAACACCGGTTGTGACTTTTCGCACCGGAGGAAGCCCAGAGTGTATCGATAAACTGAGCGGTTCTGTTGTGGACTGCGATGATTTTGAGGAAATGGAACGAGAGATAATTCGAGTTTGTTCAAACAATCCATATAGAAAAGAAGACTGTATAAATCGTGCGAAAAAGTTCGATATGAATGAAAGATATAAGGAATATATAGATTTATATGAAAGAATTGCATCTAAATGACATTAAACAAATAGAATTTGATATTTTAAAAGAATTCAAGCGGTTTTGCAATAAGGAAGGAATAAGCTATTTTTTATGTAACGGTACGCTACTTGGTGCAATCAAATATAACGGATTTATTCCGTGGGATGATGATGTTGATGTTTTTGTTCCTCGAGAGGATTATGATAGGCTAATAAAAACATATCAAGATAGCAATAAGTATCGGTTGTTTTCGGTTGAAAGAAATCCTAAATATAGGTTTACCTTTGCCAAGTTATGTGATATGACAACTGTTAAAGATGAAGAGAATATCGATAATGGAGTACAACTGGGACTTGATATAGATATATTCCCATTAGACAGTTGTACTATGCACATATGCAAACCGAGAATTTTAAAAAGGATAAAGATGTATCAAAAAGGATGTGTTTTATCTAAATTTAAAACATCTAAGGAGAAATCTTTTTTTAAGCGGTGTATTATTGAGTGCTGCCGTAAATATGGGTTTAATCGTTTCCATAATAAGCTTGTTAAGTTGATAAGAAAAGAAAGTACTATTGGTTCAACTCATAAAGGGTGTTTGTTATGGCCTATTTATGGGGAGCGTGAAATTATTGATGCAGAAGTGTTTTCGGATGTTATTGAGGCCAAATTTGAAGGCGAAAAGTTTTTTGCACCAATAGGATACGATACATATTTACGTAGCTTATATGGAGATTATGAACAAGACCCACCATTAGATAAGCAAAAGACTCATCATAACTTTAAAGCTTATCACGTATGATTTGTTTTATCTAACTTTTTATTATAGATAAATAAAATTAAAAAAGGTAAAGGGGGTTAGGCGCAAAATAATTAATCAGTCGCTACTTACTGGGGCAGGTGTTTTTCCGCTCTAATGAGTAATAAATTTCATCAAATTGAGAAGGAGTATGAGTATGAAAAAAATAACCAAACAGTTGTTGGTGCTTGCATTAGGCATTTTAATTGTGTTTAGTGTTATGCCAACGTCTGCTTTTGCTGAGTTTGACTATGCTCACAATGAAGCAGCAAGCAGTGATGATTACTACAATATCATCAGTAAAACAGATTGGGATATTGCTCCCGGTATTACAGAAACCGAAATCGTTTTGAACAATGAGGCTGGTGACCGCCGACAGGTTGTTCATATGATGGAGGCTGATATCTCTAACCCTTATACGAGAGTTATCAGTAGCTATACTAACATGGATACTAGCAATTATGCTATTTCCACCATTCCTGAGCATGCTGCGTTCCTTGAGAATGAGTGGGGAGAAAACGTTGTTGGTGCGATGAACACATGCTTAAGTTGGTATAATACATCGGTTTATTCGCAAGAACCTCATCGTGTTAACGAACCTCTTGGATTTATGATGGTTGATGGTGAAGTGTATTTTGACCATTCTGTTGGTTTCCCAACTTGTATCGTTATCCATAAAGATGTTAACGAAAATGGCGAAGCAAGACCTGCCGATATTCCAAAGGTTACAATGAGAGCTATCCTTGATACAAATAGTTTGAATGGATGGGAAGAACAGGTTATCCCCAGTTCATCAGGTTTCATTGTTGAAAATGGTGTTAACAAGTATGCTCCATCACACGGAACTGATACAGCTGCTCGTTCTGTTGTTGGTGTTAAGGCTGATGGTTCTATCGTAATCATGATGAACGATGGTAGACAGGCACCATTTTCATTAGGTATGAATATGTACGAGTGCGCGGAAGTTATGATTGCGGCTGGTTGTATTTATGCTGCAAACTGTGACGGTGGTGGTTCTTCTACCTTTATGTCACAGCGCCCAGGTCGAGACCTTGAAGTTAACTGTTCACCTTGCGATGGTTCATTACGTCAGAACACCCATGGTATTATATTTATCTCAACTGCACCTGCTACAGGTGAGTTTGACAATGCATACCTTCAGACTGAATACGATTATTATGTGCCTAATTCTCAGGTAAAAGTAGATGCTGTAGGTCGTGACTTCTCAGGTGCTGAAGCAGAAATTCCTGCTGATGTTACTTGGGCACTTGAAGATAACAGTTTTGGTACCATTGAAAACGGTGTTTTTGTGTCTAACGGTAAAACAGGTGATGTTACTATCGTTATGAATTATAATGGCGAAACTGTTGGTTCTAAAACAATACATATTGTTAATCCTATATCTGTAGCATTTGCTCAGAGCAGCACAGTTATTCCTTACGGTAAGAGCATTGTAATGGATATTAAGGCTACTTATGGTGAGTTTGATGTATGCTTTGATGCCGATGACTTCGACTGGAAAGTATCAGATGAATTAGCCGGAACAAGAGATGGTTTGAAGTTTAATGCTACTAATGATACATCTAAAACCGGTGTTAATGTTACTGCAACATATAAATATGCAGATTTAGGAAGCACCACACTTAGCATTACATTCGGTAAAGGTTCAGAGATATTATATAACTTTGAAGATGGCGACATTTCTGAGTGGCTTGGAAAAGATCAGCTTATAGAATGGGCGCTTGTGAACAACCCGAATTCCCCTGTTTTTGATGCGAGTCCTTTTGGCTCTAACTTCTCGCCAAGGAATGACTCAACTACTTTTTTGGCAACTGCTGAAAATGGTAAAGTTAAAAACGGTAAATATGCTTTAGGTTTAAATCTTGATTACTCACATAGCGGTGCCTTTGGCCAATGGTCATACAATATGATCTTTAACGTTGGCGGCCAGACTGTATTGCGTGATGTTGCAACCGGCCAGAACGCTACAAGACTTGGTATGTGGATATATATCCCCGAAGAATTAGCTCCAGGTCATAACTTGGCAATGCAAACTGAATTGTATTGCGGTAGTTCTTCTACAAGCTATGCACGTAAAAACACACACTTGATATTAGAATGTAACGGTAAGACCCTTACAAAATGTACTGAAGCAGATATCCCTGAAGATAGATGGGTATATTGCTATATGGATTTAACTCCATATAATTATGTGGCAATCCAAAACCCATATCAATCAAACAAGGACAGAAGAGAGCCGCAGTTTATCCGTTTCTATACACAAGCAAAAGAGCCTCACAATTCAGTTCTGTACTTTGATGATATCACATTAGACTACAGTAACGCAGTTGATGATAGGAATGCTCCTATAATTAGCGATATGCTTGTTAATACTTCAGGAACAACAATTCGTTCGTTTAATGCAAAGATAGCAGACTATGTTGCAAGTAATGCTTCAGGTTTGAACTATTCTTCTGCAAAAATCTATGTTGACGGTGTTGCTCTGGATAATGTAACAGCATCAGGCGCTACAATCAGCAGTAAGGATGTTAATTTAACTCCCGGTAGCCATAAGGTTACATTTGAAATTGCTGATAACATGGGTAATGTTACAAAGAAAAGCACTACCTTTAATGTTACAGGAATAGCTCCTGTAGTTCTTGGCGGTCATAACGATTTAAACAATGTGCCGCAGTATGATTCAGTATATTATACTGATATTAAAGTTGAGAATATTGAGAATATCAATATTCTTACCACTGATTTATACCTCAACTTCTCAAACAAATGGTTATTAGATCATATGATCGTTGCTAAAGGCTTTAAGGCTGAGTATTCATTAAATCAGAATAACAACGTTGCTACTATAACCATTACAAATGTTGATAACACCGCTTCTGGTGCAGCAACCCTTGTTAGTGTTCCAACACGAGTTTGGTCATGGGATGCTGAGGGTGCTGGAGCTGACATAAGTTCAATTGGTGCAAACAGCTATCCGTTAGTAAATATTAAAGTAGATGTTCGTAAAGGTTCTGTTTTATTTGTTGATGGCACCAGCGGAACATTTAATGGTAATCTTCTTGTTAATACTGCTTTAAAAACATCAGTTTCACCGTCAAATTGGCATTCTCACACAGAAGAGCCGATCGATGACTTACCTGCAACTTGTACCGAGGACGGCTACACTGACAGAACATACTGTGCTGTATGTGGTTCTGTGATTGCTTGGGGTACAACCATTGATTCTACCGGACATAACTATCAAGTTGTTGATGGCAAGCTTATGTGTACAAATAGCGGGGAATTGTTTACCGGTATTTACACAGATGGTAAAAACTATGTTGATGGTGTTGTCATTGCTGATGGTTGGAATGCCGATAAGTCTTCTTACTATAAGAACGGCGTAAAATTAACAGGTTCACATGTTATTAATAAAGCGGTATATACATTTGATGCAAATGGTGTATATCAAGCTGATGTTATTTATGATGGCTTCATAACAAGTGACGACGGAGTTATGTATTTCTATAGTAATACCAACTACGAACCTTCTTATGCGTATGTTTCTAATACAGCATACTACTTTGATAACGGTATTGCTAAGGATGGTATTTATACTATCAACGGAGAAACTTGCTTGTTTGAAGATGGAAAGTATGTTTCTTGTTCAACAGGTGATGTTCTGTCGGCTGGATGGTCTGGAAAAGATTCATGCTTTATCCTTTATTCTGATGGTTCGATGCATATTGTAGGCGATGGAGCTATTTATGATTATGCTTCAAGACCGCTTGTTGCATGGGCAGCTTATAAAAGTGCAATTAAAAAGATTTATATTGGAAAAAACATTACACATATCGGTAACTTTGCTTTGGCAGAAACAAATGCAGAGTTGGTTGATTTTGAAGAAGGGAGCAAGTTAGTTAGCATTGGTCAGGCAAGCTTTTTGACTAACCGTGGTTTGACTGAAGTTGTTCTTCCTGAATCGATAAAATTAATTAACAACAATGCTTTTAAGGAATGTACACATATTAAAAGTATGTATATTCCGCAAGGAATTGAACGCATTGCAGAAACTGCTTTCTGTAAAAATGATAATTCTAACATATCGGTTACACTTAAGGTAGCAGAAGGTTCATATGCCCATCAATATGCTGTAAGAAAGGGTATTGATGTTGTTTTACGTGATTATGTTCCTACTGCCGTAAACAGTGGTATATGTGGTGATAATGTTACTTGGACATTGTATGATACAGGTAAGCTTGTAATCGCTGGTAATGGAGCAATCTATGATTACGCTTCAACCCAAAGCCCGTTTTATTACAATTATGATATAAAAAATATTGAGATAGGGAAAGATATCACCTATATCGGCAAATTTAGTTTTATGATGTGTAATAAAATTACAGGTGTTAAATTCGAAGATGGCAGCAAACTGGAAACAATCGGCTGGGGTGCATTTGGATATTGCAACAGCTTGAAAGAAATAACCATTCCGGCATCTGTAATTACCTTAGATGAATACGCATTCTATAACTGCAGCAGCCTTGAAAAAGTAACATTTGAAGCAGGTAGCGATTTAGAAACTATCAAAATGTATGCATTCCAGAATGATACCAAGTTAACTTCTGTTGTTGGAATGCCTGATTACGTTAATTTTGAAAAAGGTGCATTTGAGAATGCTGGATTTACACCTGAAGAGTCAGCGGCTCTCGTAGCAAGTGGTACATGCGGCGATAATGCAACATGGAAGTATTACAAGGACGGCGCTTTAAAAATCGACGGAAGCGGAGCAATGTCTGATTATGCGGTATCTGGCGCACCTTGGTATTGGAACTATAAGAATATTACTAAGGTAATAATCGGAAAAGATATTACGTACATTGGTAAGTTCAGCTTTATGCAGCGCGATAAACTTACAGAGGTTGTATTCGAAGCAGGCAGTAAGTTGGAAACAATCGGCTGGGGTGCATTTGGATATTGCAACAGTTTGAAAGAAATAACCATTCCGGCATCTGTAATTACCTTAGATGAATACGCATTCTATAACTGCGGAAACCTTGAAAAAGTAACATTTGAAGCAGGTAGCGATTTAGAAACTATCAAAATGTATGCATTCCAGAATGATGCTAAGTTAGCTTCTGTTGTTGGAATTCCTGAAGATGTTGATTTCGGAAAGGGTGCATTTGAAAATGCTGGATATGCTCCTGAAGAGACAGCAGTTCTCGTAGCAAGTGGTAC
>JAZNGF010000044.1:0-54454 GCA_045576295.1 Acutalibacteraceae bacterium | reverse complement strand
AAGCCGAGCGCCTGTTTTTGGGCGCTTACGATTAGTTTTTTGCAGTTAAGGGTTTCTTTTATAACGTTAAGGCTTTCATTAAACAGTTTTGTGCCAAGTCCGGTTCGGTGGGTAAGTGTTATAACCCTGCCGATTTTCATTATGTCTTTTTTATCATCGGTGTAATATGCCCTCAAATACGCGATAACTCTGCCGCCATCTTCAAAAAAGAAGTGGTAACTATCGTAATCAACGTCGTCCATATCTTGGCATATTATTTTTTGCTCTAAAAGGAAAACCTCACATCTTGATTTTAAAATTTCATAAAGTTCAGTTGTCGAAAGTTCAGCGAATGTTTTGTGTTTGAATACCATAGTTTACACCTCAAAGTCAAGGCAGAGTCTTATCTCTGTAAAAGGCCTTACAAATGTATCAGCAACATATACGTGCTCAGGGTGTGTTGCGTAATTCTTTAAAGCTGTTTCATCTTCAAACACCGAATAAAGCATTACATCTGCATTAGATGATGCTAAACCTTCGGCTTGCACGCTGATTTCGGTAAGGCCGGGGATTTTGCCGATAAGACCCTCAAGCCCATTCTTTATTCCTTGTTTAACAGAAGATGTGTTGTGTTCATCTTTAAGCTTCCATAAAATTATGTGTTTAACCATATTTACACCTCTGTGTTAAATTTACTATCAAAACCTTGGGTTTATTATAGCATATAAGCGGCGGGGGAGCAAGGGGGTTAAAAAGATGTATCTTGCTCGCGCTCGAAATGATGTTACACCGTTTGGTGTAATGATGCATTGCGGCTTCGCCACGATATGATGTGATGTTTGCCATAAATGTAGCGAAGCTACACATCATTAGCGTAAGCGGCATCATTGGCGAAGCCAACATAATTTGCGTGAAAGGCAAACATCATTCCAAAACAAAAAGCACTTCATCACGAAGTGCTTTTTGTTTTGGAGGCACCACCCGGATTTGAACCGGGGCGTAAAGGTTTTGCAGACCTCTGCCTTACCACTTGGCTATGGTGCCTTATTTTATTAAAGGACGCTTAAATCTTTCTTTAAGCGTCCTTTTAAATGGAGCGGATTACGAGGCTCGAACTCGCTACCTCCACCTTGGCAAGGTGGCGCTCTACCAGATGAGCTAAATCCGCATACTACTGGTGCCTCCGATCGGAATCGAACCAATGACACGGGGATTTTCAGTCCCCTGCTCTACCAACTGAGCTACAGAGGCAAATGGCGACCTGGATGGGGCTCGAACCCACGACCTCTAGCGTGACAGGCTAGCGTTCTAACCAGCTGAACTACCAGGCCATTGGTGGGAACAACAGGGCTCGAACCTGTGACCCTCTGCTTGTAAGGCAGATGCTCTCCCAGCTGAGCTATGCTCCCACACCTTTGTCTCTCGCGGAATGAACCGCACCAGCGACATTGACTATACTATCACAACGTATTGGATTTGTCAACACTTTTTTTGAAATTTTTTGAAATTTTTTCAAAAAATTTTTTTTGCAGGTTTTTTTGCATGTTTTGAGCTTTTCTCATTAAAGGGTAGGGGGGCTATTGTTTTGCAGACTTTAAAAGTCTTTTAAGCTCCTCACGGTTAAAGTGATAGCTCCTTTCGCAAAAATGGCATTCGAGGTTTGCTTCACCATCTTCTTCAATTATTTTTTCAAGGTCGGCTTCACCTATGCTTATAAGTGCACCTTCAACCCTTTCGCGGCTACAATTACATTTATATTCAATAGGCTGCTCGTAAAGAACTTCAACATCAAATCCGTTTAGCGCAATTTTTAAAATATCCTCTGGGCTGTTGCCTTCGTCGATAAGGGTTGTTATGGGTTTAATATTTCCAACGCTTTCTTCTAATTTGGTTATGGTTGTGTCATCAGCCCCGGGGAGCAGCTGAATAATATATCCGCCTGCCGCGCGCACGGTAAGGTCGGGGTTTACTAAGACACCCAGCGCACAAACGGTTGGAATCTGCTCGCTTGTTGCATAATATGCGGTTATATCCTCGGCAATTTCACCAGAAACAAGCGGAATTTGCCCGTTGTAGGGCGTTTCCATGCCAAGGTCTTTTAAAACATAAAGCATGCCGTCTTTTCCCACAGCGCCACCAACATCAAGCTTGCCTTTATCGTTTAGCGGCAGTTCAACAATGGGGTTTGCGGCATATCCGCGCACATTACCGTCATAGTCCGACACGGCTATTACACTGCCTGCAGGCCCATTACCTGCAACGCGAAGTGTAAGGCTGTTGTCTTTATATTTAAGCATATTTCCCATCATGCTTGCTGCTGTAAGCAACCTGCCAAGCGCGGCAGTAACAACTGCCGAGGTGCCGTGAATCTGCTCGGCACGTGCTACAATATCGGTTGTGTCAACCGCAGTTGCCATAACTGCGCCATCGCTTGTAATGCATCTAATAAGTTTTCCCATAATCAGTTAACCTTTCGTGTAACGTAATATATTCTTTCTTCTTTAGGGGAGGGGGGTTCGAATTCCATATCCCCAAGTCGCGCAACTATTTCAAGCCCTGCGCTGTTTAATGCGTTTTTCCATTCTTCTTCGATGTAGGCGCGCTCACTGAAATCTTCAAAAAGCCTTTCGTAAAGCCCGTTTTCGGTTTCGCAAAAGAAATCAAGGATTATATCCACCGTGCCATCAGGCGAGCATTCAGAGTTTTGCCAATTGCAAACAACGCCGTCGGCTTCGTGTATAAAGCATTTGCCCGACAGTGTGTTTTGGTGCTTATATAAAGAATTAACATCAAATATAAAAAGCCTTCCCGGCTCTAAAAAAAGCGATATTCTTTTTAAGGAATCGCAAAGTTCATCGTAATTTGTTATGTGGTTTAGGCTGTCAAGGCAGCAAACCGCGCCGTCAACCGTTCCGTAAAGGTCAAGCTCGGCGGCTGTTTGGCAAAGAAACAATGCGTTTTTACCGTTTTGTTCTAACTTTTCGCGTGCTTTTATAAGCATTTCGGGCGAAGGATCAACCCCTATAACCTCAATGCCTGCCTTTGCAAATTCGGTGGTGAAACTTCCTGTGCCGCAGGCCATATCAAGCAGCAGAGTTGGGCGTTTATCGTATTTTTTAAATAATTTTAAAATATATTCAGCCCTTGCGGCATATTCAGCATTATCGGTAAGAGCATCGTAAAACGATGAAAAAACATCATAGCTCATCAGCGTTATCCTCGTCTGCGAGCCTTTCAAACGCCTTTTGGTAAGCGCCGTTGCCGTAATAAAGCGCGCGGCTTACGCGGCTGATAGTTGCGGTGCTTGCTCCCGTTTCGGCGGCAATTTCGTTATAAACCTTTTTTTCAAGCAGCATTTTTGCAACCATAAAGCGCTGAGCAATAGATTTAACCTCTTTAATAGTGCAAACATCTAAAAAGAAGTCTTCACATTCCTTTGTGTCTTTAAGGGTTAAAATGGCTTTAAACATTAATTCGGCATTTTTATTATCATTTGAAGTCAAAACAACTACCCCCGAAATTTGATTTAACACTTTATATTTTAGTACGTTAAAGTGAAAAAGTCAATGATAATGGGGGTAGTTTTACAAATTTATTACAATACAAATATTAAAATGCACAGTGAAATTAAACCGATGGCAAGAGCTATGGCGGTTATAATACCTGTTTTCGCGGTGGGCTTAAACGAGCCTTTTCGAACAAGGCCGAGCCTTCTGAAAGCATCAGTCAGCGGTTTGTAAAGAATAATGCTTATGCTACTGTTAAGCACAGATTTAACAAGGTTAAAGGGCAAAAGAATTGGCAGCATCATATCTACAACAGCCGAGCGCGGTGCGCCTGTGTAAAGCGGGGTTATAAAGTAGTTAGCTCCTAACATAACGGCTGTGGTTATAATGCTTGAAAGAGCAAAACCCAAAACCGCGCCGCCTAAAGTTCGTTTATACATATAAACTGTTCCAACAATTCCCGTAAATACTGCGCTTGAAATAAAGTTCATAATCAGCCCGTAAACCCCTGTGCCGCTGATGGTTAAAAATTCGGCAAATGATAAAACAAGGGATGAAACGATGCCGTAAACAGGGCCAAACATCAGCGTGGGAATTGCAATAATGGCATCTTTAATTTCAAAGCTTAAAAATCCCGCCACCTTAAAGCTCATAAACGGCAAAAGCGTTATGTAAGCCAATGCTATAAATATTGCGGTTATAGAGAGTTTTTTAATGTCTACTTTTGAGTGTGTTTGATTCATAGCGATTTCCTTTCTGCTCAAAATATTTATGATAGCACCAGCTTCACATTATCACATTAAAAAGCACACACCGAAAAAATATCTTCGGGGTGTGCAAAATTTAGCAGATAGGGTAAAACAATATGCCATCTGATTCCATCCGGACTTTAACCGTCGGTTTCGGAATTTCGCCGAATCAGCCCGAAGTGATTTCGGGTTCGTGGACTTTACCACCGGTGGGGAGTTTCGCCCCGTCCCAAAGATTTGTTTTATACTATTATATATGTATGATAACAATAAGTCAACACGATTTACAATTTGTATTATTAATGAAAAATTTCGGAAATTCAAAAAAAGGAATTGAAAAGAATGTGCTGTTAGAATATAATGATGTTATTAATTTTGGGAGTATAACAATGAAAAGAATATTATCTATATGTGTTTTAACATTTTTTATATTAACATTGTTTTCGGGCTGCCAGGATGAAAGCCTGTCACTTTTATATCAAACCTATAGTGTGCCTAAAAATCTTGACCCGTTGCTTGCGCAGAGTGAGAGTGAAACCGTTATAACCGGCAATATTTTCGAAGGACTTATGGCGCTTGATAAAAGCGGTAAAGCGGTTTATGCAGGCGCCGAAAACCACACAGTTTCAAATGATGGAAGGGTGTACACCTTTAAACTTAATAAAGATAAAAAGTGGAGTGACGGTAGTGAAGTTACCGCGGGAGACTATGTTTTCGCCTTACAGCGCGCGGCCGACCCGCAAACAAATTCACCTTACACGGGCGCTATTTTAGATATTCATGGTGTTGCAGCGGCGCTTAATGGCACTTCAAGTGTGCAAAATATCGGTGTTAGTGCACTTGATGATTACACCTTAACTATAACACTTAATGCTCCGAGTTCAAACTTTTTAGAAAGGCTTACACAAAGCGTGTTCTTCCCCTGCAATAAAAAGTTTTTTGATAAAACAAAGGGGAAATACGGCCTTAGCGAAGACACTGTGCTTTCAAACGGGTATTTCGCTCTTTCCTCGTGGAACAAGGAAAAGGGAACGGTTGCTATATCAAAAGCTGAACATTACAGTGGCGATAAGCAGGGGCCTGCGTATGTTTCTTTTGTGCCATATAATGATGAAGAGGAAGAAGGGCGTGAAGCACCATCGGCCATTAAGGAAAAAATTAGCATAACACAAATTGATACAAAGGATATTGAGGATTACACTTCAAATGATTATAGCATTTATAATTCATATTCGGGCGTTTATGCGCTTGTGTTTAACCCCTCATCTTCAATATCAGGTGCAGATGGTGTGCTAAAGGCTTTAAGGGCAGATATTGATGCCGCCGCAGTGGCTGCAAAGTTGCCCGGTTATTTTGTTGCCGCAAATGGTGTTGTTCCGCCCGATTGCGATATAAGCCTTGCGGCAAATGGTGGGGCTCAAGTTTACAGTTATTCACCGGCTAATGCACGCAAGACTTTTCTTGAAGCGCAAAAAGGGTTTGAAGATGGTTTCCCCGATAATATTTCGGTTTTATGCGCCGACGATGAACGTTTAACCGAAATACTAAAATCGGTATTATCTGTTTGGCAAAGAGATTTGGGCGCATATTTTAATATTGAAACAGTGGCAGACGAAACTGAGCTTGCTGAAAGAGTTGCTTCGGGCAGCTATGATATAGCGCTCATATCTTTTGAATGCGCAAGCCTTAAAGCAGAAACCTTTTTGGGTGAGTTCTTGTCGAACAATGAAAATGATGTAAGCGGCTTTAAAAACAGTGGTTATGATGCGCTTGTGGGTTCAGCCGTTTCGGCTGAAGGCGAAAGTAAAAAGGAACTAATTTTTGAAGCAGAGCGCACATTAATTTCGCAAAACAATAACTTTATTCCGCTTTTCTTTGCTCCGCAGTCTTATGCCTGCATTGATGACATTAACCCCAATTCGATCAGGCTTGTTAACGGATATATAGATCTATCTAACGTGCAGGCCAAATAGTGCAAATAGAAAAAAGGCAGAGTTTAGCCCAACTTCCCTTAAAGAAGTTGGGCTAAACTCTGCCTTTTTAGTTTAATTATTTGGTTGACATTTTGTAGTAGGTTTCGCTTAAATAAACCTCGCCTTTCTTTAAAACGGGTGAGGGGAAGTGAGCGTGAGAAGTTGCGTTGGGGAAGTTCTGCGTTTCAAGGCATAGAGCGTAATGATTTTTGTATGTTACGCCGTATTTACCCTTTGCTTTAACATCGTTTTCAATGCAGTTACCGGTGTAAAGCTGAATAGCAGGCAGTGTTGTGCCGCATGTCAGCTCAATTCCACTATCTGGACTGTAAAGAACCGCGGCCACGCCTAATGGGTGGTTAACACCTTCTTCGTGAAGGATAAAGCAGTTGTCATAACCACCGAAATCAGATATTGCCTTGTATGGGTCGCCAAGCCTGTTTTCAAGCAGGGCAGGTGTGGTTAAGTTCATCGGGGTGTTTTCGGTTTTTATTATTTTGCCTGTTGGCAGGCAATCAGTGTCGTTCTCGCAAAAGCTTTTTGCCGGAATGGTTATATAATGGTTTTCAATGCCCTTGCCGCTATTAGCACCGTTTAGGTTAAAATAGGAATGGTTCGTAAAGTTCACAACCGTGTCGGCATCTGACTCGGCGCGGTATTTAATGTTAAGCTCACCACCAGCCGAAAGGGTGAAGGTAACGGTTAAATCAAGTGTGCCCGGGTAGCCTTCTTCGCCATCAGGGCTTGTATATTGCATTTGAAGTGTGGTATCATCAATTATATCGGCTTTGAAAATTTTGCTGCTAAAGCCTTCCTTGCCGCCGTGCAGGTGGTTGGGGCCGTTGTTTATATATAATGAGTATTCTTTGCCGTTTAGGGTGAATTTGCCCCTTTCTATGCGGTTTGCAAACCTGCCAACTGTGGCGCCTATATAGCCGCAGCCTGTTTCATAAGGTGTTATATCATCAAACCCAAGCATAATATCGGTTTGGTTGCCGTTTTTATCGGGGCAGAAAAGCGACCTTATGGTTGCGCCGTAATCTAAAATCTGGGCTGAATAGTTGCCCGAAGTAATGGTGTATTGATAAACCTCGCGCCCAAGGGCGGTTTTTGCAAATGGTGCTTTTGTTATGCTCATAGTTAACCTCCGTTAGATTTATTAATATAATAATATTATTTTTTATAATAAAAATCAATATAAATTAACCGGTTGTTAACATTTATGTGTTAATATTATGTAAAATGTAAATATGGATATTTATTGAATTATAGGTCTGAAATAAGCCTTGTAATAAAAAGAAGGAACGATTTTTATGACAGTTAATATTACTGCAGTTAAACAAAATTCACGTATTATTTTAAAAAACAAACTAACGCCTGCGTTTTTTGTTTTTGTTGTGGCCGCAACATTTTTCTTAATCGATGGTATGTTATCATCCCTTTTAACATCTGCTTTTAAAGGTGATGCAGTGTGGGGAGTTTTATCTCCTGCAAGGCTTCCACTTTTATTAAATGTAAATAATCTGATCCCAACTGTTATTATGCTTGTTTTTAGGGTGTTTGTTTTAATGCCTGTTGTTTTGGGAACTATGCGTTGGTTTTGGAGAATGATTAATGAAAAGGATGATGTGATTTCATCGGTATTTTATTACTATGGTTCAAGAAGCAACTTTAAAAGGGCGCTTAATATAACATTGGTGTTTGGTGCTTGGACCGCGCTGTTAGGCGTTATTTCAATGCTTGCTTATTATTTGGTTTCGTTTGTATCAAGTGATTGGTTATATGATATGATAAAGCTTGCAAAGCCCGAAATATTTGCAAGTGGGGCATTAATTAATTTTATTTTGCTTATTTGCCGTGTTTTCTTTGTTTACCTTTTAATCAGGGTTATTGGTTTTATTCCTCTTGCGGTTATAATGGAAGATAAAGCCCCAAAGGATGTTTTTGCTGCATCGGTTAAAATATTTGCTGATTATTCGTGGAAAACGCTTGGCTTGCTTTTCAGCTTTATTGGTTGGTTTGCATTATCTTTGTTAATTGCACCTTTAATATTTGCTGGGCCTTATTTTATAACCGCGGTAGTATTATTTGTTAAGTATGCTGTTAATAATTACAATCTTAAAAACTTTCCGGGCAGGGGAATATAAACTTCGATTTAAGTGAGCTTTTAATATGTTTTGAAAGCTGTAAAAATAAAAATTAAAAAATTTTTAAAAAATTTTAAAAAAGTACTTGATTTTTGCGTGTGCGTGTGTTAATATGTAGAAGTCCTCAGAAATGAGTGCAAACAAGTTGGTGTTGATTACAATGAGGGTCCACCCGTTCCCATCCCGAACACGGAAGTTAAGCTCATTCGTGCCGAAAATACTTGGTGGGTGACCGCCTGGGAAGATAGGTTGATGCCAACACTATTAAGCGGCCGCCCAATAGGGCGGTTGTTTTGATTATTGAAGGTTTATGTTTTACTGTTTATGCCGATATAACAAAGGCAGATGGGTGATTAAGATGCGAAAACATTTTCATAACCGAAGATTTGCCACGGTTTTAAGCGCATTGGTTCTGTGTGTTACACTCGTAAATATTATACTCTTTATGGTTGATGCGTTTTATTACAAAACAATGGCACTTCCCGAAGGTAAGGTTATCTCAACTTCGGTTTCGCCCAACCATAAATATGAAGTTAGTATATACGAAATCGAAGGTGGCGGAAACTTAGGTTCTGCAGTTCGTGCAGAGGTTCGCGAAATTCAAACAAATGAAACCCGAAATATTTATTGGGAAGCAGGTATTACAAAAGCCACTGTGTCTTGGGGTTCTAAAAACACGGTAATCATCAATAACCACCCAATTAATGTTATAAACGGTTCATATGATTGGCGCGATGATATTACTTCAAGAATAATTGTTGACAACATGTAGCATAATTTTATTATGCTTCATATATATTAAACTTTTGAAGGGAATAATTTCATGAAAAAGATTATTTGCAAAAGAGAGTACGATACTCAAACAGCAGAGCTTGTAAAGAAGTATACAAGCGGTTCCTTCGGCGATCCTGCCGGTTACGAGGAATGCCTTTACATCACTCCTGCAGGTTACTATTTCCTTTATGGCAACGGTGGCGAAGAATCACCCTATGCTAAGGAAAACATTAAATCTGTAAGCAAGGTAAAGGCAGAAGCTTGGCTTGCTGAACACTAATCTGCAAACAAAAAAGTGGCCGACTCATTTAATTGAGTCGGCCATTTTCTTTTTTATATGTTATTTGTTTTTAGAAAGTTCAACTGCTTTTTTATAGCCTGCGGTTACAGCATCCGCGGCTGATGCGCGAAAAGCACCATTTTCAAGTGCGTGAACACCTGCAATAGTGGTACCACCGGGGCTGCAAACCTCGTCTTTTAAAAGGCCTGGGTGCTTACCGGTTTCAAGAACAGCCTTTGCCGCGCCCAAAACGGTAGACGCCGCATATTTTAAAGCCTTATCTCTTGGCAGGCCACATTCAACGGCGCCGTCGGCCAAGGCTTCAATAAACATATAAACATATGCAGGGCCGCTTCCCGAAACGGCGCAGCCTGCATCAATAAGCTGCTCGCTTATTTTATCAACAATTCCCGCGTGGGCTAAAATGCCGCAAAACTCATCCACCTCGTCTGCTTCAACAAGCTCATTTTGGCTGCAAAGAACGGTGCCTTTTCCAACGCTAACAGGCATATTTGGCATTATTCTAATAATTGGGCAGCTAAAGCCTAACATATTGGCTAATGTTTTGGTGTTAACACCTGCCGCCATTGACGCCACAACAAAACGGTCGGCTCTGCTTTTTAAAATATCGCTGATTTCGGCAATTGTATCGCTCAAAAACTGGGGCTTAACGCCAAGGAGTATGTATTTGCAGTTTGCTGCTATTTCAGCGTTGCTAACAGCGCTGCAGCCAAGGTTTTGAGCCAACTTTTCAGCCTTATCGGCCATTTTGTCTGAAACGGCTAATTTGCAACCGCTTTTTGCGGCGGCTGCAGCTAATGCGCCACCCATATTGCCAACGCCGATTATTCCAAGATCGTATTTCATAAATGAAACTTCCTTTCTATTAGCGGATTTGCCCGTTACCCTCAATAATATATTTATAGGTGGTTAACTCGCGAAGCCCCATTGGGCCGCGTGCGTGAAGTTTTTGGGTTGAAATGCCCATTTCACAGCCGAGCCCGAACTCGCCACCATCGGTGAATCGGGTTGATGCATTAACATAAACTGCGGCACTGTCAACATTAAGTGTAAATAGGTTTACAGCGTCTTTATTTTCGCTGATGATTGCGTCGCTGTGCCCTGTTGAATGCTTGGCAATGTGTGCTACCGCTTCTTCGGCAGAATCTACAGTTTTAACAGCCAAGATATAATCAAGGAACTCTGTGTCGAAATCGGCATCGGTTGCAGGGGTGCCGTTAATAATGCCTGCGGCGAATTGGTCGAGCCTTAATTCAACAGGCTTTTCACCGTTTTCCTCGCGTTCATCGCAAAGAGCAGCTTTAAGCATCGGCAAAAACTTACCTGCGATAGCTTTGTGAACAATGCAAACCTCTTCGGCATTGCAAACCGAAGGGCGGCTTGCTTTTGCGTTAACAATAATATTTACCGCTTTGTCAAGGTCGGCATCCTTATCAACATAAACGTGGCAAATTCCTGTTCCTGTTTGAATGCAGGGAACAGAGGCGTTTTGAACGCAGGAATTAATAAGCCCAGGTCCACCGCGAGGGATAAGCAGGTCAACAAGGCCGTTTGCAACCATAAGCTCATTTGCGCTTTGCCTTGTTGTGTCTTCAATAAGGTTAACAAGCGTTTCGGGGAGGCCGCAACGCTTAAGCCCTTCGTGCATAGCTTTAACCACCGCGCTTGCCGAGTTGTACGCTTCTTTTCCGCCCCTAAGCACGCAAACATTACCGCTTTTAAGGGCTAAAACTGCAGCGTCGGATGTAACATTTGGCCTGCTTTCATAAATGATAGCAACAACGCCCATTGGAACGGCTGTTTTTTTAATAACAAGGCCGTTGCTTCTTGTAACGGTTGAAATTACTTCGCCAACAGGGTCGGGGAGTGCTGCAACCTCACGCATACCGTTGGCCATTCCAATAATTCGTTCTTCATTCAGTGAGAGCCTGTCGATCATTACGTCGGAAATTTTGCCGCGAGCCGCTTCAACGTCGATTTTGTTTGCGGCTAAAATCTCGGCGGTGTGCTCAACGATTGAATCTGCCATTGCTAAAATGGCCTTGTTTTTGTTATCACTTGAAAGCCCCGCTAAAACCGAGCAAGAAGCTTTAGCATTTTTTAATATCTCTTGTGTTGTCATAAACTTATCCTTTCTGCATATAGGTTGTTAAAGGGTTTAAACCGTGGTTTTTTTACCTATAAAACGTGTGCCGATATTTTTGTTATCAAGAATATCATATAGATTATCAAAGTTTGACCCGTTTGTGATAATCATATCAATGCCTTCCCCTGTTACAATGCGAGCGGCCTCTAACTTTGTTCTCATTCCGCCGGTACCAAGCATTGAGCCGTTACCACCCGCGCAGGAAATAACGCTTTCGGTTATTTCTTCAATCACGGGTATAAGCTTTGAATCGGGGTTTTTATGCGGGTCGGATGTATATAAACCGTCAATATCTGAAATTAATATAAGAAGGTCTGCATTTACGCTTACCGCAACAACAGCAGAAAGTGTGTCGTTATCGCCAATTCCAACCTCTTCAACCGCAACGCTATCGTTTTCGTTAACAATAGGCAGTGCATCAAGCTCTAACAAGCGGTTAACAGTGTTTTGAAAATTTTGGTGGCGATGTTCGTTTTTAATATCATCAGCGGTTAAAAGAATTTGCGCAACCGTGTGATTATATTTTGAAAACAGCCTGTCGTATGTATACATAAGCTCGCATTGGCCGATTGCCGCAGCTGCCTGTTTTGTTGGCATATCGGTTGGGCGGTTTTTCATTTTAAGTTTTCCTATTCCCATTCCTATCGCGCCCGAAGAAACAAGAATAACCTCGTTTCCGGCGTTTTTAATGTCGCTTAACACCTTGCAGAATTTTTCGGCCTGCCTAATGTTCAGGTTGCCAGTATCGTGCGCTAAGGTGGATGTGCCAACCTTAATTACTATTCTCATTTTTTATTCTCCCCATTAAAAGTTTTGCTTTTTAACGTTTTCTTCTTTTAATTATTACGGTTTCATCTTCGTTTTTCCAAGTTTCGCGGTTTTTAAAATCCGCAACAAGTGTTACTACCAGTATAACACAGCAAACAAGTGCAGCAAGAGTAACTGCCGCTGCAATAACTATATGCAAAATATTCGTTCCGCCTGAAAGTGTAAGCGCGGAATCGGTTTTAAAGGTAATTCCTTTTGCAATGCTGTTAGCCGCATCATTATTCTTACCATAGTAGGTAACTGTAAACAATTTTCCACCCGAAATAGTTGAAAAACTAATAGCATCTTCGGCCGATGTTACAAAGAAAGGCATATCGTTGAAGTTTTTTTCGGAATATTCGGTAGAGGGGAACAAAAACTCTGCAATCTGGTTTTTTTCGTCTTTCGTTAGCCCCGAAAGGGATGTAACCCCTTTTGAAAAATCGGTTTCAGTTGCCTTGACCTGCAGCTGTTCCTGTGTTTGTTCGTTGATTGCAATAAGTATGATCTCGTTATTATTCATATACGATTTCATTGATTTAACCGAATAACCGAATTTGTTAACGATTTCTTCTTTTCTTGATGCATTTGCCACAGTAATGTATTCATAATCATCAGAAAGATTAATGGTTAGGCCATAATCTTCAAGTTCGGCTGTGGCGGCCGAGGCGTTTATGGAAAAGGCTGAAAAAACAATTAATAACAGTAAAATAAGTGAGAGTTTTTTCAATGTTAATGTCCCCTAAAAATTATTATTCTTTTATTCCGTTATGCCTTTTTGCGGCTGTAAGAGTGTTTTGCATAAGCATTGCAATTGTCATTGGTCCAACACCGCCTGGAACCGGTGTGATATAAGAGCACTTTTCGGCAACGTTATCAAAATCAACATCACCGCAAAGCTTGCCGCCTTCTGGGCGGTTCATACCAACGTCGATTACAACAGCGCCTTCTTTAACCATATCTTCGGTTACAAAATACGGCCTGCCAACTGCTGCAACAAGAACATCAGCCTGGCGGCAGATTTCGGCAAGGTTTTGGGTTTTTGAATGGCAAATTGTAACGGTTGCATTTTTATGTAATAACAGCATCGACATTGGCTTGCCAACAATGTTACTGCGGCCTATAACAACGCAGTTTTTGCCGCAAACATCAATGTTATAGGCGCTGAGCATTTCCATAATGCCTGCGGGTGTGCAGGGTAGGAAGTCGAAATCGCCTATCATTATTTTGCCAACGTTTACGGGGTGGAAAGCATCAACGTCTTTATCTGCTCTTATTGCATTAATAACTGCAGTTTCATCAAGATGTTTCGGAAGCGGCAATTGGCAGAGAATGCCGTCGATTTCGGGGCTTTCGTTAAGTTCGTTTATAAGCGCTAAAAGCTCGTCCATAGTTGTGCTTTCAGGGAGCTCATATTTTTTAGAAAGCATGCCAAGTTCTATGCAGGTGCGCTCTTTTGAGCCAACATAAACCTGGCTTGCAGGGTCGTTTCCTACAATAATTACCGCAAGGCCTACCGATATACCCTGTGCCTTTAGTGCTTCAACCTCGCCCTTAATTCTGTTTTTTGTAGCGGCTGATACCGCTTTTCCGTCAATTATCTGCATTTTCTTCATTCTCCTTTTCAGTGTTGTTCGCGTTATTTTCGCCCTGTTCGTTTGGTGTTTTATCTGTGTGGTTGTTAGCGGAAAATTGCGGTATGTATTCAGGGGCCGCCTCCGCCTTTTTAATGTTAATGTGTTTAATAACTAAAACTATTGCCGCAGCTATGCATATAATTACTGATAATAACTGCGAAACCTTAACCTCCCCCAAATAAAGGCTATCGGTTCTAAACTGTTCAATCACAGCTCTGCCAATGCCATACCACGCGCAGTACATAAGTGTTAATTCGCCCGAGAATTTTCTCTTTTTCGAGAAATGGTTAAGTATAAAGAACCCTATTATGCACCAAACCGATTCATATAAAAAGCAAGGGTGAGCAAGAACTCCGGTGCCAAGTTCATATTCAATGTTTTCGCTTGTCATTCCCCAAAAGCTGCTGCCTGTGGGGCCGCCAAAGGCTTCTTGGTTAAAGAAATTGCCCCAACGGCCTATAGCTTGGCCTATAAAAAAGCCAATAACGGTTAAATCCATTGCGTCTAAAAATTTGATTTTTTTAATTTTGCACATCACCAAGGCGGCAACCACTGCGCCTATAATGCCGCCATAGATTGCAAGGCCGCCATCGTGAATTGCCCAAAAGTTTTTAAGGCTTTTTTGGTCGAATATAAGGTAATAACCCCTTGCAAATAGAATTGAAACCGGGATGGCCACAATAATAGCATCGAACAGCTTGTTGAAATCAAGGTTAAGCCGAGAAGCGTTTTTATTAGCATAAACCATTGCCAGGAAAAAGCCCAGCGCAATTAAAATGCCATACCAGTAAATATCCCAGCCGTCGCCAATCGGTATTGTAAATGCAACGCGGTTTATTTTCATTTTAATTCCAAAAAGGGTAACATTGTAAATAGTATCAGTCATTGTTATCCTCCTTGTTTGGTTTAACAACCGAAACGGCCGTGTTGTTAATGTTAACTTCTGAAACCCTGTTTTTAATGTCGCCAAGTGTTATGGTTTCGTAAACCCTTATTTTATCAAATGGCCCAAAACCGCAAACTGCGCTGTCAACCAGTATCGACACGGTGTCTTCTGCAGAATCAAGCTCTCTGATTTGTTTGCCGTAAAGGCCGCGTTTAACGCTTTCGAAAAGTGTAGCGTCAATTCCTTCGGCTTTAAGGCGTTCTATCTCGCCTAAAATCAGGTTTTTAACCTCAATAGGGTTTTCAGATTCACCGCCGAAAAGAAGCGCCGAATACCCGGGGCCCGAAAAATGTTCAAAATCAAAGCCTTTGTTAATAAGCCCCGATTCGAGCATTTTTTCATAAAGTAGCGAAGATTTGCCGCATATAATGTTTAAAAGAATTTCGTTAACAGCAGCGGCTTTTGCAGAAGAATCGAATGTTTCATCTTTAATTCCCATATAAAACAGCGGCATTGAAACTGCCATTTTTTGTTCGCAGTAGTCTTCGGCAATGCCTGTGGGTTCTTTTGCAATAAAGGGGGAGGGCTTGTTAGAAATAGAGCCCCCAAGATGCTTGTCTACCAAATTTAAAATATCATCGTTATTAACATTGCCCGCAATGCATAAGAACATATTCGAGGGGTTGTAGAATGTGTTATAGCAGTCGTAAAGTGTTTTATCGGTAATATCGGCAATGCTTTCTACTGTTCCTGCAATATCTATTTTAACAGGGTGGTTGTGATACATAATTTTAAGCAGGTTAAAAAGAACCACCCACGACGGGCTGTCGTCGTACATTTTAATCTCTTGCCCTATAATGCCTTGCTCTTTTTGAACGGTTTCGGGCGTGAAATAGGGGCTGCTAACAAACCCCAACAGAATGTCGAGATTGCGGTTAAACTCGGAAGAACATTCAAAAAGGTAACAGGTGCGGTCGAAAGATGTGTATGCGTTGGCGCTGGCGCCTGTTTCAGCATATTTTGAAAATGCATCGCCGTCTTCACATTCAAAAAGCTTATGCTCTAAAAAGTGTGCAATTCCGTCGGGCACCTTAATGGTTTCGCCGTTTTGAGTTGTAAATTCGGTGTTAACCGAGCCGAATTTTGTTCCGAAAATTGCATAAGAGGAGGTGAAGTTCTCTTTTTTGCATATATATATCATAAGGCCGGAGCTGTGCTTATATATACTGCAAGACTCGCCTAAGCGTTCATCTTTTACTATTGTTTCGTTCAAGATTATTCCTCCTTTGGCTTTAAGGTGTAAACCGTGTCGAGTGAATATCCGCGAGCGGCATTTATAATGTCGTTTTCGGTAACGTTTTTAATAAGTTCGCACATTTTTTCCGGCGAGATAACATCGTGGCTATAGGCTGAACGAACTGCATACCAATTTAAAAGCGAAGGAAGGTCGTCTTTAATAGAATTTAAGTTTCCTATAAGCCAACGTTTTGATCTGGCTAAATCTTCGGCCGAAAATTCGCCTGATTTCACCGCTTCAAACTGCTTTAAAATCTCAGTCTTTGCTTTTTCTATGTTTTCGGTTTCAACACCGCTGCTGATTACAATAACACCCTTTCTGCGGTGGGCGGCAGCAGAACAATAATAGCAAAGGGATAACTTTTCACGAACGTTTAAAAACAGCTTTGAGTGAGGGCCACCACCAAACAGGTCGCACATAACAAGCACAGCGGCGGTTTGGCTGTCATTTCCGCCGTTTTGTGAGCGCAGGCCAATGCAAAGTTTGCTTTGGGTAATATCCATGTTTTCGGTTTTAATGCAGGGCTTTGCTTTTGCGGGTTTTAATACCTGCTTAGGTAATTCGGTGAATGAGTGCCCTGATTTTTGAAATAATTCTTTAAACTGGGTTATCACGCCTTCGGGCATTTCGCTTCCAACAACTGTTATGTTAATGGCGGAGTTTTTAATAAGCCTTTCTGTTGCCTTAAAAACATCATTTAATGATAGCGCTTTTGCTTCTTCAAGGGTGCCAAATCGCCCAAAACCAAATGGCTCATCTTCACAAACGGCTTCAGTTAAGCGGTTGGTGGCATAGATTCGCTTTTCGTTGATTTCGCCTGCAATAAGCTCACATAAAAGGCGTTTTTCGCGTTCGAAAACCTTTTCGGGGTATTTTCCCCCCTGTAAGAATTTTTCAAAAATTAAATCTTTTAATAAATCCACAGCGCCACTAACATTGCCTGCGTTGTAGGTATAGCGGTCATCTAAACAGGTGATTGATATTCTGTATTCAAAACAATCGCCGTTTTTTTGAACAGAGGTTGACAGAGTAGCGCCGTAAAGCTCACCAAGCTTCATATTAACGTGCCTCGCATCAGGATATTTTGCACATTCGGTTTTCATAAGGCTAAGTGTAAGAGCATTGGCGGCTAAATCCTGTTTTTGAGGCACTGTATAAAAACTTATGGCAACAGCGGTGGTTTTGAAGTTGTTTGCTTTAATAAACCCCGCGGTAATACCGTTAGATATTTGTGTAAATTCCATATATTTCTCCATTCTAACATAAAAGGTTAAAAAGGGCAGAACCCCTAATAAAACAAAAAATAATTAATCAAAATTATTATAACACAAAATTTATGAATAAACTACTAAAAAATTAAATTTACACAATAAAATATCATTAGCGGCGCATTATGATAAGTTTTTACTTGCTTTTTGTGATTTCACCAAGCTGGCAATTAGTATAATAGGCCGATAATATTTCGGTGTATTCGCTTCCTTGAAGCGCCATTCGATTGGCACCGTATTGGCTCATTCCAACACCGTGACCGTATCCTTTAACAGTGAAATTAAAGGTGTCGCCCTCGAGTGAAACTTCAAAATTATTTGAACGAAGACTGAGTGCTTGCCGCAGGGCATCACCTGAAACAGAACTACCGCATATTTTGATTTCCTTAACTGCGCCGTTTTGGGTTTTTATGGCTTCCCCGAACCAGCTTGCTGCATCGCCCGACACTGTGATGTTGGCTTTTTTAAGTGTAGCCGAAAGGTCGGCAGATGCAAACGTAACGGTGCTTAGATAATCGGGGTTTAATAGGTCGTTAACGCTGTCAACTGATTTAAGGTAGGGGTATTCACCGCCCCAAATGTCAGAGGCGTTTTCGGTTTTTCCCGATGACACTGCGTGATAAACTGCTAAAATTGGCTCGCCTTCATAAATTATTGTTTGCCCCAAAACACTGCCTATTGCAGATAACAACTTTTCTTCATTCTCTTTAGCTTTTTCACCCCATTTTTTGGCGGCTTGTTCTTTTGATATGTAGCACTGGCTGTTATCTCCAGAATCGCTTAAGTCATAATTGCGATTTGTGATTTCGGCTTCGTTCTTCTTGAAAACTGCGTATGTGTATGCTGCAACAGCCTGTGCTTTAATGGCTTCCGGTTCGTAAGTGGCAGGCATTTCGGCGGCAACAACTCCAAAAACATAATCATATGAATTTATTTTTTTGATCTTGCCGCTTTCAGTAAAAAGAACGTTAAAATACTCTGAACTTTCTTTGCCATCGGCCGATATGCTTGCCTCAACAGTTTCACCACCGGCGGCTTCGGCATTTTTTATCGATGTAATGGGGAAGAGCAACATTGTGAAAAATAAAATTATTGATAGTGGCAGGTAAATGTTTTTCAATATGATCATCCTTTACTATATTTTTATTGACTTTTAGCACCTTAGGTAATAGAATAAAAGGGTGCAAATAAACTTGTCTAATATATATGTTTTGCGTTTTATTAATATAATTAAATTAATAATTGTTGTGAAAGGTTGGGGAATATGAGCCGAAAGTCCACTTTAATTTCAACCATCGTTTGTTCCGGTGTTATTTCTCTTATGAGAATACTTGAAGGCCTTTTTATTATCGAGGCTGAAACAGGATTTTATAAGCCCGGTTTTGGTTGGTTTGGCCTTGTATCGGGGTTCGTTTCGTTTGTTTTGATAGCGGTGTTGGTTTACTTTTGCGGAATCAGCACAAATATCGCAGGCAAGTTAAAGAGCCCGGGTGTTGGCATCTCTATTTGGTCGTTTGCGGTTGCAGGTTCATTATTAGCGGTTGTTGTTAAATCTTTTATTAACAATATGTCAATAAGCAGTTTCTCAGCATTATCTCTTGCAACATCAGTGATTTCTATAGTTGCAATGGCATATTTCTTGCTTTATGGTTTAAAAGGCTTCATAGGGTTCTCGGTTCCGAAATATCTTGCAGTTTTTTTGGTTCCGTTGTGGCTTTATAGGCTTATATATTGCTTCTTATCAATTAGGGAAATGTCGCACATATCCGATAATGTTTACACTATAGTAATGTTCTGTGCATGCACGGTGTTCTTCTTGTTTATGTCAAAGGCGGTAAGCGATGTAGGCGTAAAAAACAGCTTAAGTGTAGCAGTTCCTGTTGGTCTTGCATCGAGTGTTCTGTGCTTTGTTTGCACTGTTCCGCGTTTTGTTATTTGGGCGTTTGGCGGGGCAGATATGCTTCACGAAAACCCGAATGTAGATGTATTCATCTTCTTTACAGGTATATTCATTATAGCTTTTGTTTTAAAAGCTATAAGAAACTCGCGCCAAAAAAACAAACGTGTTTATAATGCCGATAACGGGTATGAAGCCAACAGCAACGGCGGTGATTCAGTGGATGCAGAAACAACCCAACCGATTGCTGAAGATCAAGATTAATTATAAGAGAACTTTAGGGCCAAATGGTTTAATTTGGCCCTTTTTATTTAAGAAGATGGTTTGGATGAAAAGGCAAAAAATATTTTAAATTACATTAACTGCACTTTTTGCGGCTATTATATGTGTTGCAACAATGGTTGCAATACCTTCGCCCACAAGCAATGGCTATTTGAATGTGGGTGATTGCTTTGTAATATTAGCTGCTTGGGTTTTAAGCCCCGCTTGCGGACTGATGGCGGCAGGTATTGGCGCAGCGCTTTCCGATGTGATTTTAGGGTATGCTTATTATGCGCCCGGAACTTTAGTGATAAAAATATTAATGGCGCTTGTGTGTGGCCTTGTTTACAAGAAGATGATTAAATCAAACAAAAAAATGCAAATTACCGCCTGTGCTGTAAGCGGATTTCTTGCTGAAATCATAATGGTTTCGGGCTACTTTTGTATGATTCTTTAATTTTAGGAAATGCCGTGGCAGCAGCCTTTGCGGGGGTGCCCGGCAACTGCGCTCAAGGTGTTGTTGGCATTATTGGCTCGTGCGCAATTATGTTTGCGCTTCAAAAAACCGGGTTAGCAAAAAGGCTCGATACATAATCTGCGTGAATGCGTGAAAAAGGCTTTTTTATGGCTTTAAAGCAGGGAAATCTTAAAATTTGATTGACATAAATAATTTGCTGTGATAAACTAAATTAAAATACCATACGGAGTGTGAAATTATGGAACATATTAAAACTATCGGAACCCGCAATTTGTGTGAAAGTGCTAAAAACGGCGGTTGCGGCGAATGCCAAACCTCATGCCAGTCGGCCTGCAAAACAAGCTGCGGTATAGCTAACCAGAAGTGCGAAAGCACCGAGGAATGCAAGTAATTGCAAATACCGAAATGCCGCCGTTTTCGGCGGCATTTTTTCATTGATATATTGGCTAAAGGGTAATAAACTTTGGCTTATAATAAGAGGAGATTACTATGATTCACCAGTATAGTCTTGGCGGCTTTAATATTGTTTTGGATGTGTGTTCAGGGGCTGTTCACGTTGTTGATGATATAGCTTTTGACATTATTGCTGTGTTTGAAGAAAATTCGCGCGAAGAGGTTTTAAAAACCATTGCCGAAAAATATGCCGAACGCACCGATATTACTATGGAAGATATTGAAGAATGCTATAATCAGGTGCAGGGCTTGAAAAGCTCAGGCAAGCTTTTCGCGCCCGATACATTTGAGCCTATGGCAGGCAAACTTAAAGAAAAAACTGCAGGTGTTGTTAAGGCGCTTTGCTTACATATTGCGCACACCTGCAACCTTAATTGTTCTTATTGTTTTGCAAGTCAGGGCAAGTATAACGGTGAGCGTGCGGTTATGAGTTTTGAAGTGGGCAAGCGCGCACTTGATTTTCTTATAGAAAATTCGGGCAGCCGCCGCAATTTAGAGGTTGACTTCTTCGGCGGTGAGCCTTTAATGAACTTTCAGGTGGTTAAGGATTTAGTTGCCTATGCACGCAGTGTAGAAAAGGAAAGGGGAAAGAACTTCCGCTTCACTTTAACCACCAACGGCGTGCTTGTTGATGAAGATGTTATTGATTTTGCCAACCGTGAGTGCAGTAACGTTGTTTTAAGCCTTGACGGACGCAAAGAAATTCACGACCGTTTCCGCGTTGATTATGCAGGCAATGGCAGTTGGGAGAAAATCGTTCCTAAATTTCAAAGGTTTGTAGAAGCGCGCGGCGGCAAAGACTATTACATGCGCGGCACCTTTACACACGCAAACCCTGATTTCTTGAAGGATATTGAAAAGATGTTAGACCTCGGCTTCACTGAACTTAGCATGGAGCCAGTTGTTTGCGCCTCGGGCGACCCATCAGAGCTTACCGAAGAAGATCTGCCCATAGTTTTAGATCAGTATGAAAAGCTGGCAGAACTAATGCTAAAGCGCGATAAAGAGGGTAAACCCTTTACGTTCTATCATTATATGATCGACCTAACAGGAGGCCCCTGCATTTATAAGCGTATTTCGGGCTGCGGAAGCGGAACCGAATATATGGCGGTTACCCCTTGGGGCGACCTATACCCATGCCACCAGTTTGTTGGCGATGAAAGCTTTAAACTTGGTGATGTGTGGCAGGGTGTTACAAATAAGCAGGTGCAAAATGAGTTTGCTAATTGCAATGTTTATGCCCACCCCGAATGTAAAGATTGCTGGGCAAGGCTTTATTGCTCGGGCGGATGCGCTGCTAATGCTTACCATGCAACGGGTTCTGTTACAGGGGTGTATGAATATGGCTGCAAGCTGTTCCGCAAGCGTATGGAATGCGCCATAATGGTTGCAGTTGCAAGGGCATTGGGCGAATAACTATGAAAACGCCGATATGTGATTTTGTAAATGAATATTCAAAAAGCGGGGAACTGAGGCTTCATATGCCGGGGCATAAGGGTGCTGATTTTTTAGGCGCCGAACCGCTTGACATAACCGAGATTAACGGGGCTGATAGTTTATATGAAGCTGATGGAATAATTGCCGAAAGCGAAGCGAATGCGTCTTCGGTTTTTGGTTGCCCAACCTTTTATTCGGCTGAAGGTTCGTCGCAATGTATAAGGGCAATGCTTTATTTGATTGCGCTTTATGCGCGCGCAAACGGCAAAAAGCCATTAATTGCCGCTAACAGGAATGTTCATAAAACCTTTTTAACCGCTGCCGCAATGCTCGATTTTGATGTTATGTGGCTATATTCCAAAAATCAAGGCTCATATTTATCGTGTGATATAAGTGCTGAGCAGTTAGATGAAACACTTGGCAGCGCTTCGCAAAAACCTGCTGCCGTTTATTTAACAAGCCCTGATTATTTAGGGAATGTTGCTGATATTGCTTCAATTTCGGTGGTGTGCCGAAAGCACGGAGTGTTGCTTGCTGTTGATAACGCTCACGGAGCATACCTTAAATTTTTAAAGGTTTCACAGCACCCGGTAGATTTGGGTGCCGATATTTGCTGTGATTCAGCCCATAAAACATTACCTGTTTTAACGGGTGGCGCATATTTGCATGTTTCGAATACAGCACCACAAATATTTGTAAATCAGGCAAAAAACGCCTTGTCGCTTTTTGGGTCTACAAGCCCGTCGTACTTGATTTTACAGTCGCTTGATAGGTTTAATAAATATATTAGCGAAAACGGTGAGGTGTTCAGTGCCTTTTCGAAGCGTGTGGCTGGTTTTAAAGAAGATTTAACAAAACTCGGATTTGAACTTTACGGAAACGAACCGCTTAAAATCACCATTTACACTAAAGATTTTGGCTACATAGGCCAACATTTCGCAGGGCAACTTGCTACAAAAGGAATTGTTTGCGAATTTGCCGATAAAGACTTTTGCGTGTTAATGCTGTCGCCCCAAACGGGGGAAGAGGGGCTTAAAAGGCTTTATAATGCATTAAAAGAAATTCCCCGAGAATCGGCGGTTTTTGAACAATCGCCAAGTTTTTATAAACCGCGTAAAGCTTTATCTGTTCGCGAGGCTGTTATGCTGCCATTTGAGAGCGTGCCGATAGAAATGGCCGAAGGGCGAATTTTAGCTCAACCTTCGCTATCCTGCCCGCCTGCCGTTCCAATACTCGTTTGCGGCGAGGTTGTTGATAACGCCACTATTAGCCTATTTAAATATTACGGAATAAAAACCTGCACAGTTGTTCTGTGAGTTTGTGTTTTAAACAATAAATCCCATTGACGCAAAAGCATCAACGGGATTTATTTATGTTATTTAATTAGATTAGCAGTGCTTATTTCACACTGGAATTTGAATTTTCTATATCCATTATAGCATCAACACGCCTTTGGTGGCGGCCGCCCTCGAATTCGGTGTTAATAAATAAATCAACCATTTCTAATGCAACACCGGGGCCAATAACCCTGCCGCCAAGGCACAAGATGTTTGAATCGTTATGCAGCCTTGTAAATTTTGCCGAAAAGGTTTCGCTGCAGGCTGCCGCGCGAATACCGCGCACTTTATTTGCCGCAAGTGACATTCCAATGCCTGTTCCGCAAACAAGAATGCCAAGCCTTGCTTCACCCGATGAAACACCGGATGCCACCTTTAACGCAATTTCGGGGTAATCAACCGACGCTGTGCTGTAACAGCCGTAATCTTTATAGTTTACACCCTCTGCTTCAAGGTGTTTAATAATTTCGTTTTTAAGTTCATAACCGCCGTGATCGCAACCAATAGCGATAAATTCATTTTCTTTTAAAATGCTCATTTTACATCCTCCGTTTTGTTTGAAAGCTTTTTCTTAAGTTCCCTTTCGGCTTGTGACGGCCTTAAATATAAAGGGAGAAGTTCGGTGCCTGTAATATATTCTTCTGGGCTTCGATGCATAGCCGCTAACCCAACGCCCGATGCGCGGTTATATCTTAAATTGGGCTCGGCCAATTTAAGAGCGTTTATGCGGCCTGCTGAGTAGTTATAAAAAAGCTCAGCACCATCACCAACTACTATTATAGGTTGGTTTTTATATTCTGTCAATTCGCTGTTTTTGCAAATTTCGGCATATAAATCTTCTAAAGATATTGCGCGGTCTTCGCAAAGGCGTGTTACCTTACCGCCTTCCACCGAAAACACCGCGTTATACACCTGTGAACAACGTGCGTCCATTGCGGCGCAGACTATGCAGTTGTAGCTTTTAAGGCCGTGCGCCATGGCTTCAAGGGAAGAAACACCAATGCATTTAATATCGTTTGCAAAGCTAAGCCCTTTAACGGCGCTAACACCTATTCTTACCCCTGTGAATGAACCGGGTCCGTTTGATACTGCTATTAAATCTATGCCAGTAATATCAGTTTCGCACATTTCGAGCATATTTTTAATCATTGGCAGGAGCGTTGCAGAGTGGGTTGTTTTGGTGTTAGTGAAGTATTCGCCAATCAGCTTGCCGTTATCATATATGCAGCACGAAGCTGCCGTTGCTGAACAGTCAATCGCTAAAATCTTCAACGCAAAGCCCCCTTATAGTGATATTTCTTGTATTATCTGATTCGTTGGTTATAGAAATTTCTGCAGTTTCTTCAGGCAGTGCATTTTCGATATTTTCGCTCCATTCAATGGCTAAAACGCCGCCGTTTTCAATGTAGTCGAAAAAGCCTATGGAGTAAAGGTCATCCCAACTTTCAATTCGGTACATATCAAAGTGGTAAAGCGGCAGTCGGCCGCCGATGTATTCGTTAACAACCGAAAAGGTGGGTGAGTTGGTTTCACCCAAAAAGCCCAGCCCTGTAGCCAGCCCTCTTATAAAGCAGGTTTTGCCTGCGCCAAGGTCGCCTTTAAAAGCCAAAACTGTATTAGGGGTGAGCGATTTTGCAATGTGTTTGCCTAAATTTTCGGTTTCGGTAGGTGAATTTGTTGTAAAAACCAATTCTTTGTTCAAAGCGCGTCCCCCCCTTTTAAATTCTATTCAACTATAACATTATAGCATTTAATTTTTAAAAATCAAACTATATTACTTGAACTAACACAAAAAGTATAATATAATTAACCTAAAAAATAAATGAGGACACAAATGTTTATAATTAGAAAAATTGCTGACTTTGTTAGAGAATGTGATAAAAGGCTTTTGTTTTTAATATTGTTTTTAACTTCTTTTGGTTGTGTTGAAGTGTTATCATCAACCTATGCAGTAACAGGCAGCGCCAAGCAGTTTGTCATGCAACTTGTTGGTATGATAGCGGGGCTTATTTGCATTATTATATGCTCTTCATTCGATTACCGAAGGTTTGCACCCTTTTGGTGGGCTTTTGCAGCTGTCGGCTTGGGGCTGGTTGTTTTAACCTTCTTTATTGGTTTTGCACCGGGAAATACCGATGATAAGGCGTGGCTTTTGCTTCCCGGTAACATCAGCTTTCAGCCTGCAGAGCTATTAAAGGTTGCTTTTCTTATAACCTTTGGTTATCACGTTTACCGCTTGGGCGACAGGGCCAAAAAGTTTTATAATATTATACTGCTGTGCATTCACGGCGCAATTCCTGTTGTTTTAATCCACCTGCAGGGTGATGACGGCACTGCACTTGTTTTTGCAATAATGTTTGCCGCTATGCTGTTCACCGCAGGGGTTAATATATGGTATTTTATATCGGCAGGTATTGCGGCGGTTTGCGCTTTGCCTTTTGTTTACCTTTATGTTATGAATGAAGACCAAAAGGCGAGAATATATTCACTTTTGTTCCCAACCAAAGAAGATTATATGGATACTTTATGGCAGCAGTGGCGTGGAAGAATTGCCCTTGCAAACGGTGGGCTGTTTGGCTCTGGGCCGTTCCGCGGGCAGTATGTTCAGTCGGGCAGCATTCCCGAAGGTTATAACGATTTTATCTTTTCAAGCATTGGTGAAGAATTTGGATTAGTCGGTTGTGCTTTGGTGCTTGTGCTGCTTATATTAATTTGCTACCGCATACTTAAAATAGGGCACAATTCAAACAATCAATTGGGCAACACTATATGTGTGGGCGTTTTTGCAATGCTTGTAGGGCAAACCATAATCAACCTTGGTATGAACCTGTCGCTTTTGCCTGTTATCGGCGTAACGCTTCCGCTTTTAAGTGCGGGCGGAACCTCGGTTTTGTGCACATATCTTGCGTTTGCGCTTGTGTTTAATGTTCAAATGCATAGCAATTACGGTATGCTATATTTGCACGATGACGTTAATTTGTGATTTTATGAATGGAGAAAATTATGTTTGATGCAGTAAAGGTAAAAAACGAATGTGTTAATTGGATAAAAGAGTTTTTTGAAAAAAACGGCAAGGGTTGCAACGCTGTTTTAGGCATTTCGGGCGGGAAGGATAGCTCGGTTTGCGCGGCACTGTGTGTAGAAGCTTTAGGGAAAGATAGGGTAATAGGAGTGCTTATGCCAAACGGTGAGCAGGCTGATATTGATTGCTCAAAACAGCTTGTTAACCACCTTGGAATAAAAAGCTACACTGTAAATATTAAAGACGCAGTTGAGGGTGTTTTGAATAATATCCCAAGCGAATTAGAACTTTCAAATCAGTCGCTTGTAAATCTTTCTCCAAGAATTCGTATGTCGGTTGTTTATGCCGTTGGGCAGAGCCTGAATGGCAGGGTGTGCAACACCTGCAATTTATCAGAAGATTGGGTTGGTTATTCAACAAGATACGGCGATGCCGCAGGCGATTTCAGCCCACTTTCTCGCCTAACGGTTGATGAGGTTAAGCAAATTGGCAGGGTTTTAAACCTTCCCTCAAATTTGGTTGATAAAGTTCCGATAGACGGCCTTTGCGGTAAAACCGATGAAGATAATTTAGGCTTTACCTATGCAGTGCTTGACAGGTATATTAGAACAGGCGAAATTGAAGATAGCGTAACAAAAGAAAAAATCGACAGAATGCATAAAAACAATCTGTTTAAGCTGCAACTGATGCCCTGTTTTGAACCGCAAATTTAAATTAAAAGCCGTACACAGTTTTTACTGTGTGCGGCTTTTTTGAAACTACATTTTATTTAAAATAAATTTTTTAATTCTGGCCGATGCCGGAATAATAACAAGAAATGTAACAGCAATTTCAAGAATTATCATAATAACGGTTTGAACGCACCTTGTTAAAAGCAGCGGCCAGAAGGGGGAACCGTAAAGCACCGATATGCAAATGGTGTTAACAATTAAACTGCAAAAAATTTGGGTTATAAGAACAGATAAAACAACATTTAATGGCTTTGCTGATTTTTTTAAGAATAAGCCGAAAATCAGTCCTGTAATTGCGGCCGACACCGTAAACCCGGGGAAATAGGCTCCAATTGGGAAAAATAGTGCACCAAGTAAATCGCCAAGCCCTGCAACGGCGGCGGCGCCTATAGGACCGTAAAGCCTGGCGGCAAGTATTACAGGGATAAATGAAAGCCCTAACTTTAAGTTCCATAATGATATTGATAAGAACCTTGATAAAACGATTTCTATTGCGGTTAGTAGTGCAATGAAGATGAAATTAAAAAGAAGTTTTTGATTTTTACCCATAAAAATACCCCCATTATCGCTTAAAATAATAGGGGCAGTAAATTCTATTATTCCAGCGGGATGCGAAATGCGAACCGCAACGCAGATGCAACCAAATGCAACTGTTTTTTCGTCTTTCAGGCAACTCCCCGTCCTGAAGGCACTTAACGCTCGCAAATCTACTCTGTTTTGTTAATGGTTTATGTTAGTATAACACATATAATTTGTTTTGTAAATATCATTATAATCTGAATAAATGCTTTTTAAAAAAGCTTGTGCTTCTTTATTGTTTTTATGCAGATGTTTGAACATATACCTGTTAAAATCCCGGTTACAATGCCCGTTAAAACCAATATGGGAAGGTAATAAACAACTAAGGGTGCACCTATTACAAAACGCGCGGCAATTATTTGGCCCACATTGTGCGCAACCGCGGCGGCGGCGCTTACAGAAACAATCGAAAAGCCTAACTTTTTGAATAGTATCATAAATGTTGTGGCAACAATTCCACCTGTTAATGATAGTATAAACGATGCAAAATTGCCAAATGACAGCCCAACAATGATTATTCTTAAAATGTTTATAGTTAAGGCTGGTTTAAACCCTTTGGTGTAAAGTACGGTTAGAATTGCGATGTTAGCAAGCCCAAGTTTCACACCGGGCACGGCAATGTTTATGGGTATAACAGCCTCTGCATAACTGAAAACAAGCGCGGCTGCAAGCATTAAACCGTAAAAAGCAGACTTTCTCGCCAATGTATCACCTACTCGATTTCAATTACCATACTATGCGGTATGCAGATTATGCTTTCGCCCTTTTTTGAAATTTCTTTATGGTTAACGCAGGTTTGGTTAGGGCAATCGGCATATTCAATGTATGCCGAGCCGTTTTCAATAACCAAACGGTTAACCCCGTTTTTTGATTTAATATCAACCTTGGTGTTTGTTTTTAATGGGTATTTGCCTGTTTCTTTTCCATTAACCGTTACGGTGGCAGTGTGCCCGCTCTGGCGCGACATTGCAAAAATTAAACAAAGTGATACGGCAATTAATGCTACAGATATTAATAAAATAACATCTCTTTTCTTTAGCATTTTAACCCCACCTTGTATAATTACCGTATTTTTTTATTAAGTGCTGAAACAGCAGCGTTGATTGCCCAGTAAATTATATGGGCTACAGGAACTGCAGCGGCTGCAATAACAGGGAATAGGGTGGACGCAGAGGAATAAACCGCTGAAAAAACACCTATAGCTGCTATAATTGCTGCAACAACTGTTAAAAACTTCAAACATCCGCGGATGCTGCAGGCTGCAGTTATCATTTTTAAAAGTGAATGAGCTGAACCCCTAAACGCCGCAACAGCAGGGCATTTTTCTTGCGATGCTGTGTTATCTGTAAGGAGTTTAGCGTTCCTTTTATTTAAAACACAAATAAAATCATCGTAAACACCGAAATAATCGCTAATCATCTTTGCGGTGATGTTAGGATCGGTTGATTTAACAAAAACAGTAAGCCCTAAGTTGCAGGCGTTTATTAAATCGAAAGAAACGTGCTTGTTAACGTGATAACTAACTATTAGAAGAGCACAGGCTTTTTCGTTGCTTGCGATATATATTGGGAAGTAGCCTGCTTTTAAAATTTTGTTATCAACACTAACCGAGGGAAGCTTGATGTTATGAGCAGATATAAGATCGCGGTTTCCTATAAGAACAAAGTTGTTGTTAACCCATCCTGAAATACCCATTTCATTTTCGTATTTATAACTGTCAACCTCGGGGAATTCTTTAACGTCGTTTCCAAGTAGGTTTTTAAGCATACCTGATATAGGGCTTTTTGCTTTAACTGCAAGCGCCACAGCATTTGTAAGGGTTTCGTCGATCTGGTTCATGGAAATTATGCGCATATCGTTAGATATAACCGTTCCTTTTGGGAAAATATCGGTTGCATCGAGCGATACTGCATTGCAATTAGAAAGCTGTTCAACTGCTTTATATCCAGCAACCATTCCGCCACATTTTTTTGAAACGGTGTTTGACAGGATGTTTAAAAAGTTGCCTGCCGAAAATGCAAGAGGCACCCCACCTACAAGGCATAGGCTAAGCGGCAGAACCGTTAAGGCATACTGTGTGTTGCTTGTGAACGAAAAGGTTGCTATAGCAGCCACAATTGCCGCAATAACAGATATAAGCATTATTTTAGGCGCATTTTTATCAAATGGTGTTGGTGAATATGAGTTTTTAATAAAGTTCTCAACGGTTACAGTTTTGCGAGAAGCTGCTAAAAGCACATCGCCTTCTATGTTATTCGCAGTAATGCTTTTGGCGGTGTTGTCGTTATCGAATAGAACCACTGCTTTTTTCTTATCAGATGAAGTAATTTGAGAAAAACCGTTTAGAATGCTTGAGGTTTTTAAATAGTTGCCCAACTCGTTAAAAGCAAGTGCAGTTGCGGCTGCGGCTGTTAGGAAAATTCTGTTGCCGCCACCTATACATACAGTTGCAACGCTGTGAACAACAACCGAAAAGGCACCGAGCGCCACAACATAGTCGAACTTTGTGATTCCGTTTAATACGCCGAAAACCGAAACAACTGTTTTAAAGTTGATTGCAACCGTTGCGGCGAGTAAAACTAAATGTAAAACTGACATTGATGTGCCATCTAACCCTAATGAAAGGCAAACCGAGGGAATTGAAACAATAAGTGATAATAAAGCAATTATTGCAGTTGTGGCAACACGCATAGCAGAAGCTTTTTTGCGTTTTAGAAGTTCCCCTTTGATTTCAACAGTGTCAGAAAGACTTTCATATTCCTTAACGGGTGGTGTAAAACCAAGATCGTTTTCTTCTTCGCTGCCATCGCCGTATTCACTGTAAAGCTCTTCTAATGTGCTTTCTTTTTCGTATATAACCTTACTTTTAGAACCGTTGTTCACTGTGCTGCCGCTATCCGAGAAAATGTCTTCAATGGCGTCGGCCGGTTGTTCAGTGCCGGCGTTTGGCATAACAAACGCTGTGGTTGCGTCAAGCGCGGGTTCGTAAGCATTATCGGTATTAAGAGCATTTTCAAGGTCGATAACCTTGGTTGCATCCTGCGGCTCTTCCAGAGTTTCTTCCTTGATTGTTACAGATTCCATAACGATGGTTTCAGTGGGCGCTGAAGGTTCATCAGAAGTGATTATTGATTCACTCTCATCAGGGGTTAGAACGGCATAGTCAACCGAAATAGCTTTTTTCTCACCCTGCAACGCGGTTTCATCAGCAAGAGCTGTTGCATCTTCGCTTAAGCTTATATCGCCGTATGTAGCTTTAATACGATTATTTGCTTTTTGCTCTGCCGCCGAAATAATATCGTCAACATCGCCAGAAGCCGGCTCAACCTTTGGAACGGTTATTTCAATGTCTTCAACGCTTTCAGGCTCGGTCATATCATTGATATATGATGAGCACTTTTCAAGCAAAGAAGTAATAGCTGAATCTGCTTCTGCGCTGGTTTTTGGTGTTGGGGTAAAAAGATCATCCATAGATATGGTTTCAACCTCTGCCAACGGTTCAGCTTTGATGTGCAACTCAACCTCGGTAGATGCTTTATCATCTGTGGGTTCAATCATTGTGAAAATGTCTGCTGTGAAATCATTAACTATTTCGGTGTTAGCATCGCTGTGATTATCTTGTGTGGGTAGGTTGTTATCATTAGTTTGTTTTTGTGATGCCTTTTCAACCACCCTTTTGAACAGTGATGTTTCCGGTTCTGTGGGGGATTCGGGTGAGCCTTTGGAAGTATCTTTAATAATTTCTTCTGCCGTAAATGCGTGCGGCGCCTTTACGCGTGCGGCCTTTTCCTCCCACGAGGTTATTGTAGGGGTGTCGCCGTTTGCCGATTCATCAATATCATCGTCGGTATCGTAAAAATCGAAAAACATATCCTCGTCTTTAGGTGGTTTATATTTATTTTTCTTAGGTTTGTTTGTGAAAAGTCCCATTTTAAGCACCTCTTTAAAACTTATTAAATGAGTTTATACCAAGCCTTTGCCTTGCAACTTCATACATAAGTACGCCGGCCGCTACCGATGCATTAAGTGAGTTAATTTTGCCACGCATCGGCATTGCAACAATCTTGTCGCAACATTTTTTAACAAGCCTGCCAACGCCCTTTCCTTCAGAGCCAATAACAAGAGCACAGCCACCGGCAAAATCGGTTGAGCACCAGTTTTCACCATCCATATCAGCGGCATATATCCATATATTTTTTTCTTTAAGTTCTTCAATGGTTTGAACAAGGTTTGAAACGCGCGCCACCTTCATATATTCAAGTGCACCACTTGATGCTTTTGCAACCGTTGCGGTAAGTGTAACGCTTCTGCGTTCGGGAATTATAATACCGTGTGCCCCTGTGGCTTCGGCGGTTCTGATAATAGCGCCAAGGTTGTGAGGGTCTTCAAGCTGGTCGCAAATAATAATGAACGGAGCCTCGCCTTTTTCTTCGGCTTCGGCCAAAATATCTTTCACTTCGCAATATTTGTGCGCAGCTATATATACCGCAACGCCTTGGTGAACCGCGCCGCCTGTAATAAAATCAAGCTTTTGGGGTGAAACTTCTTTAACGGGGATGCCCTTTTCGCGGCACATGGCAATAATGTGCGGAACAAGGCCTGCCGATGTGTGTGAAACCAGAAGTTTATCAATCTCGCGGCCTGAACGTACCGCTTCTAACACGGGGTTTCGGCCGAATACTAAATTATCTGAATTATTGTTGCTAATGTTATCGTTAGTTTTCATTTAATCACCGTATCTCCTTGTGCTTCAATTTGCACAATGCACACAAATAACACAAAATATTACATATACATAATCATTTTAACACATTATATTGAAAATTGAAAGGATTTTTGTAATATTATTTTATCTTTTTTATCATACTTTTTAAAGCCTGCCGAATAATAGGGGAACATTTGAGGAAAAATAACAGAAAACGGAAGGTAGGGACAAAAATGATAAAGAAAATTGTTAATGTAAAGGGTTATGAGTTTTTAGATTCAAGGGGCAATCCAACCGTTGCGGCAGAGGTTACTTTGAGCGACGGTACAACAACCGCCGCAATAGCACCATCGGGTGCTTCAACCGGCATGTACGAGGCGCATGAGCTTCGCGATGGTGATAAGTCAAGATACCTTGGTAAGGGTGTTTTAGAGGCAGCGCGAAACATCAATGAGAAAATAGCTCCAATGCTATGTGAGCTTGAAACCTTCGACCAAAAAACGGTTGACAGCGCGATGATTGAGCTTGACGGAACCGACAACAAATCGAAACTTGGAGCTAATGCGATTTTAGCGGTGTCACTTGCGGTTGCAAGGGCAGGGGCGAAGGCTTGCAATATGCCCCTTTTCAGGTATATTGGCGGTATTTCGGGCGAAACGATTCCCGTTCCTATGATGAACATTTTAAATGGTGGCGCACATTCATCGAATAATATTGATATTCAGGAATTTATGATTGTGCCAACAGGGGCGGAAAGTTTTAGCGAGGCGCTGCGCCAGGGCACAGAAGTTTATCACGCGCTTGGCAGCATATTAAAGCAGGAAGGCTTATCGTCGGGCGTTGGAGATGAGGGGGGCTATGCTCCTAACTTAAAGAGCGATGAGGACGCGCTCGAATATATTATGAGGGCAATATCAAAGGCGGGGCTTGAAAACGCAGGAATTAAACTTGCGCTCGATGTTGCTTCAAGCGAGTGGTATGATAACGGTAGTTATCACCTTCCCAAAAGAGGAACAACGCTTGATTATGAAGAGCTTATTGATTATATTGAAAAGCTTGTTGCAACCTATCCCATAATGTCGGTTGAAGATGGATTAGGTGAACAGGATTTCGAGGGCTGGGCTATGCTCACAAAGCGTTTGGGCCATAAAACACTGCTTGTTGGTGATGATTTGTTTGTTACAAATATCTGCCGCCTAAAAAAAGGTGTGGAAGCCGGTTGCGGAAACTCGATTCTTATTAAATTAAATCAAATAGGAACATTATCAGAAACAATTGACGTTATAAGGTATGCTAAGCGCAAGGGCTATGTGCCGATAATTTCTCATCGTTCGGGCGAAACTGAGGATACCTTTATTGCCGACCTTGCCGTTGGTATGAACTGTAGCCTTATTAAGTCGGGTGCACCCTGCCGAACCGACCGCGTTGCAAAGTATAACCGCCTGCTTCGCATAGAGGAATGGATCAATTCATAAATAAAAAACAAAAGCATCGCAATATCCTTTTTAGGGTTTGCGATGCTTTTTGTAAGGCTTAAAAGTTCTTATTCCATAATAAGGTTATAATCGCCCGAGCGGAGAATCTTAACAACATCCGCTTGAGAGGTTATAGGTGTACCCGTTATAATTCCTGCATTTTTAATATCGTCGTGCCAATGATGGTCAGAGCCGGATGTCATAATCTTGCTGTATTTTTTAGCCCAGCTAAACGCTATATCGTTGCTTGAATTATGCCTTGTGCAACCGTTGAAGACCTCATACCCATCAACAAGATCGGGGTTTACAATAATCATATTTTTTCTAAACGGGTGGGCTTGAACCAAAAGAAGATTGTTGGCTGATGTAAATTCGTGAAGCTTTTGTAGCCCTAATTTTAATATTCCGGCATTGCCCGAAAACTTAACAAGTTCATAAAGCAGTTCTTCGGTTAAACCATACACCAAATAATCATTGTGCACTCCTTCAAAGGCAATTTCAACCGCAAAAGCCACCTGTAGTTTATCCTTGACATATTCGCGAAGTTTTTCAAAGGTGTTTATGGTGAGTTTTGCGATCTCTTCCCAAGGCTTGCCGCTGAAAAGATTACCGATTGAATCGGTGTTGAAATGGTTAATTAGCACAAAACCGTTAAAACCGGCTGCTTCGTATTCATCTGCTAAACTGTAAATATCCTGCTTAGCGCAGCGGCTCATTTCACTTGAATGAACGTGCAAATCATATTTGTATTGCAAGAAATATCATCCTTTCAAGTTTAGGGCGTTTCGCTTGCACTTTCTTCGGGTAAAGATGTGGCTGGTTCTGAACTCGGAACGTTGGAAGAACTGCCATTCGGATCGCTCTGCACGGGTGGTGGTGTTTGCGACGAGCTGTTTTCTGATGAACTTGGGGCAGAGGAACTCACTTCAGATGAGCTAACCTGTGATGAAGAAACAGGAGGTTCTGCAGGTGGTGTTGCCGGCTGCGAAGCGTTAGGATCGGTGGTTGGAGTGTCGTCGGTAACAGCTTTCTTTAAGCTATATCTTGACGAGGTGAGGTTTTCGGTTCTCACAACTGTACCGTTTTTCAAAAATGTTCTTGTTGCCGCAACCCTGTAATATTCACCCGCAACGTATTGAGTTGTTCTTGAATTAAGCTGAATAGTATCATATTCGTCACTTTTGTGGCCAAATATGGTAACGGTGAGCTTGTTGCCGCTCATAGAACATTTTAAATAAACAGGTTTATTGCCTGGGTTCTTAAGCTTTAAGTCAAGGCCGGGGTAGTCGATTGTTGCGTCAAATCCTGCCTTTGCGTATGATGAAGCCCAAAGGTGGCAATGCCTTTCGGCTATCTGCAACCCTGCGTAAAGTGCAGCGTTATAGATGGTTGTGCTTGCCTGGCAAATGCCGCCGCCTATACCGGTTTGATATTTTCCGCCGGCAATAACGGTTGCAGGTTTATACCCGAGCGAAGTTAGGTTTGAGTTGCCTGTGTGAGCGTTGAACGACCAAGTTGCCCCCGGTTGGATAATTGAACCGTCGCATGCCTTAAGCGCCAATTTCATATTATGATTTCCGTTGGCATTATTGGTTGAAATGGTTGAAAATGTTGCAAGAACGGTAACACCTTCTGCACCATCGGGTGCGTTCACTGTTATCGGGTCAACTTCATTAACCTTTGCATCAATTGTTCCGGTTTTTTGTTCAGAGTTTATGAATTCAATTATCTTTACGCGAAGGTCTTCTTTATCAATTTCGCTGCCTTTTTGCCCATCGCTTTGGAAAGTGGAGCCTTCTACGTTGCTTACAACCGAATTGATTGCAACAGTATTGAGTGTGGTTGCAATATTATCTATTGCCAAATTAACCGAATCTTCAATTAAAATTCTTTTAATTACAAAGTTTTTAGGTTTTCTTTTAATTTTTCCGCTGATTATATCAAGGCGATATTGCTCGATTTCTTTTAAAATGTCATCTGTATTATATGCAAAGTTGAAACTTTTTTCGGTTAAAAGTTCGCTTTTGCCATTTGCATTGATGGTAAGTTCAAATTTCTTAACAAGTGTTTTTTCAATTTTTTTCGCGTTCTTTTTAGTTTCACTTTTTGTAAGCCCTTCAACAGAAATACCGTTTATTGAAACGCCTTCAAAGTTTTTACCTGTGTTTATAAATCCATACCCCTGAAGGAAAGAGGGGATAGCTCTGTTGCCGTTTCTCCAATCATTTATAAAAAAGGCAGAAACGCAAAGCAGTGCAGCCAGAACAAAAGCGGTTATGGATATGATTATTATACCTTTTTTTCCGAATCTTTTGCTGTTTGCTAAAATAATATCGGCTTCCGAAGGGGTGTTTTGTTCATCAACCGAATCGGTAGGCGATTCAAAAAGGGTTGTTTCATTAAGGATTTCTTTGTCTTCTGTGATTATAGAAGAATCTTTTTCTGTTGCTTTGTATTTCATAAGGTACCTCCACTGGGTTAGAATGCTATTTTTTCTTGCCGATTGTGGCTTCGTTTTCGGAAAAACCTTCGGTGCTTTCCTTTACAAATAAAATTTTAAAAGTCATAATAAGTAATTTTATGTCTTTTAAAAATGAATAGTTTTCAATATACATAAGGTCGAGCATAAGCTTATCTTCGGGTGTGGTGTTATATTTTCCGTAAACCTGTGCAAGACCTGTAAGCCCTCCTTTAACCTTATGGCGAAGGTTGAATTCGGGGAACGCTGCGTTATATTCAAACACGTTTTGTGTGCGCTCGGGGCGGGGACCAACAAGCGACATTGAACCTAACAGTATGTTAAAAAGCTGCGGCAGTTCATCTAAACGTAGGCGGCGAATAACCTTCCCAACCTTTGTGATGCGGTCATCGTTGTCGGTTGCTCTTTTCGCGCCGTCTTTATCGGCATCAACTATCATTGAACGGAACTTGTAAACGTTGAAAATTTTACCGTTTCGGGTAACTCTGTTTTGCTTAAATAAAACAGGGCCGCCATCATCAAGTTTGATGAATAATGCTATTAAAAGCATTATAGGAGAAGTTACAATAACACCTATAAGTGAAACTATGATGTCAAGCAGTCTTTTTGCGATAAGCTGTTCCATCGAAAGTCCAACATTTCTTGATAAGAGCATGGGTGTGTCGAATACCTGGCTTTTGTATGCGTTATTAATAATTATATCGTTAACCGAGGGGAGCAGGTAAATTCTTTTGCCTTTTGTGTAACAATAAAGAAAAATTTCATCTTTGAGCGTTTTTTCTATATCGCAAATAAGTATTGCTTGGTAGCGGTCGATCTCTTTTTTGATTTTTTCTATTCCCGCTTCAACATTTATGCCTTTATCGAGTTTGTAACGCTCATTAATAAGGCTCATTTTATTAATAATGCTTCGGCTTTGAGGGTCATCGTTAAATACAACCAAAATGTGGCGCGCTTTATACATTCTGAAATATGTGGAGTTTAGCATACATGCACACATTGTTGACATGATAATTTGCACGGTGGTTAAAAGCGCTGCCGGCCAAACACTTAACATTTCACGGGCAACAAGGCTTAATATAAGGTATGATATTACATTAGTGAAAATTAAGGAAAGGCCACAGCTATATACTATTTCGTGCAGTCGTGAAACGCCAATTTTAAAACTACCGTATAAAATAAAGAACACAAACATAAGCGATACATAGCATAGAACAACAACGAAGTTACCCTTGTAGCTGAAAAGGGATTGTTGGTAAAAACGCTGCCAAAAGTAAACAAAACAACAGGTTAGCGAAATTACCATTAATATTTTTAATATGAACATTGTTGATTTTCTGAATTTTATTAAAATATCCATAAACAGCTGTACTCCTAATTAAATTTATATCATCATACCGCCGAAATATTAAATATAAAAACCTAAAAGAAGAATATAACAATTTCACCTTTATGTCAATATACAATATTGTAATAAAATTGGCATATAATGCAGATGTTAGTGTGTAATTTAACAAAAAATGTTTGACCTTGAGGGGATATGGTGGTATATTAAATTAAGTTAAACACTTTTAATAGGAAGAGTGAAGAAAAATGAAAAAGGTTTTATTGAAAGAGCTTTTTGCAAACACAAAAGATTATGTGGAAAACGAAGTACTGCTTGAGGGTTGGGTTAGAAACCACAGGAAACAAAAAACCTTCGGATTTATTGATTTTTACGATGGTTCTTGTTTTAAATCAATTCAAATTGTATATGGCGACTCGCTTGAGAACTTCTCTACAGTTAACACTTTCCACGTTGGGACATCACTTAAGGTTATAGGCAAACCTGTTTTTGTTAACGGCAACGTAGATAAGATTGAAATTCAGGCAAGTTCGGTTGAGCTTTTGGGTGATTGCCCTGAAGATTACCCCCTTCAGCCTAAAAAGCATTCACTCGAGTTTCTGCGCGAGCAGGCATACCTTCGCCCCAGAACCCGCGTTTTCCAGGCTGTGTTCAGGGTTAGAAGTGTTGCAGCAATGGCAGTGCACACATATTTTCAAGACAGGGGCTTTGTTTACGCCCATACTCCGCTTATTTCTGCAAACGACGGTGAGGGCGCAGGCAACACCTTTAAGGTAACAACACTGCCTGCAGGAGAAACCGATTATGCAAATGATTTCTTCGGTAAGGAAACCTGCCTTGCGGTTACAGGCCAGTTAGAGGCCGAAACCTTTGCGCTTGCATTCGGTAAAACCTATACATTCGGCCCAACATTTAGGGCTGAAAACTCAAACACCAAAACCCACGCGGCGGAATTTTGGATGATAGAACCCGAGGTTGCTTTTTGCGATTTAAACGGACTTATGGATCTTGAAGAAGACTTCTTAAAGTTTGTTGTTAAATATGTGCTTGACCGTTGCCCTGATGAACTTGAATTTTTACAGAAGTTCAACGGCACGAATCTTTTGGAAAAGCTTAACGCATTTTTAGGCTCGACCATTGCGAGGGTTACCCATTACGATGCTATTGAAATACTCAAAAAGGTTGAAGATAGGTTTGTGTTCAAGCCGAAGCACGGTGAAGATATTGCAAAAGAACATGAAAAGTATTTAACCGAAGAGCATTTTGGTTCGCCTGTTTTTGTTTATGATTGGCCGAAAGATATTAAGGCTTTTTATATGTATCAAAATGACGACGGTAAAACTGTTGCCGCGGTTGACTTATTGGTTCCGGGCGCCGGCGAGCTTATGGGCGGCAGCCAAAGAGAAACCGACTACGATAAGCTGTTAAACCGTGTTCGTGAGCTTGGGATTTCAGAAGAGGATATGTGGTGGTACCTAAATCTTCGTAAATTCGGCGGCTGCACACATTCGGGCTTTGGAATGGGCTTTGAACGCCTTGTTATGTATCTTACCGATATGGAAAACATCCGCGATGTTATCCCATATCACAGAACACCTATGAACTGCGATTATTAATTTTATTTTAAAAACTTAATACAATTACAGAACAAGCATACTGCAAATAGTATGCTTGTTTTTTTGTGCCTAAAACCCCCTAAATAATTGCTTGAATCTTTTTAAATATTTTTTGAAAAAATTTAAAATTTCTATTGAAATTGAAACTAAGATGACGTATAATACTTCTATAAGTGGTGAAAAGTGTTTAATTTCACCATAAAAGTGTTAAATTGTGTGGAAAGTGAGGCGGCCTAAAGTGTTATTCGGTGAATACAAACATAATATCGATAAAAAAGGCCGTGTTGCAATTCCTGCAAAGTTCCGCGAAGAGCTGGGCGACAGCATAATGCTTTCAAAAGGGCTCGAGGGCAAGTATTGCCTTTGCATTTATTCAAATGATGAGTGGAACGCGCTTGACCAAAAAATTAGAAGCCTGCCGAATATGAAGGCCAGCAAAGTTAAGCACTACCTTTATTCGGGTGCTACAAGGCTTGAATATGATTCTCAGGGTAGGGTGCTTATTCCACAGAATTTAAGAGAATTTGCTTCACTTGAGGGTGAAACAGTAATCCTTGGTATGTCAACGCATCTTGAAGTTTGGAACAGCGCTCAATGGGCAGAGGAAAGCAGCGAATACAGCCCGCAAGAAATTGCTGCTATTATGGAAGAACTCGATTTTTAAGATTAGGGGGGTTAAGGTTTGGAATTTTCGCATAAGCCTGTTTTGCTGAACGAAACTGTAAACTCCCTACAAATAAAACCGGGTGGAATATATGTTGATGGCACTGCTGGCGGTGCAGGCCACTCACGCGAGATTGCGTCACGCCTAACAACAGGCAAATTAATAGCGATCGACCAAGACCCAGACGCTGTTAAGGTTGCAACCGAACGACTTAAGGGGTACAACGCGCAGGTTGTAAATGCAAATTTTAGCGAAATAGAATCGGTGCTTGCTAATTTAAATATTGATAAGGTCGACGGCATATTAATGGATCTTGGTGTATCCTCTTGGCAGCTTGATAACGGCGAGCGCGGCTTTTCATACCACTATGATGCGCCGCTTGATATGCGAATGAGCCAAAAGGGCACAACCGCTGCCGAACTTGTTAACACCCTGTCGGTAAAACGGTTGAATGAAATTTTTCGCGATTATGGAGAAGAAAAGTTCAGTTACCGAATAGCACAGGCAATAGACAGGGAAAGAAGTGTTTCACCTATAGAAACCACACTTCAACTTGCCGAAATAATAAAAAATGCTGTTCCCGCTGCGGCAAGGCGTGGCGGGCACCCTGCACGCAAATGTTTTCAGGCACTCAGGATTGAGGTTAACGGAGAATTTGATGCCGTTAAAAAGGGTGTTGCCGATGGGTTTAAATGTTTAAACAACGGCGGCGTGTTAAGCGTTATAACCTTTCATTCGCTTGAAGACCGCATAGTTAAAAGAATGTTCGCAGAGTTTTGCAAGGGTTGTATTTGCCCACCCGAAAGCCCAATATGCATCTGCGGCCGCACACCCGATGGCAAGCTTGTTAATAACAAGCCAATAACTGCAAGCGAACAAGAACTTGAAGAAAATCAGCGTAGCCGAAGTGCAAAACTTCGCGCTGTTAAAAAAATAAAGGATTAGTGATGTTATTATGAACAATTACCAATACTACAGCAGGTCGTTAGCATACGACTTTGATATGTTTACATCGTCTGCTGCACCCAGCCCTAAAGAGAAAGAAACCGTTATAACCAAACACCCTTCTGTATCACATAAAAAACTTAGCCGTTCAAGGCAGGCACTTCGCGCAAGAATCGGTGTAGTTGCAATTGCTGTTTTTATGGTTACAATGGTGGTTTTAAATGTATTCACAAGGGCCGAGATCACAAGGGTTGATGCCCAGATGGCTGCTATGAACGAAGAGATAAGCCGCCTTGAAAGCGAGGCAACACGCATTAATTGTGAAATTGAAAAAATGACATCATATAAAAATGTTGAGCAAGCGGCAAAGGAACTTGGCATGAATAAAACCGAGAAAAACCAGGTTGTTTACATTAAAACAAATGCCGACGAGATTGATACCGCAGATGCGGAATAATATATTAGAGTTTTTAAACATATAAATTTTAAGTAAAAATACGAGAGTTAGGCTTTTTGCCCGGCTCTCGTATTCGAGTATATTTTTTAACTTGAAGGAGGGGTAGCAATGGGTTTTAGGCCAACTAAAAAAATGTCGTTTAGAATGAAGGCGATGATTCTTCTTCTGGTTGGTGTTACTCTTTTAGTAACAGGTTTTCAGCTTATTAGAATTATGATAGTAAAGGCTGATTTTTATAAAGATAAGGCCGCAAAGCAACAGCTTTATGACACCGAGGTTTCGGCTCAGCGCGGCGATATATATGACCGAAATGGCAACCTGCTTGCAACCAGCTCAACAGTGTGGACGGTTTATGTAACCCCTAATAGCTTTAAGAATATTAAAACCGATGAAAAACGAGATGAGGTTAAAAACGAAATAGCCGATAATCTTTCACGCATTTTGGAATTAGACAGTGAAAAGGTTTTAGAAAAGCTTAACAAAGATTTAAGCTATGTTATAATTCAAAAAAAGGTTGAAGAAGATAAGGCCAACCTTGTAAGAGAATACCTATCGGAAAGTGAAAACAGTGTGTCGTCGTATATTGGCCTTGATGAAAGCACTAAAAGATATTACCCTAACGGCAGTTTGGCTTCTTGCGCGCTTGGTTTTGTTGGATCTGATAACCAAGGCCTTTCAGGGCTTGAAGCGTATTATGATAATGAACTTACCGGCACTTCGGGGCGCGTTATAGCTGCGAAAAAATCTAACGGCACAGCCATGCCGTTTAGTTATGAAAAAATTGTTGATGCGGTGCCGGGCAACTCATTAAAATTAACAATCGACACATATATCCAATATGTTTGCGAAAAGCACCTTGAGCAGGCCATAATTGATAATCAGGCACAGGAAAGAGGCGCCTGCATTGTTATGAATGTTAAAACGGGCGAGATTTTAGGAATGGCTGTTAAGGGAGATTTCGACCCTAACTCACCGTTTGAATTATCAGAAACAGAAGCAGCTTCGCTTGAAGCAATAACAGATGAAAAGGAACGCGAAGCGGAAGAATCCCGCCTGCTTAGCCGCCAGTGGCTTAATAAAACCGTAACAGACACCTATGAACCGGGTTCGGTATTTAAGGTTATAACGGCGGCTTCTGCGCTTGAAGAACAGGTAACATCGGTTTCAAGCACCTATAACTGCACTGGTAATATAACCGTTTCGGGCCAAAGGTATAATTGCCATAAACATTCAGGTCATGGGCTGCAAAGCTTAGGGCTTGCAATGAATAATTCTTGCAACCCTGCTTTTATAACAATGGGAACCGATCTTGGAATTGATAAATTCAGCAAATATTTTTCAGCCTTTGGTTTAACCGAAAAAACAGGAATAGATCTGCCGGGTGAATCGTATTCGGTTTATCATTCAGCTTCAAGAATGGGAACGGTTGAGCTTGCGTCTTCCTCGTTCGGGCAAACCTTTAAAATCACCCCAATTCAGCTTATAACTGCAATATCGGCAGCTGTAAACGGGGGGAATTTGGTAACTCCTCATATAGTTAGCGAAGTTGTTGATGCTAACGGAAACACCGTTAGTGTTACGGGAACTAACATTAAAAGGCAGGTTATATCTAAACAAACTTCAGATATAATATGCCGATTGATGGGCGATGTTGTTGAAAACGGCGGTGGCAAAAACGCTTATGTTTCGGGGTATAAAATCGGAGGTAAAACGGGAACCTCGCAGAAGGTTGCCGAAAACCAAGAAAGCAACCGAAACAACCTTTATATAGGTTCGTTTGTTGGTGTGGCCCCGATTGATGACCCTGAAATTGCAATTCTTGTTTTGGTTGATGAACCCGATGTTGCGAACGGTGCGGCTTACTATGGTAGCGCAATAGCGGCGCCTGCCGCAGGGCAAATGTTAGCAGAAATACTTCCATACCTTGGGTATGAGCCGCAGTATAGCGAAGAAGAACTTGCAGAAATGGCAATAAGTGTTCCAAGCGTTACAGGAAAAGACTTAGCGGCAGCTAAATCTGCGGTAACCTCGGCAGGGCTTTCGTATAAAATTGTTGGGAACGGAACAAGTGTTGTAAGGCAGTTCCCAGAATCTTCAAAGTCGATTTATAAGAATGGTGTTGTTGTGCTATATACAACAAACGATGCTCAGGCTGAAAGTGTAACCGTTCCGAATTTGGTTGGGCTTACCGTATCGGCTGCTAATTCGGCTGCCGCAAATAGTGGGCTTAACATTCAGTATTACGGTGCTGATTTAAATGATGCGGGCGTTACGGCTTACAAACAAAGCATTGAGCCCGGTGCATCAGCCGAATATGGTTCGGTGATAACCGTTCATTTCAGGCGGAATGATGCGGCAGATTAAACTGTTACAGTTTTAAAAGATATTTCAGGTATTACGGATGAGTTTTGGTTGGGTTTCAAAAGAAGGGAATGCTTGTTATGAAACTGAATGAATTATTAAAGAACACTCTTGGTACTATTGGCAACACCGAAATAAAGGGCGTTACCAGTGATTCGAGAAAGGTGTGCTCGGGATATGCATTTGTGTGCATTAAGGGCACAGTATCGGATGGGCACGATTACGCCAAAACCGCTGCCGATAAAGGCGCGGCTGTAATAATTGCATCTAAAGATTTAGACCTTGCTAACCAAATAATTGTTAGCGACACGCGAGAAGCCTATGCTGAAATGTGCGCTAAGTGGTTCGGCGAGCCTGCAAAACGCATTAAAATAATTGGCATTACCGGAACCAACGGTAAAACATCAATTTCTTATATGTTAAAATCCATTTTCGAACATTGCGGCCATAAGGTGGGGCTCATAGGAACTATTAATAATATGATAGGAAACGAAACTATCCCAACAAGTAACACAACGCCCGATGTATACACTGTTAATGAATTGCTTTATCGTATGTGTGAAGAAGGCTGCGACTATTGTGTTATGGAGGTATCATCGCACGCGCTCGACCAGGGCAGGGTTCACGGGATCAGGTTCACTGCGGCTGTTTTCACCAACCTAACACAAGACCACCTTGATTATCATAAAACAATGGATAATTATTGCGATGCAAAACGCAAATTGTTTGAGCAGTGTGATCTTGCTATTATGAATCACGACGACCCGTATAAAGAAAGATTAATTGAAGGGCTTAATTGCAGGGTTTGCACCTATTCGACTATTAGTGACGAATCAACCTATTCAGCAAAAGAGATACGCTATAAGCCCGACGGAATTGTTTACCACTTTGTGGGCTACAACCTTATTAGCCGTGTTAAACTTTCAACAGCCGGCAGGTTTAGTGTTTACAATTCAATGGCGGCTGTATCTTGCGCGGTTGAATTAGGGGTTCACGCGCAAACCGCAAGCGATGCGCTTGCATTGATGAAAGGTGTTAAGGGCAGGGCAGAGGTAGTGCCAACAGGGCGCGACTTCACTGTTATAATCGATTATGCCCACACCCCCGACGGGCTTGAAAATATATTAAACACATTTAATGAATGTGAAAAGAACCGCCTGGTGGCTGTGTTTGGATGCGGCGGCGACCGCGACGGCACTAAAAGGCCGCAGATGGGCGAAGTTGCAGCATCAATAGCTGATTACGTTATAGTAACAAGCGATAACCCAAGAACAGAAGATCCTGAAAAGATAATTGATGATATAACCGGAGGTATGAAGGGGTATGAAGATAAATACACTGTAATACCCGATAGGATAGCCGCAATAAAATATGCGGTTAAAAATGCAAAGAGCGGAGATATAGTTGTTCTTGCGGGCAAGGGTCACGAAACCTACCAAATACTCAAAGATAAAACTATACATCTTGATGAACGCGAAATTGTTGCCGAAGCATTAGAAGAATTAAAGTTAAGTAGCAATTGAAATTGTTGGGCGTTACTATTATAATAGGATTTGTAAAAGTGGTTATGAAGTTCATAACCCTAAAAGGCAGAGATGCTTTCTGCCCAAGGAGGGAAGCTTTATGCGTAGTTTTGTTTTTATAGCAGCGGCGGTGGTTGCCTTTGCGGTGTCGGCTTTAATGGGGTTTGTTGTAATACCCTGGCTTAGGCGCTTAAAATTCGGCCAAACTATTCTTGATATTGGCCCTAAATGGCATAAATCAAAAGAAGGAATACCAACAATGGGCGGTATACTTATAGTTGTTGGCGTAATAGTTGGTATTGCGGCGGCCTTTGCGGTTGACGTGCTTTTAGGTAAAAAGTTTTTATCAGAGGATTTATCAAGCCCGATTAAACTTACAACCTTTATCGCAGGCATAGGCCTTAGCCTTGGAATGGGGCTTATAGGCTTTTTAGATGACTATATTAAGGTTGCGCTTAAAAGAAATTTAGGGCTTACGGCTCGCCAAAAAACATTGCTTCAGCTTTTAGTTTCGGTGGCGTTTCTTGCAAGCCTTGCCATTTCAGGTATGGACACAACCTGGGTTCCCTTTGTGGGTGATGTTGATATACTTCATTCCTGGGGGCTTATCTTCTGGCCTGTTGCGCTTTTCTTTGTATATGGCTTTACCAATGCAGTTAATTTAACCGACGGGATCGACGGCCTTGCTTCAACCGTAACTATGGTTGTTAGCTGCGGATTTATATTCATTTCGGGCCCCGGTATGTTAAACTTTTTCGGAACAAACGTGCTTTCGGCTTCACTTGCGGGCGCTTGCATAGGTTTTATTGTTTGGAATGCGCACCCTGCTAAAGTTTTTATGGGCGATACGGGTTCAATGTTCCTTGGCGGAATGGTTGTAGCCCTTGCTTTCGGCATCGGAAGGCCAATTTTGCTTGTTCTTATGGGCTTAATTTATCTTATAGAGGCATTATCTGTAATGCTTCAGGTTGCGGTTTACAAAAAAACCAAGAAAAGAATATTCAAAATGTCGCCCATACACCACCACTTCGAAATGTCGGGCTGGAGCGAGAATAAGATAGTATTTGTTTTTTCATTTGTTACATTAATTACCTGCGGATTAGCAGCAATGCTTGTGTTATTATAATTTTTAGAAAGGGGCAAGTTCTATGCCGGTAAACAGCAAAAAAATTAAACCTTCACTTAAGAAGAATAGCCTGTTCCTAACCGGTAAAATGGATATTTCATTTTTTGCTGTTTTAATACTTTTATTGGTTATAGGCCTTATAATGCTCTTCTCTTCGAGCTATTCGTTTGCTCTTTCGGTTTATGGCGATAGCTATATGTTTATAAAAAAGCAGGCGCTTTTTGCAGTTGTAGGCGTGGCGCTTATGTTAATTGTGTCGAAAATTGATTACCATCATTACCGCAAGTTTTCTTGGCCGCTTTATATTATTTCGGTTATAATGTTGGCGGTTTTGCTTATGTTACCGCCAATGATTCCGGGAATGGATTGCAAGCGATGGTTAGTTTTAGGTCCAATAAACTTTCAGCCCTCTGAAATTGCAAAATTCGCAATTATTCTGCTCTTTGCTCATTTAATTTCGGCAAACTACAAAAGAATGAGCGATGCTAAGTTCGCCATATTACTTTGTGGATTATTAGCCGTTGTTTGCGTTTTGGTTGTTGTTGAAACACACCTTTCGGCAACGCTTTTGATATTTGCAATAGGCATCACCCTTTTAATAGTGGGTGGCCTTGCTAAAAAATTCATTGTTGGCGGCCTTGTGGGCGGTGCAGGGCTTGGTGCTCTTGCACTGTTCTATGTTGTTGGTTATGCTTCTTCAAGGCTTGAGTATTGGCTTGACCCTTGGTCTGACCCGCAGGGTAAAGGCTTCCAAACAATACAGTCGCTTATTGCTATTGGTTCGGGCGGCCTTTTAGGGCGCGGGCTTGGAGAATCAAGGCAGAAACATTTATGGATTCCTGAACCGCATAACGATTTTATCTTTTCGGTTGTATGTGAAGAATTAGGCCTTATTGGCGCTATAGCTATAATTGCTCTTTTTTGCGTGCTTGTGTGGCGTGGATTTTCAATCGCTATGAAAGCGCCTGATAAATTCGGTGCGCTTTTAGCCGTTGGCCTTTCATTTCAGGTTGGTCTTCAAATGCTTTTGAATGTGCTTGTTGTTACCAACACCGTTCCTAACACAGGCATCAGTCTTCCGTTTTTTAGCTACGGCGGAACCTCGCTTGTTATACTTTTAGTTGAAATGGGTGTTGTTTTATCGGTTTCGCGATGTAGCACATTGCAAAAAGGATAAAAGATTATAATTCTAACGCACAAATAGATTTGCGCTTTTGATTGCCTTAATGGTAGAACAGGAGGCTATAATGCATATTTTATTTACAGGTGGCGGAACCGCAGGCCACGTTAACCCTGCGCTTGCTATTGCAGGCCATATTAAAACTTTGCACCCTGATGCTAAAATCAGTTATATTGGAGCGGCAGGGAAAATTGAATGTGATTTAGTTCCAAAAGCAGGTTATGATTTTTATACTATAGATGTTGCAGGCTTTCAGAGAAGAATATCTTTCGAAGCTATTAAGAAAAATATTTCAGCCGTTAAAAAGGCTGTTGTATCGTCTGCTGAAGTGAAAAAACTTCTTAAAGCTATAAACCCTGATTTGGTTGTGGGAACCGGCGGCTATGTTTGTGGGCCGGTGCTTAGGGCTGCGGCAAAGCTTGGAATTAAAACCGCAGTTCATGAGGCAAACGCATACCCCGGTGTTACAATAAAACTTTTAGCTCCGAAGGTTGATGCTGTTATGCTTGTAAATAGCGATGCTGCTAAATACCTTAACTGCAAAAATGAGCCTATAATTACAGGCAACCCCGTAAGGCAAAACATTCTTGAAGCAGGCCGAGAAGAGGCAAGAGCCGCTTTAGGGCTTGGTGATAAGAAAACAGTTTTATCGTTTGGCGGAAGTTTAGGTGCTCGCCCGCTTAATGAAGCGGTTAGCGAGCTTATAAAAGAAAACAAAAGTAAGTATTATCATTTCCATGCAACTGGTCGCGCAGGGTACGACCGTATGATGAATGCACTTAAAGCAGATGGCGTTAAAGGGTTGCCGAGTACCGTTCGAATTACCGAATATATCGACAATATGGATGTTATGCTTGCGGCGGCCGATTTGGTTATATGCCGCGGCGGGGCATTAACCTTAAGCGAGATTTCGGCCTGCGGAAAACCTGCTATTATTATTCCTTCGCCCTATGTTGCTGAAAATCACCAATATCACAACGCAATGTCGCTTAAAAATCGCGGCGCTGCCGAGGTTATTGAAGAAAAGGATTTAAGCGGCGAACATCTTAAAAAACTTATAAATTCAATTTTATTCGATGATGAGGCGCTAAAACAAATGGCCGAGAATGCAAAAAAAAGCGCCATAACCGATGCGAACAACCGCATTTATAATGTAATTTCATCTCTTTTAGGATAAAATCACACAAACTTACATTGCGCATAGTATGAATTGAAAGGCGTTTTTGCCGATTTCAATATACTCTTAGGAGTGTTTACTATGCCAAAGCTAATTGTGAATGGTGGAAAAAGATTAGAGGGCGAGCTTAACTGCAGCGGTGCTAAAAACAGCGTTTTACCGTTGCTTGCGGCAACATTGCTTATTAAAGGTCAAACTGTGTTACATAATTGCCCGCAGCTTTCTGATGTTGATATTTCGCTTAAAATATTATCTGATTTAGGGTGTAAGTGCAAACGTGAAGGTAACACCGTAACTGTTGATGCAACTGTTGTAACCGGCTGCAGCATTTCCGATGAGCTTATGCGTGAAATGCGATCTTCAATTGTGTTTTTAGGCGCAATTGCTGCTCGGCTTGGAAAAGCAAGGCTTTCGGCCCCGGGCGGGTGTGAATTAGGGCCTCGACCTATTGACCTTCATATTGATTCTCTTAGAAAAATGGGCCTTACGATTAATGAGCACAGCGGTATTCTTGATTGCAAATGCTGTGGGCCTCGCCTTCGCGGAACCGAGATAACCTTAAGTTTCCCGAGTGTTGGTGCTACCGAGAACATAATTTTAGCAGCGGCCACTTGTGAAGGTAGGGTTATTATTAGAAACTGTGCGCGTGAGCCCGAAATTTGCGATTTGGCTAATTTCTTAAATAAGGCGGGCGCAAAGATTTATGGTTGCGGTGGCAACACCATTGTTATCGATGGTGTTAAAAGGTTAACATCTTGTGAACACACTGTTATCCCCGATAGGATTGTTGCATCAACCTATATTGCTTGCGCGGCGGTTTGCGGCAGTGAAATTTACATTAAAAACGTAATTAAAGAGCATATTATGCCAACGGTTGAATCGTTTAACCAAGCTGGGTGTGTTCTTGAGTTTGATAATATTGGTGTTAGGGTGAAATCACCTCGAAGAACCAAAAAAATCGATAAAATAAGCACAATGGTTTACCCTGGATTTCCAACCGATGCCTGCCCGCCGATAATGGCAATGTCGTGTTATTCGTGCGGCTCTTCTATGTTTGTTGAAAATATTTTCGAAAATCGATTTAAGTTTACCGATGAACTTAAAAGAATGGGCGCGAAAATAAAAACGGTTGGCAGGGTTGCGGTTATTGAAGGGCGCGAGTGTTTGTGCGGTGCGAAAACGGTTGCAACCGACCTTCGCGGAGGAGCGGCACTTGTTGTAGCGGCACTTGGTGCAGAAGGCACAACCGAAATAAATAATGTGTGTTACATTGACCGTGGCTATGAACAAATTGAACAATCACTTTCCTCTGTTGGGGCAGATATTAGAAGAATAAACTAAAAACTCGTTAAAAGTATTTTAATGTTAATAATATGAAAAGGGTTGACATTGTTGCCAAATAAAAATAAAAGGAATAAAAATAAAAACGTTAAAAACAATATTAACAGTTATAAGCATTCAGACAGTAACAACCGCATTGAGGCAAAACGCGCGGCGGCAAAACGCTCGGCGTCTAAGCGAAAGGGCGCATTTTTCAGGTTCTCAATGGTTGTTATATGTTTAGTATCCGGTTTTGGGATCATTGCCTCTTTAACCTTTGCCTTTCCGGTGAAGAGCGTTAAGCTCTATGGGCAAAGTGTATATACGGCCGAGGAAGTGTTGTCGGTTGCGGCGATAGGGCAGGGGCAGAATGTTATAACGCTTTCGCCCCAAAAGATAAACGAAAGAGTAACGGGGGAATTTCCGTATATCGAAAATGTTGAGGTTGATAAAAATATAAACGGAACCATTTCGCTCACAGTTAACCCCGCTAAAGAAGAATTTTGTGTTATTTCAGAAGGAAATAATTACATCATAAGCACATCGGGCCGTGTGTTAACCTCTTCCAATCAAATACCTGAAGGTTTGCCTATAATTAAGGGTGTTTTTGTTGAGGATATTACAGTTGGTAACAAATTCAGCATCAGTGATGAAAGTATGTCGAATGTTTACAAAACTGTTACAGACAATATAAGAACTTATGGGTTTGATTGTGATTTGATTGATATTAGCGATACAGTTAATATAACTTTTAGAATTAATGAAAAGATTATCGTTGAAATCGGTTCGGTTACAAATATTAATGAAAAATTCAAGCATCTTAACAGTATGCTTGAAAGCATAGAAAACGATGCTGAAGGTATTATTAACCTGAAATTATGGAGCAAAAACAAACCAGAGGGTTACTTTAAAAGTGTAAGTATTCAGGATTATTATTAAAATTTCAAAAAAATTGTTTAAATACAAAAAAAGGTATTGAAATAAAAAATTTTATATGCTAATATATTTGATGAATAAATGTGTATAACAAGTTCTACATAAAATGGAAGGATGATAAAAATGCCGTTAGAAACAATTAACGAGGCAGGCGAAGTAGTTCAAATTAAGGTTGTTGGTGTCGGCGGTGGCGGCGGTAACGCTGTTAACCGAATGGTTGATGCCGGCGTTCGCGGTGTTGAATTTATCGCTGTAAACACCGATAAAGCTGCACTTTTTCTTTCAAAGGCTTCAAAGAAAATTCAAATAGGCGAAAAGGTTACTAAGGGCCAAGGTGCCGGCGCTAGCCCTGAAAAGGGTCAGAGTGCTGCACAGGAATCTAAAGACGAAATCAGGGCCGCTCTTAGCAATGCAGATATGGTTTTCATAGCTGCAGGTATGGGCGGCGGAACAGGAACTGGCGCTGCTCCCATTGTTGCACAGATTGCTAAAGAACTCGGTATTCTTACCGTTGCTATTGTTACAAAGCCCTTCGCATTCGAAGGTAAAAGAAGAATGGAACAGGCTGAAATCGGTATTTCAGAGCTTCGCGAACATGTAGATAGCCTTATTGTTATTCCTAATGAAAGGCTCAAATATGTTTCAGAAGAGAAAATCACCTTTAAGAACGCATTCGCTATTGCTGATGATGTTCTTCGCCAAGGTGTTCAGAGTATTTCAGGTATCATCAGCAACACAGCATTTATCAATGTTGACTTTGCCGATGTTACATCTGTTATGAAGGATGCAGGCTATGCTCACATGGGCGTTGGTGTTGCAACAGGCCGCGATAAGGCAGAAGTTGCTGTTAAGAAGGCTATCACAAGCCCGCTTATCGAAACATCTATGGATAATGCAACAGGCGTTATCATCAGCATCACCGGTTCTGACGATATTGGTCTTGAAGAGATTGAACAGGCTTCAATGGTTGTTCACGATATGTGCGATCCGTCTGCTAATATTATCTTCGGTACACAGATTGATGATGAGCTTGAAGATGAAATCAAAATTATTGTTATCGCAACAGGACTTGGTGATGATAAGAAGTTAAACTCTTCTAAACCTAATAGCCTTGCTGATGTTATGAGCAATTCTGCTGATGATAAAGATGATGACGATTTCATTGATGTAATTGGAATTTTCAATAAATAAGTTTTTCAGAGGGTTCCAAGCCTATGGTTTGGAACCTTTTTATTTTTTATATTAAATTCAAGTTTTGTATTTGTAATAAAATATCTTATTATCATTAATATTTTATTAACATAACACTCCCCTTTGTAATATAAAATTATTTAGTAAGCTGCAAGAATATACATTTTTAGATAAACTTTAAAACATATAAGCAAATCTTGTAATGAATTGAATAGAACCGAAAATCAAAAGGGGGTAAGAATATGAAAAAAATCAAAATAATGATTGTTGATGATGATAGTAATATTTGCGAGCTGTTAAGGCTTTATATGGAAAAGGAAGGATATGACACCATAGTAGCTAACGACGGCAAAATGGCAGTTGATATGTTTTCAGCAAACCCTGCCGATTTAATTTTGCTTGATATAATGCTTCCAAAGCTTGATGGATGGCAGGTGTGCCGCGAAATTCGAAAGGTTAGCGAAGTTCCCATTATTATGATAACCGCAAAGGGCGAAGTGTTTGATAGAATTTTGGGGCTTGAACTTGGCGCTGACGACTATATTTCAAAGCCTTTTGATACCAAAGAAGTTGTTGCAAGGGTTAAAGCTGTTCTTAGGCGCACAATTTCTGATGCAGACGACGTTAAAGAAGTTAGGTTTGATAAGCTTGTAATTAACCTTTCAAATTACGAGCTTGTTATTAACGGTAAACAGGTTGATACGCCACCCAAAGAGCTTGAGCTTATATTCCACCTTGCCAGCAACCCCAACAGGGTATACACGAGAGATCAACTTTTAGATGAGGTTTGGGGTTTTGATTATTACGGCGATTCAAGAACGGTAGATGTGCACGTTAAGCGTTTGCGCGAAAAGCTTGAAGGGATTTCGGATGAGTGGAATTTGAAAACCGTTTGGGGCGTTGGATATAAATTCGAATACAAAGAAAACAAGGCATGATGTAAATGAAGAAGGGCACATTATTTAAAAAAATATACCTTACAACTGTTATATCAGTTTTTTTATGTATGACGATTATTGTAACGTTGTTATGTATTTCGGTTAGTAACATTTTAGCCGCAGACAAACGGCAGCTTTTAAGCGAAAATTGCGGCACTGTTTCGAACCTATTTACTCAAACAGTGGGCACAGCTTCTTATAAATCAACAATGCCTAATGTTGTGTATGTTTTATCAAAAGCTATCGACGCCGATATTTTCTTGGTTGACACGGGCGGAGAGGTTTTTTTATGCAGTTGTGACGACTGGCTCGATGATGGCACTTGTGAGCATTCTAGAGCAAGTGTTCCACCAAGCATTATCGGTGCTGCCGAAAAGGGCGAATATTACGATGTTGGAACAATGGAGCGCCGTTATAGCGCCACTTTTTACACCTATGGAGAGAAACTATCGGGCCCTAATGGTGAAGTTTTAGGGTATGTTTTTGCTTCATCGCCCGCATCGAATTTAACCGACTTTTTAACCAATATTATTAAAATGTTTTTGTTATGCTCTATTGTGCCAATGGTTATTATGTTCATAGTAATTTTTGCAACCACATATAGAGTAACAAGGCCTTTGCATATGATGAAGGAAGCATCGAAAGCAATGGCGAATGGCGATTTTTCTAAACGTATACCTGTTTATGGCAATGATGAAATAAGTGAACTTGCGACATCGTTCAATTCTATGACCGATTCGCTTGTTAAACTTGAAAGCACACGCCGCAGTTTCGTTGCAAACGTATCGCATGAGCTTCGCACCCCGATGACAACTATTGGTGGGTTTATTGATGGCATTTTAGATGGAACTATACCACCTGAAAAGCAAGGATATTACCTTCAAATAGCATCGAACGAGGTTAAAAGACTTGCAAGGCTTATAAGGTCTATGCTTTGTCTTTCGCAGCTTGAATCGGGCACTATGCAACTTAATTTACAACAACTTGAGCTTGTTGAACTAATAGGTGGCATACTTATTTCTCAACAACAAATGATTGAGGAAAAAGAAATAAAAATTGAAGGTTTGGATAATGTTGATTTGAAATATATAAATGCCGATGCCGACTTACTGCAGCAGGTGTTCTATAACCTTTTGGATAACGCACTTAAATTCACAGGCAGCGGTGGAACAATAACCTTTGATTTTAAAGATTTAGGAAAATTCACTTCGGTTTCCATTCGCAACACGGGCGCAGGAATTCCCGAAGATGAAATTAGATATATATTTGATAGGTTTTACAAATCCGACAGGTCGCGTTCGGATAATAAGAACAGCACAGGTTTAGGCCTTTATATTGTTAAAACAATAAT
>JAZNGF010000043.1:0-6275 GCA_045576295.1 Acutalibacteraceae bacterium | reverse complement strand
CAACACAGTATGTTGATCTTGACGGTAATGCTACAAGCGATGTCCACTTTAATCCAAATGATTCTATGTACGCGATTGAAGGTATTACTTCACCCGACGGCAGAGTGTTTGGTAAAATGGGCCATTCAGAGCGTATCGGCGCAGGCCTTTACAAAAACGTTGCAGGCGACTACGACATTAAGATGTTTGCCGCTGCAGTAAAATATTTTAAGGGATAAGAGTGAAAACTATGGCATATTTATCTGATATTGAAATTGCGCAGGGCTGTGAAATGCAGCCCATTGGCGAAATCGCCGCACGCGCCCACGTTGACGACAAATATATCGAGCAGTATGGCCGTTATAAGGCAAAGGTTGACCTTTCGCTTTTAAAGGAATCCACCCGCCCCGACGGCAAGCTCATTTTAGTTACCGCAATAACCCCCACCCCAGCGGGTGAAGGCAAAACCACAACCACTATTGGTTTGGCCGACGGCCTTAAAAGAATAGGCAAAGATGTAACTGTTGCGCTTCGCGAGCCCTCACTCGGCCCTGTTTTTGGCGTTAAGGGCGGTGCTGCAGGCGGCGGATACGCGCAGGTTGTTCCAATGGAAGACATTAACCTCCATTTCACGGGCGACTTTCACGCAATCGGCGCGGCAAATAACCTGCTTGCCGCAATGCTCGATAACCATATTCAGCAGGGCAATGAATTAGGAATTGACGTTAGAAAAATCACCTGGAAGCGTTGCGTTGATATGAACGACAGGCAACTTCGATTTGTTGTTGACGGTATGGGCGGCAAGGCCAACGGTGTTCCGCGTGAAGACGGGTTCGATATTACCGTTGCAAGCGAAATTATGGCGGTGCTTTGCCTTTCAAATTCAATTACCGATTTAAAGGAACGCCTTTCGAAAATAATTGTGGGCTACACCTATAACGATGAGCCCGTTACCTGCGGCCAGCTTAAAGCCGCCGGCGCAATGACAGCGTTACTTAAAGACGCATTAAAGCCCAACCTTGTTCAAACCCTCGAAGGAACGCCTGCCTTTGTTCACGGTGGACCTTTTGCTAACATTGCTCACGGTTGTAACTCGGTTATGGCAACCAAAATGGCGCTTAAAATGGGCGACTACACTATAACCGAAGCAGGCTTCGGCGCTGATCTTGGCGCTGAAAAGTTCCTTGATATTAAGTGCCGCATGGCATCACTCGTTCCTTCGGCGGTTGTTGTTGTTGCAACGGTTCGCGCCCTTAAAATGCACGGCGGAAAGGCTAAAACCGACCTTGCCACCGAAGATATTGCGGCGCTTGAAAAGGGTATCCCCAACCTTCTTCGCCATGTAGCTAACATTAAAAATGTTTATAAACTTCCCTGCGTTGTTGCTGTTAACCGCTTCCCAACCGACACCGATAATGAAATTAACTTTATTATCGATAAGTGCCGAAACTTAGGGGTTAACACAGTGCTTTCAAACGTTTGGGCCGAAGGCGGTAAGGGCGGCGAGGAACTCGCTCGCGAGGTTGTTCGCCTTTGCGAAGAAGAAAAGGGCGATTTCACCTATTCTTATGATGATAACCTTTCAATCACCGAAAAGATTGAAGCGGTTGTAACCAAGGTGTATGGTGGCAGCGGCGTTGCCGTTACTCCTGCGGCTGCAAAGCAGATTGCCCGCCTTGAAGAATTAGGTTTTGGCAAATGCCCCGTTTGCATTGCCAAAACGCAGTATAGCTTTTCGGATGACCCAACTAAGCTCGGCGCGCCCGGGGGCTTCACCGTTACCGTTCGAAATGTTAAAATTTCGGCAGGTGCAGGCTTTATAGTTGTTATGACGGGCGATATTTTAACAATGCCGGGCCTTCCAAAGCGCCCCGCAGCCGAGCGAATCGACGTTGACGAAAACGGCAAAATAATTGGATTATTCTAAACTTAAAACTCTCCACCTTTAAAGTGGAGAGTTTTTTATTAAGCCTTCCCCCCCTGGGGGGAAGGTGTCGGCTGGGGCCGATGTAGGGGGCGGCGCCCTCGACGCCCCGCAAGAAAATTATTGGTTCGCAAAAACCGCCGCTCATATTATAGGGGCGGCTACACAGTAGGGGCGATCAATTGTCGCCCGCCAAAACTCGCGCTTTTTAAATTTCCCAAAAGGTATCCCCTCAGTCATCTTGCGATATTTCCTTAATTCGCAAGCTTTTGTTTTGTGTTAATGCACATTCTATCATAGATTTTGTTCCTTTGCTCTTTTTGTCCCAAAAGCAGATGATGTAGTCGCTAACCTCGGCCATTTTTTTGTTTCTTATATGCCCTGCAGTTATTCCGTATTTGCTCCACTCGGCAGGGTAGCGTTCTAATTTATAACCGTTTTCGGCAGCATATCTTTCGCCTAATTTGTCGGCTCCGCGGCATCCACCCGAAACAAAAACAAGTGTATATTTCTTTTTAATCTTGCTTATGCAAAAATCTATATATTTTTTGGCTTCTTCATAATTGTAATAATCCCTGCACCCGGCAACAACAACTCTTTTTACCATAGGCAACCTCCAGTATATTTATATAAGTATATATCTATTCAAGTAAATTGTCAACCGAATATACCTTTAATAAAATATACTTAGAGGTGAATAATATAGTATGGTAAAATTAACTCTTGATAAGGCTTTAGATTCATTTAATATAACACGATATGAACTTTCTAAGAAAACAGGCATACAATACCACATAATTGATAACTACTATAAGAACAAGGTTAAAAGATATGATAGCTTTGTTCTTGATAGAATATGCGAAGCGCTTAATTGCAAAATAGAAGATATTATTGAGTTTAAACAGTAAAAGGGTTGCTACAACAAAGGTTAGCACCCTTTTTGTTTGTTTTATAGAGCCGAATGCCCAAAAAGGCTAAACCCCCTGCGGGCAAGGTGGCACGTGATAGCGCGACGGATGAGGTGTAGCCACTTTTCGACATATATTTTATTATGAAGTATTATACATACTATAAACAAACATTAACTACAAAAGCTATGTATATAACCCACTCCTTGCTTTGTAATGTTGTATAATAGCAATAGATTCACTTTGAAAAATTATAAGTTTGTTCGTATATTTGTGAACTTGTTGATTAATAATTTTATCAAAAAATTAAAAGAACTAAAATTTTAGTTCTCGTTTTACTTGTTGTAATAAAATTTGATTTGTTTATTAATTTATTTAACTTCTTAATATATATTTTTATTTGTGTTGATTTTTTTTACGCTGTGACATATAATAATTACGAGGTGAGAAAGATGACAAGTGAAAACTTATTAAATTTAATAGAGCAAGTTGTTAAATCAAGAGCAGAATATCAATATATAGAATTAAAATCTGCTCGCGAAGGAGCACCAAAACGTATTTATGACACTTTATCGAGTTTTTCAAACAGTAATGAAGGTGGAATTATAATTTTCGGGATAGATGAACAAAACAACTTTGATTTGTGTGGCGTGTATAATTTACAAGACATACAACAAAAGATAACCGAACAATGTGATTCTATGACGCCTCAAGTTAGACCACTTTTTTCTTATGTGGAATTGTCGGGAAAATATATTTTATCCGCCGAAATACCTCCGATCGATATTGCGGAAAGACCGTGCTTTTATACAGGCAAAGGCAGATTAAAGGGTTCTTATATACGTGTGGGTACAAATGATAAACCAATGACAGAATATGAGATATATAGCTATGAAGCCTATAGAAAAAAGTATCAAGATGATATTCGCGTAATTTCAAGAGTAACAAGTGGCTCAATTAATACTAATGCGATAGAAAAATATTTTAAGTTGCTTTCTGAAAACAAACCAAATTTATCCAAACTTAATGATAGTCAAATTTCCGAACTAATGAGTATTACCGTAGGTGGCCAATATTCGTTAACTGCAACGTTGTTATTTAGTCTATATCCTCAAGCTTACTTCCCGCAATTATGCATAATTGCAACGGCAGTACCCGGTACTGAAGTGGGGCAATTAGGAGAAACCTTTGAGCGGTTTACTGATAATCAGCGAATAGAAGGAACTATTCCTGAAATGTTAAATGAGGCTTTAGCATTCGTAAGAAAAAATTTACGCGTTAAAACCATTATAGACCCCATTACAGGAACAAGACAGGATAAACCGGAGTTCCCTCTTACAGCTATAAGGGAAATTGTATTAAATGCATTAGTTCACAGAGATTACAGCATTCACACAGAAGGAATGCCTATACAATTGCAAATTTTTTCAGACCGAATTGAAGTCACCAACCCTGGCGGTTTATATGGGCGAATAACACTTGATCAATTAGGACAAATTCAGCCGGATACTCGTAATCCGGTTTTGGCTACAGCTTTGGAAACTTTAAAAATCACAGAAAACCGATATTCTGGAATTCCTACTGTTCGGCGTGAAATGCTGGAATATGGTTTGCCGATGCCTCAATTTGAAGATGGCAGAGGAGTATTTAAAGTTACATTATTTGGCGAACGTAAAGGAACTATAAAAAAGGAAATTTCCGATCCCGATATATTATCTTTTTGTGCTATACCACGCACAAGAAAAGAGATTGCGGATTTTTTGGGAATAAAATCACAAGCGTATGCAATTTCTACCTATATAACACCGTTAGTAAATTCAGATAAAATCAGTTTGAGCAATCCTGCCCATCCCAAAAGCCCAGATCAAAGATATACAACAATTCGCAACGATTAACAGCAAAAGGCGGAGTGGTTTTCACTCCGTTTTTTTGCATTTTACCACACCTATGTTTTGCAGCAAAAACTTGTCGAAGAATATCAAGATTGTCAGTAAAAGCTACCACTACAACAACCAAAAATTTTTATAAGTGTACCGCCCTTCATCCTAAAAAATATTTCTAACTCACCCCTTTCAAGCATATATTTTATTGTGAAGAATAAGAAGTGATTTCACAAAGATGATATAACGCTTGGAAGGAAATGATAAGAATGAAAAGCTATTATCCCGAAGGGTATCTTATTGGTACGCTTTCTAACAAATCGTCGCTCAGCAGTATATCAACGCTTCAAGACGCCTGCGAGCGGGAAAAGATACTCGAAGCCAACGCATTCGTGTGCGACTGCGAGCACAATTTAATTGTAAACCTCGGCTGTATGAGGGGGATAGTTCCGCGCGCAGAGGGCGCCATTGGAATAACCGAGGGCGACGTTCGCGATATTGCGCTTATTTCGCGCGTTGGCAAGCCCATTAGCTTCACGGTTGAGGAGATAAGAACCGACACTTCGGGCACCCCTTACGCGGTGCTCTCGCGCCGACGTGCGCAAGAAATGTGCAAAAAGGAATACCTTTCGCGCCTTTTGCCCGGCGACATTATAACAGCCCGAATAACCCACCTTGAAAGCTTTGGCGCATTTTGCGATATTGGCTGCGGAATTGCGGCGCTACTGCCCATTGATTCAATCTCGGTTTCGAGAATATCTCACCCGCGCGACCGCTTTAGCTGCGGCACCACCATAAAAGCGGTTGTTAAATCTATCGATGAGCGCGGCAGAATAACATTGAGTTTAAAAGAACTGCTTGGAACTTGGGAAGAAAATGCCGCCACCTTTTCGCAGGGCGAAACGGTTAACGGCATAATTCGTTCGGTTGAAGATTACGGAGTTTTTATTGAACTCACCCCCAACCTTGCAGGGCTTGCCGAGCCGCACGGCGACGTTCGCGTGGGGCAAGGCGCAGGGGTTTACATTAAAAGCCTGTTGCCCGAAAAAATGAAGGTTAAATTAATTATTGTTGACGCGTTCGACCGATTCGACCCGCCCGAGCCGCTTAAATACTACATAAACGAAAACCACATTGACAGTTGGCGCTATTCGCCAGCGGTTTCACCGCGAGTTTTAGAAACTGTGTTTTAAAAAAATAACCCGAGAAGCTTTAGCACCGTGTTCTTAAGAACACGGTGCAGCGATATAAATCCCTATCGGGATTTGCGATATACACCTGCGGTGTTCGATATGTGTTTGCCACGCGATATGCCCTGCGGGGCGAGAAGGATTTATATCATATCGCTTTTACCGTTAGGTAAATATATCGCTTTTGCCTTGGCAAAAATATCGTATGGCACAGCCATATATCGCTAAATATAAAAATAACCCGAGAAGCTTTTGATATGCACCCCAAAAGTTAGACACTTTTGGAGGTGCATATTTTTATGGCAAAAAAAGGAACAATACAACAAAAATATAGTGCAGAGTTTAAAATAGGTGTTATAATGGATATGCGAGAACACCATCTATGCTATAGCGA
>JAZNGF010000042.1:0-24226 GCA_045576295.1 Acutalibacteraceae bacterium | reverse complement strand
CGGCCTTGCAAAAGTGGAAGAACAATGCTTGCTGACCGCAGCAGTGCAGAATATGAAAAAGATCGCAAATATCCTTGCAGGTAAGGATATTTTGCAATCTTTCTTGAAATTCATACTAAAATACTCAAACCCGCTGAAAATGCAGCAGGTTTGTCAGTAGTCTGAAACCCCAAGGCGATTAATTTCGCCTTGGGGTTCTTTTTTTACGGGCAGTCGGAGACGCCTGTCCCTACAATAATTTATGAAGCTTCTTCTAATTGTTCATCAGCTACGGATTGCGCGGTGGATAGCATATTCTCGGCAAATATTGCATAACCGCGGGTTGGGTCGTCAATAAACACATGTGTTACGGCACCTATTAGCTTGCCGTTTTGCAAAACAGGGCTACCACTCATTCCTTGCACTATTCCGCCTGTTGTTTTTAACAATTCTTTATCAGTTATTCTAACCGTCATATTTTTTGTTTTACCGGTGTCGTTAAGTTCAATGCGTTCTATCACGCAGTTGTAGAGTTTTGGTTCGGTGCCGTCAACGGTGGCGAAAATTTGCGCTGTGCCCTCGTTTATTTCCTGCTTGTAGCCTATTTTAAGGTTGTTTCCCGAAACGTATTTTGCATCATACACGTTTCCATAAACGCCCGTTGGGCAGTTTTCGCAAAACTCACCTATTGTGTTGCCAAGAAAACATCCTTTAAGCTCGCCGGGGCTGCCGTTTTCACCCTTTTTAACATCTAATATCTCGGCGCCCACAAGCTCGCCGTGGTTTAAAGGAATTATATCCCCAGTATCACTGTCGCTAATGGCGTGCCCGAGGCCAGCAACCGTGTTGCTTGCAGGATGATAGAATGTGAGTGTGCCGATACCTGCCGAGCTATCCCTTACCCAAATCCCGATTTTATACTTTTCGTCGGCTTCGGAATACACAGGAGTTACCTTTTTGGTTAAAATAGTGCTATCGCGTTTAATTTTAAATTCAAGGCTTTTTCCGCTGCTTTCTTCAACACACGTGGCAACATCATTGTTGCTTGAAACCTTTACCCCGTTAATGGTTAAAATAATATCACCTTGGCGAACCCCTGCCTCACTCGCGGGGTTTACAAGGCGGCCGCCAAGCTCAATGTCGCTGATGCCCACAACCATTACGCCCTCGGAATAAATTTTTATACCAAACGGTGTTCCCAAAAGGCAAACGGTGTCTTCAGCAACCGAATTCACCTTAGCCGTTGCAACGGGTATAACACCTAAAAGTTCAAACTCAACATCATAGCTTCCGGAACGTTTTGCAGTGCCCCCCTGAACCTGCAAAATTTTTTCGGCATTTTTAATGTTTATTGGAATGCTTTCAACCGTTTCAAGGCTTGTACCCTGCGCCACGGTAAAGGAATCGGGCAACTTTAGGCTAAAATATATTACCGCAGTATATAGCAAAACGCATAAAAAAAGCAAAACAAAAAACACAGATTTTACAAGTCTTTTTGCATATTTCATTTTACACATCCATTTCCCTTTCTAAACTTTTGGCCGCTTAATAATATGTTATCCGTTAATTTAATTTGAAGTTTGTTAAATTGTTGCGTCCTTAGCGTTTTGTTGGGTTTTATATTGCCAATGGCTCTGTTTATCATACAAATTTCAAAAAATTAGCTTTTTTAAAAATATTTAATTATGGTATTCACCCGATGCGCCGAACCGTTTGAAAAAGCCGCGTTTTCTGTGTTTTGGCGGGTCGAAATCAACCAAAATGGTTTCATCTCCCATAACCTGAATGCACTCCCACGGGATGATAATATCATCTTCCCTGCCGAAAAGTCCGAAAAATCTTGCACCGCGTAGCACAACGATTGAAACCACCTTGCCGCTGCAGGTGTCGACTATAACATCACACATGCAACCAATAATGGTTCCGTCGCGCACGCAGATAACCTGCTTTTCTCTCATATCAACCAATCTACAATTCATACATAAGCCTCCTGAATTTTTTCATCAGTTATATATATGAATTTTTTGGCCTAATTATTTTTAATTTTTTCAAGCGAGTTTTTTTCAAGGCGGGAAACCTGCGCTTGGCTTATGCCGATTTCTTCCGACACCTCCATTTGAGTTTTGCCCTGCATAAAACGCAAAAATAAAATTTTCTTTTCCCTGGGTGATAGAGCTTCAATTGCCTCTTTAAAGCTTATTTCATCTATCCAATCGGTGCCGTCGTTATTATCGCCAATTTGGTCTAACACGAAAATTGTATCGCCGCCATCGGAATAAACCGGTTCATATAGTGACAGCGGGTCAACAATGCTTTCAAGCGCAATAACAACATCAATTTTTGAAACATCAATCATCTTAGCAATTTCTTCGGCGGTGGGTTCCCTGCCATTATCAGAAATGAATTTCTCCTTTGCCTGCATTGCTTTATAGGCAGTGTCTTTAATTGAGCGCGAAACCCTTATGGGGTTATTATCGCGAAGATACCTTCTTATTTCACCAATTATCATCGGCACGAGTGTGTGTATGTGAAAAGCGTCGCCCAGCCACCTTAAAAACTTTAGCTTTATGCCGAACCTTTACCTGCATCATTCTTTTGTATGAATTTATAATACACCTTCACCTCGCCGTTGCTTATAATAATTTTATCAACACAGTCGCGAATAAGCGCCTGCCTTTCTCGGTCGCTTAGCATTTCCCAGGTATCGCGCACGGCCGACACCGTTTCCACCACACCCTTTAAGTGTTTACGCGCGGTGTGATTTTTTTGCTCGGCGCGGTATTCGGCCTTAAGCTCGCCGAGCTCCTGCTTATTTTCTTCAATGGTATCAAGCAAAACATCATCATTCGCCGAAGCATAAAGGTTATAAAGTCTTTTAATTTTTTGGTTTAGTTCTGAAATGCGTTTTTCAAGCTCTGCTAATGGGTCAACAAATTCTTGGGTGTCGCCGCCTGACCCATCTAAATTTGCCGAAACCGAAAACAAATCACCAATAACGATGTTTTCAATCTCATCTGCCCAAACTGCAGGAGCATCGCACTCTTCGCCCGATTTGTTCATATAAGATTTTGAAGTGTCTTGCGAATAACAGCGCAGTTTATAGCCTGCCTTGCCCCATTTGATATACCTCATTTTAGTTCCGCAGCCGCAGTATAAAAGCCCTGTTAGCAGGCGAGCAGTGCCCATATCGGCCCTTAAATCGCGTGAGCGCTGCTTCATTTTAGCCATTGCAAGGTTAAAGGTTTCGCGGCTAATAAGCGGCTCGTGTAGCCCTGCGTATTCTTCGCCCTTATAACTTATAACGCCAATATTACTCTTGCGGCTTAAAATTTGGTTAACCAAACGGTCGTATTTTAGCCCCAGCATATTGGCAATGCTTGCAGCTGAATACCCCTTTATATATAGCTCATAAATTTTTCTAACCTTTTCGGCTTCACCGGGTTTTGGCACCAATATGCCCTTACCCCGGTCGTAAGAATAGCCGTAAGGCACAACTCCGCCGCCCATCCAATAACCCTGCTTCACACGCTCAATCATACCCATCCTGGTTCGAAGATAGATGTTTTCACGCTCAAGCTGGGCAAAGGCTGAAAGTATTCCAATCATTGCCCTGCCATAGGGGGTTGAAGTGTCGATGCTTTCATTAAGCGACACAAAGTCGACTCCGTTAGGCAAAAAAATATCTTCTATTAAATAAAGGGTGTCTTTCTGGCTTCGCGACAAACGGTCGAGCTTGTAAACCACAACATTAGATAATTTTTTCTCACGCGCGTTGGTTATAAGCCTTTTAATTTCCGGGCGGTTTAGATTGCTGCCCGAAAATCCCGGGTCGATATATAATTCATAATCTGCCCACCCCATCGCCTTGCAATAGGCCACAAGCCTCTCCTGCTGGGCGGCGATGGAATAGCCCTCCTCTGCCTGCGCCTCGGTTGACACCCTGATATATAAAGCGTGCACCTTACCGTTTACTGTTTTGTTTTTCATAAATTACATCCTTACCGTTTTTAACTCAAACTTTTTGATTAAAATGCGCCGCCTCCATCGTTCTCTGCCCCATTTTGCCACACATCGCCGCTTATTTTAATTCTTCGGTTAACGTCCCTTAAAATGCGCACAACAGTGGGGTTATCAACACTTGTGCTTGGGATGTTTTCTCCCTCTACTTTTTGGTTGTTAACATATCTAACAATTTTCATTAAACTGCCCCCTTTTTATGTTTAGTATTGGCGTGCGGGCAGCGCAGTAAACAAAGAGTAAAAAATAAAGCTCGCCGAACCCAAAATTCAGCGAGCTTTAACTCATTTAATTATTAGTGTTTAAATTTTTCATAACCGCCTCGGCTGTTTTTCGAAGCTGTTCTTCATTTGTTATATTGCCTGCACTTTGCATTATGGTTTCCTGCACCAACTTCGGCAAAGAATTGAAATATGCGTTTGAAGAAAAATTGAACTTTGCACCCTCCACCTTGGTTCACCTCCTAATAATTCTTACATTATTATTGGCAAAATTATAGAAAGTTATTTATGGCTTTTATGAGTGGGGGTAGGTTCTTCTGAACAGGCGGTTAATTTTAAGGAAATAATCTTTATCAAAATTCTGCATCTGCTCGGCAGACACGCGGTAGCGCCAGTTATCCTTTGGTTTGCCGGGGATGTTCATTCTGGCATCACACCCAAAGCCGCAAAGGTCTTGGAACGAGATAACTGCAAGGTATGCGTGGCTTTTCCAAACAGCTTCAATTATTTTGCGGCAGGCAGGGCTGTTATAGCCGCCCTTGCCCCAATCACCGCCACTAAAACCGCAGTAATCAAGCGCGAATTGGCGCGATGCCTCATCCGTTTCCCAAAGCCAGCCAAGCAATGTGTTATTATCGTGTGTTCCTATGTATGCAACACAGGTTTCGCTATAATTATGCGGTAAATGGGTGCTGTCGCCGCACGGGTCGAACCCGAACTGCACAATTCTCATTCCTGGAAGCGCCGTTTCCTTTAACAGTTCAACCACGCTTTCATCATATTCACCAAGGTCTTCTGCAATAATTGAAGGGTTTTCTATAGCAGCATAAACCTTATCGAAAAAGCCTTTGCCGGGGCCTTTTACCCATTTGCCCTCTTTTGCGGTTTTGGCACTTTCAGGAACCGACCAATACCTTGCAAACGCCCTGAAATGGTCGATTCTAACCGTGTCGTATAATTTTAAAGAGTTTTCAATTCTGGTTATCCACCACTTGTAACCGTCAGCTTTCATTTTATCCCAATCGTATAACGGGTTGCCCCAAAGCTGCCCGTCGGCCGAAAAATAATCGGGCGGAACACCTGCAACCTGGCGCGCCTTTAAGGTGTCGGGGTCGATTTGGAACATATCGGTGCGGCTCCAAACATCGGCACTGTCCATGCAAACATAAATTGGCATATCACCAATGATTTTAACCTGTTTTTTATGTGCATAGGCGGCAATTTCGCCCCAACATTCAAAGAAGATATACTGTGTGAACTTCCAAAAATCTGCGCGCTTTAAAATATCTTCTGTTGGAACAAAATCGCTGTATCTGCGGTGCTTTTCACTCCATTCCCACCAAGGGCGGTCATTTTCGCATTCTTTAACCGCCATAAAAAGCGAAAAAGGCTCTAACCAATCGTTCCCATCGCAAAACCTTTCCATCCCCTTTTTTATTTCGGGGGTGATGTTTTTAAAGGCTTCTTTTAAAATCCATAACCTTGTTTTGGCCGCAAAGTCATAATCGGCGGTGTAAACACTGCCGCTGTATTCGCATTTTTTAACCTGTTCATCGGTTACAAGGCCAAGCCTTTTTAAAAACAATGGGTCGATAAAAATATAGTTCCCTGCAAATGCACTGGGGCTTGAATAGGGGGAGTTGCCCATTCCTATCATATTAAGCGGCAGTAACTGCCAATTCCTAAACTCACAACTGTGCAAGGTATCAATAAACCGTTTTGCGTCTTCCCCCATTACCCCAATGCCATATTTACCAGGGAGTGAAGAAATATGCAAAAGCACACCTGCCTGCCTTTTATTCAAAACAAAATCACCTCATAATTCATTCCATCGAAAGGCTTAGTTAAACATATCCTTCGAAGAAACCTTTGTATCATTCCCATAAAACACCGCGCCGCACTGACTGCCGTAAACCGCAAGCGGCACCTGCTTTTCTGATTTAATGTTATTGCTTTTAAGCTGCGTTTTAAGCCACTCTCGGTTGTGCCCTGTGGCTTTTAGATTGTGTTCCATCACAACGCCGTCGATAATTATATTAACAAGTGGCTCTTCCTGCGTTTTGGGGAGCTTCATATCGCTAGGTGTTAGCGGAGCATCGGCCGACACGGGCAAAAAACTTAAATTTCCATTCGGCTCTATAAACACCGAATGAAGCTTACTTAAATCAAAATACCCTGCTATTCTGCACTGGGTTAAAAACTCGTTAATATCAAGCTTTGATTTTTTCAGGTTTTTCATTATTATTTTTTGATTGCAATAAATAAGCAAACATCTGCCCGAAAGAACGCGCCTGAGTTTCACACTATGCTCATTAATTACCGAAATACTGAATGTAACAAGCCCGTAAATTACCATTGCAACAAGGCAGTTTACCGCCTTATCTTGGTTGGTTGCCATTTCAGCCGCTATTGACCCAATGGTTATGCCGTTGATATAATCGAAGGCACTTAATTGCGACATTTGCCTTTGCCCCATTAGCTTGGTTAATAAAAATAAAACCACAAGCGAAACAATGGCTGTAATTACTGTTTTTATTATTTCCATAACCCTCACCTTTTCTGCTTTTTAAACATTATTCCCGATGATATGGTTAAATATAATGCTAACAGCAAAAGCGAGGCTTACATATCAATTAGCCGCCGGCTTACCGGCGGCTAAACCATTAATTATTTATAAAGCTTGTGAATTTCCATTTCATAGATCTTATCGCGGATAACCTTTAAAAGTGCAGGGTCAACCGCTTCGAACCTGTCTTCTTCAGGGATAAAGGTGTTATCTCTGATATCGGCACCTGTAATTGCTGCAACCCAGGTTGCCGCCACCGCATACCTGCCGTAGTCGTATGACATATGGAAGCCGTCTCTGCAAAGGCTGCGGCCGCCCTTGCGATAGTTAAATTCTTTGGTTTCTTCGCGAAGCGCCTGAACAACGGTTCCTGCGGGGATAATCTTTCCGCCTGTGAGGTTTGCTGCCATTTCATAGCAGTCGTGAAGTCTTCTGTACATTTCCTCTTGGCTGTGATGATAGTGGAAATACCCGGAATGGCAAACGTCGATTTCATAGCTCCAGGTTTCTTGTATGTAAAGTTCAGCATTCGGAACCGTTTCTTTAACATAATCGCAAACGAGGTTTAAATATGGGAAATAACTCTGCGGCTTGCCGCTGTCGTTACTAACCTGTTGAATGGTTATAATATCCCAATCATCGTATTTAATGGCTTCTTCTAACGAAATCATTCTCTCGCATTCGTTTCCGTTAAGTTCGAACGCATACTTTTCGGTGTCGTTAATTAAATTATCATAATGCATTTTAAGGCTACAACCACCAATAAACAGGTTGGCGGTTTGCATATCTATTCCCTGCGCTGCCGCAAAGGAATGAAGCCAACGGTGAGCATCCTGCGAGAAACTGTTTCCTATAGATAAAATTTTCATAATGAAATCGCCTCTTTTATAGTCTTATTACACTTTATTATAATACCTTATAGCGCTAAATTCAACAACAATTTAGCGCATAAGGCATTAAATTAAACATTCAAATCTTTTACCGAAGGGCAATCAAGCAGTTTGCCACCTTCATCAAAGCGCGAGCCATGGCAAGGGCAATCCCAAGAATGCTCTGCAGCGTTCCATTTCAGTGCGCAACCAAGGTGCGGGCAGCGCCTGGTTGTTGGGGTTAAAAGGTTTACTGTGGCTTCAAGCGCATTAACGGCTAACTGCGGCCTTAAAATAGTGCGCGAGGGCGAAAACACCTCGGCGTAGCGGTTAGATTTCCCTAAAATTAAGTCTGGCAAAATTTTTGCCGCAACCATTGCTGATGTCATACCCCATTTATTAAACCCTGTTGCAACATATAAGCCTTCAGTATTTGCAGAATACTTGCCAATATAGGGCACACCGTCGAGCGTTATGCAGTCTTGCGCCGCCCAGCGGTATTTAACTTTCGCTTTAGGGTATTTTTCGCGCGCAAAGGCTTCAAGCTCTGTAAAGTTACCTCCTTGTTTTCCTGTTCGGTGACCACCGCCGCCAAGCAGCAGTAAATCACCATAACTTCTAAATGATAAACCCTTTTTATATTCGTCAACATACATTCCGCCGGTGTGCCGTGCACCCTCAAGCGCCAATACATAAGAACGGTGCTGGTACATCTTTAAAAAGTAGCTGCCGTGCTTATTAAAAATTGGGAAATGGGTGGTAACAATAATATTTTTAGCATTTATTTTCTCGCCGCTTTCAGTAACTGCCTTTCCATCTTCAATTTTTACAATCCTTGTGTTTTCATAGATTTCAAGCCCGTTTATTATATCTTTAACAAACTTTAATGGGTTAAACTGCGCCTGGCCACTAAACTTAACAGCGCCTGCTGTTTTTATGGGCAGAGGCAATTCAGAGCAATGCTCGGCATTAAAGCCTATCTTTTTAAGCGCCTGCATCTCTTCTGCAATTTTAATGCTGTCATCGGTTGAATATACAAATGAATCTTGTTCTTCAAAATCACAGTCGATATTTTTGCAAAGATTTCTATACTTCCTAATTGCCTCTTCATTTGCTTTAAGATATAATGCCGCCTTTTCTGTTCCAAACTGCCTTATAAGTTTGCTGTAAATAAGGCCATGCTGGCTTGTTATTTTAGCTGTTGTGTTAGCAGTTGTGCCACCGCACACTTTGCCCGAATCAACAATAACACAGTCTACACCTTTGTTTTTAAGGGTGTATCCGCACAGCACACCCGCAAGCCCCGCGCCGATAATCAAAACATCGGTGTTTATATTTTTTTGTAATTTGCTGAATTTTGGCAGGTGTGTGCCCTCTTCCCAAACCGATACCATCCTATCACCAACCTGAATTTTTTAATTTAAAATATTATTGGCAGGCACACCAGCATTATTCAAAGCGCCGGTTGAAAAAGCAAACTGTTTATGATATAATTTTAGTTAAATTAATTATTTAAGGTGATATAAATGGAAGAGATTTTTCGCGAATATTCTGTTAAGGTTAGAAAAACCCCCGCCACAAGGATAAGGCTTATTCTAACCTGGGTTATAGGGCTTATTGTAATTGCAGGGCTGCTTGTTTGCGTTGAATTAGCCGTTGGAACCGTTTATTCGGTTATATTATTAATTGCGGCCGCTTTCGCCGCATACGCAACCTGGTGGGTTGCTGCGTGGGCCAAGAAAAAGGAATTTGAATATTCCCTAACAAGCCACTACCTAACGGTTGATAAAATAATTGCGAACCGCAAACGTTACCCCGTGGCCTCTATCGACCTTAAAACAATCGAAACCTTTGGCAAGTTTTCGGAAAAAGAACATGACTTAACCCCTTATAACAAAAAAGTGTTTGCTGTTGGAGGCGAGTTTGAAGACTACTATATCACTCTTCATCACCAAAAACACGGCCACAGCATTTTGATTATATCGTGTGATGAAGAGATGCTCGAAGGAATTTTAACCGTTATCCCCCGCGAAATTGCCAGGAAAAGCGGCTTAAAAAACAGCACCAAATAACAAACACCTTAGCCGTTTTGTCGCCTATAAATTAAAGGTGAAAGTATGAACAATTTAAAAGAAATAAACTTTAATACTGTAAAAAGCAAACTCCCGAAAAGGCCTGCCGATGCACACAAGGGTACTTTTGGAACTGCGGCACTAATTACGGGAAGCGTGAAATTAGCAGGAGCTGCTGTGCTCTCGGCAAAGGCTGCTATTCGCACAGGTGTTGGGATAGCAAAGCTTGTTGTTCCGCAGTCAATATATAATATTACATCGGTTTCGGTTCCCGAAGCGGTTTTTGACTTTCTGCCTCAAGACAACGGCAAAATCAACGGTTTGGATTCCGCCTTTTTAACCGCACTTAAAACGTCCATTTTGGGCGCGAACGCAGTGCTTTTCGGTTGCGGAATCGGCTGCACAAATGAAACACGCGCGGCTGCTGAAAAGGTAATAAAAACCGTGAAAGTTCCGCTCGTTTTAGATGCCGACGGAATAAACGCAGTAGCCCCTAACATAGAATTAATTAAACAATGCGAGGCTAAGTGTATTATAACTCCCCACCCGAAAGAAGCGGCAAGGCTGCTTAACTGCAGCACCGAAGACATTACAAACAACCGCAGCGAGGCGGCGCTTGAACTTGCACGTAAATCGGGCGCGTGCGCCATTTTAAAGGGCAGTGGCTCACTGGTTGCAACTAAAGAGGGCGAATTATATATCTGTAGTGCCGGCAACCCCGGAATGGCAACAGCGGGAAGCGGTGATGTGCTTTCCGGAATAATCACGGCCCTGTTAGCCGAAGGTTTAACCCCAAACGACGCCGCCATTTGCGGAGTGTATATTCACGCCGCAGCGGGTGATATTGCCGCCGAAGTGATGTCTGAAACCTCTATGTGCGCTTCAGATATTATAGCCTCCCTTCCCGCATTGTTTAAAAAGTTTGAAGGTTAGGCGGGATTTTATTGAATCGGCAAACGGTAGCTTTTGTTTTAATTTTCGTGTTTTTAATTTCACTTTTTGGATGCTCAAAAAAAATTAAACCCGTTAGCACTGCGCACGGCGGGTTTAAATGCGATTTTGTTATGAATATTGGCAAAACAGAATACAAAGGCAACGCTAAAATTAACAACAAATCTTTAGCTGATTTTACCTTTTCACACCCCGAAGAAATTAGCGGCTTAACACTAAAGCTTGAAAACGATAATTACACTGTGGGCCTCGGTGATATAACCTATGAAGGTGCCATAGATGAGTTTCCAAATGCCAACCCCATTACTGGACTTTACAGCGTTTTGTTTTTAAATCACAATGAAGAAGATTTAAAAAGCGATAGCGATGGGTTTTACATAGAAGGCAAAACTTCAAACGGCGATTATAAAACATACTACCGAGCCGATGGGTTTCCTCAAAAAATTATCTTCACCGAAGCTGAAATCGAGATAGAGTTTTCAAACATCTCATATTTATTTTAAAAAAGCGAACCCCCTCAGAACGAGGGGGTTCAAATTTATCTAAACAGTATATCCCAATTTATTTTTTCTTCATCTTCATCTGTGCCGAAGTATTCATCGGCGGTTATAAGCCCTAAGTTATATCTTTTTTCAAGGTCTTCATCGGGGTGCTTTTCATAATATGGGTCGAACAAATACTTTTTAATTACGGGGAAAACAGTAAACTGAATAAGCAGTGAACGGAACCATCTGAAAAAGAATATATACAAAAGCACCACAATGATAAAGCCTATTGTTCCGGCATACCACGCTATTAAAAACGCAAGCCCATACATTAAAGTGAGCACAATTCCTGCAACGATGTTACGCTTAAAGCCAACAATGGCTAACGCGAATGAATCGCGGTATATTTGCCCCACCTTTTTGTTAAAGGTTATCATAAGCATTTGGCGATAAAACCTTGAAAACGAAAAAAGCACAAAACCAACAATTGCAACGGCAAATGTTATGGCTATTGTTACCTTGCCGCTTAAAATAAAGTTAGCAATATAAAAATCGAACGAAAGAAAAGCAAGTATTATAAAATCGATAAACGATATTATAAGTGATTGCTTAAAGTTCTTTTTTATAGTTTCATTCATATCACTTATACCAAACGAGTGCTTATCGCGGCACACGCTTCTTGTAATGCGGCAAAGCCCTGTTTCGGCAAGCCCATAACTTAAAAACGGCAATGAAATAATAAATGCATAAATTCCGCATTTTAAAAGTGTTCCGAAATGATAAAACATAACCGAAAAGAACTGGGCAAAATCACGTTTTTGCCGAGTTTCTTTTTTTATTCCCTTGCCCATTTTATCAAGATTTGAAATTAACTTCATACTAAACTCCTAATCTTTATAAATCCACGAATTTACAATTTCGCCGTTACTGTAACCGAACCTATAAGCCACAATTGTTAAAACAGGAATAACAACAAGCGTTATAGAAATAAGGGCAATATCGCCCACGCTTAAGCCCGACATAGTGTAGGTGAAATTTGTTAGCAAATCAATAAGCGGTCTGTTATGAATATTAAGCGCCTTGAAAACAATAAATGCGGTGTTGGCCTGCTTCCCTGAAAGGGCTAACCTGCAAACAATTAAACCTATATAAAAAATCACGAACGGAATATCTGCCAACAGGCCAATTTTAACCGATTCAAATTTGTCGATATCGGCTTTATCTATCTCGTTTGAAAATCTTGCCTTTCTGCCTATTCCGTTAACCTCTAAATAAATGCAAAAATAAAAAATAAGCAAATTAACGGCATAAATAAAAATGTTTGAAAACACCTTTTTGCCATGGCTCATTTCTTCCTTTATGGGCCATATTTTTTGGTTTGGCGCAAGATCTTTAACCTCACCCTTATCACCATCGGCATAATATACTGTTTCAACTTCGCTGTATTCACCGTTTTGGTTCAACTCATAAACAGTGTAGCCAACTTCCTTTGAAAACATAGTATCAGCAAAAAAGCCAAGCAAGGCCGATACTAAAAAGCAGGCAATCATTCCCACCAAGATATAAATTTCAAGTTTTAGTGCTTTTTTAACAAGCCTCATTTTATCACCCTGTAGCGCCAAAAAACGGCAAAATTATGTATATAAACACTTTAAAATACTATATGATTTATAGTAACACTAATCGAAGGGCAAATCAACATCTTTTTGTGAACAATTTATCATATAACCTGCCCCCGTAACATATAAATTACTTGGTGATATTTATGAAGGACAAAGAGTTAAACAAAAATTTTTTTGGCAGTGTTTGCAGGGCGCTAATTCTGCAGTCGGCTGTTGTTGCACTGCTCATAGTAATATTGTTTTCGGTTAAATTTATCGATGCGAAACTTTTTAACCGCATTACCCATACATATAAAACTGCAGTGAACGCCCCAACCGATATAGGGCAGGTGAAAGATCCGCAAAAGCCGCAAGAAAACAGCGAAATCACCGCCGAAGATATTACCGACAGCGCTGATTCAGCCGATGATAGCGATAACAACAACACAAGCGGCAGTGATGCAGATAACACCGAAACGCCAAATGAGCCTAACACCGATAAAATTTTGGAAGAAGAGGTAAGCTCAGTAAATATTAGTTATATATGCGACCTAAAGGTGGATTCATCTTCAAACATAAATAGTATCATTTGGCCCGTTACGGGCACCATAACATCAAATTTTGGCGGGCGCAATGACCCGTTTACAGGAGGCAGTTCGGCGCACGGCGGAATTGACATAGCGGTTGTTACAGGAACCCCTGTAAAAGCTGCAACCGCAGGAAAGGTGGTTAAAGCTGAATATAATAATCTTTACGGAAATTATGTTATTTTAGAGCATTCGGGCAGTTTTAAAACGGTTTATGCGCATTGCAGCGAACTTTGCGTGAATGTAGGGCAAACCGTTAAACAGGGCGAAATTATTGCAAAATCGGGTTCAACCGGGCGCTCAACCGGTCCACACCTGCATTTTGAAATAAGAATAGGAGATAAAAAGGTTAACCCAAGATGGCTTTTACCCGAGGTTGCTGATATATGAAATTCCGTTTAGGCGCACTCGCTGTAACCATCACAGTGCCCTTTTGCGCGCTAATAGCCGCGCTCTTTATTATTGATAAAACGGGGTTAATGATTCACTCATTAACTGCTGTATTGCTTCACGAATCGGGGCACCTGATTGCAATGCGTTTCACGCACTGCCTGCCAAAAGAATTAAAATTAGGGCTTGGCGGGCTGATAATTATTGGTGCCACACCGCAAAGCGAGAAAGATAAGGCCATAATAATGTTAAGCGGCCCACTAACAAATGTAGCGGCCGCTTTAATACTGTTCACTGTTTTATATAAAAACCCTCAAAGCATGCTTTACACCGCCGCCATAACCGAAGCGGTTGTTGGGCTTTTTAACCTTTTACCAATAAAGGGGCTCGACGGTGGAACAGTGCTTTACTTTTTATTAAATTTGCGGTTATGCGAGCATAGCGCAAGCCGCACACTTAGCGTAATATCACTTTTGTTTTCAGCAGTGATAACCTTTTTGGGGGGCTGCGCAGTTTTTTCGGCACACGCAAACCCTACGCTTTTGATTCTTGGGGTATACCTTTTAATTCTTAATATCCCAGCGCTGGGGCTCGGCGAGCCGTTTTAAGCATTTACTCACCGCAAGCGCTTTCTTCTTCGAACTGTTCGCTCAAAGATTCCCATTTTTCTAAAACCTCTGCTATTTTTTCTTCGGTTTGCCTTATTTCTTCTGAAATTTCGGCAACTCTTTGATAGTCAGATGAAACATCAGGTTCTTCAAGCAGGCTAACAAGCCTGCTTTTTTCGTTTTCAAGTTCCTCGGTTTCGGCTTCGGCCTTGGCAATAGCAGTTGTAAGTTTTCGCATCATTGATGCATGGCGTTTACGGTCGGCATACTGCCTGCCGCCCTCGCCCATCTGCTTTTGCGGTTTAGGCTCTATCGGTTTACTGTTTAAACGGTATTCGCAATATGTGTTATAGTTACCGTTAAGCACGGTTACACTTGCGTTTTCAATAACCAAAATTTTTGTTGCAAGTTTATTGATAAAATAACGGTCATGCGAAACCATTAAAAGCGTTCCATCATAACCTTCAAGCGCATCTTCAAGCGCGGTGCGCGAGAGAACATCAAGGTGGTTGGTTGGCTCGTCAAGAAACAGTAAATTCGCGCCCGACAGCATTAGTCTACATAGTGCCACCCTTGCGCGTTCGCCGCCCGAAAGCTTGCCTGCCGTTTTAAAAACGTCATCCCCTTTAAAAAGGAATGCCGCCAATGCGTTTCTAACCTTAACATCGGGCATATTCGGGTATGCATCGTGAATTATATCAAACGGGGTTGAATCGGTTTTTATGCTTTCGCCATGTTGGTCGAAATACCCTAAACTAACATTTGCACCAAGGGTTGCTGTTTCGCTATTTACGGCCGATAGTATTTGTTTAAGCAGGGTTGTTTTACCGCACCCGTTTTCGCCAACTATAAACACGCGCTCACCTCGGCGCAGGTTTATTTCGGCATTTCTAAATAAAACCTTATCATCAAAAACGGCGTTCAGGTTCGCTGCTTTAAGCACTTCATCACCGCTTCTGTGTGCCGCTTCAAATTGGAATTTAATGCCCTCAAGCTCGTCTTCGGGGCGGGTTAAACCTTCGGTTAATCGCTTTAACTGCTTTTCCTTGCTTTCGGCGGTTTTTATGTTCTTTTCGCGGTTCCAACGGCGCTGTTGCTCAATAATGCCTTCGATTCTGCGCGCCTCTTTCATTGTGTTATCATAAACGCGTTGTTCAGCCAAGCGGCGTTCTTCTTTTAGTTCAACAAAACGCGAGTAATTACCGCCGGTTACAAAAAAGTGTGAATGCTCAATTTCGGCGGTTCGGTTTGTTATGTTATCTAAAAACAATCTGTCGTGCGATATGATAATGGCAGTGATTTTTGATTTCTTTATAAATTCTTCTAACCATTCAATCGAAGCAATATCAAGATGGTTTGTGGGCTCGTCTAAAAGCATTAAATCGGGTTCTGATAAAAGCAGCTTGCAAAGCCCGATTTTTGAGCGTTGCCCACCCGAGAGCGCCGAAGTTGGCAACGCCTGTTCCTCGGCCGAAAAGCCAAGCCCTGTTAACGCCGAACGTGTTCTCGCGGCGAAGGTTAAGCCCCCAAGTGCCTGAAAACGCTCTTCAATTATGTGCCGCTGTTCAATAAGCTTGCTTGACGTTACGGTTTCAAGCTGGCTATTAATATCTGCAAGCTGTTTTTCAAGGCTTATTAAATCGCCAAAAACGGTTAGTGCCTCTTCATAGGCGGTTTTGGTTGAAGCCTCGCACACGTGCTGCTGTAAATAACCTATTTTAAGCCCGGGTATGTGCGAAATGTGGCCTGAATCGGGCTCGAGTTCACCCGTTATAATTTTAAACAGAGTGGTTTTTCCTGTGCCGTTAGCGCCAACAAGGCCTATTATATCGTATTTTTCAACCGATAGATCTACCCCCGAAAAAAGTTCTTCCTCGCCAAAACTTTTTGAAACACTGCTTAACGATATTAGCACAGCACACACCACCTTTAATTTTATTAACCACTATATTATAGCAACCCCGCGCCCTTTTGGCAAGAAGATAAACCCCAAAAAACCACTAAAATATAGCGCCGCGCGGTTGACTTGAATTTTTAGGCGTGATATAATTTTCAAGAAATTTATAAGGCTTGGTGATTTTATGAAAGCAGTAGTTTTAGTTTTACAATGCGTTGAAAAAATGATTCCTATTATTGAGCGTTTAGAGCGCAACGGCGTTCACGGCGCAACAATTATTGATTGCAAGGGTGCAGCCTCGGCACTTGATAATTACGCGGCAGGCTCGTTTTTGGGCAGTCTTCGCGCAGTTTTAGACCCTGCGCGCGAAGAAAACCAACTAATGTTCACCATTATTGAAGATGATATGGAAGATATGGTTTTCGATACAATCAAGCAGTTTGTTGACCTTGGCAAGCCGTATCAGGGAATTGCCTTCACACTGCCCGTTGGCCGCGCCGAAGGAATTGCAAAATAAAGTTTAAAATTTTAAAGAAAAAGAGCAGAGTTATATGTTATCAGGAAATCTTTTACTCGAAATCTCGGTTCTGCTTTTGGCAGGGCTTGCGGGATCGTATTTAATTAAATTTTTAAAAATGCCCGATGTTACCGGATATTTGGTAATCGGGCTTTTAATCGGCCCCTCGGTTTTAGGGCTAATAAGCGCCGAAGGGCTTGAAGGCCTTAGCACCGCATCAGACATTGCGCTGGCGTTCATAGCCTTCACTATAGGCGGCGAATTTAAAATAAGCTATTTTAAGCGTGTTGGAGCGCTCCCTATAGTTATTGCTTGCTTTGAATCATTAGGCGCCGTTGCACTTGTAGCGGCCGCGCTCACTGTTTCGGGCGCAGGGCTGCCGCTGAGCTTATGCCTTGGCGCTATTGCCGCCGCCACAGCGCCTGCGGCAACTATTATGGTTATTAAGCAGTATAAGGCGCGCGGCCCCGTTACCGAAACGCTTTTATCGGTTGTAGCAATCGATGATGCCACAGCGCTTATTGCCTTTGGCATTGCCTCGGCAGTGGCAGGCTCGCTTGCGGCAGGAACGCACCTTTCGGTATCTTCGGCATTTTTAATGCCCATTTTAGAAATAGTTATCAGCCTTGCAGCAGGGTTTGGGCTTGGCATTATCTACACCGCCGTTTTAAGCCTTTTCAAAACAAAGGGTATGCGCCTTACAGCAACTATTTGCTTTATTCTGCTTGGTGCCGCCATTGCCGAGATACTCGGCCTTTCGGCGCTTTTACTTTGCATGATGTTAAGCGCGGCATACACTAATTTATCAAAAAAATCTGCCGATATTTACGATTCGGTGGATACATTTGTGCCTCCAATATACTGCATGTTTTTTGTAATTTCGGGCGCCGACCTAAAGCTTAGCGTTTTGCCAACCGTTGGGCTAATCGGCGTTATATACATATTAGTGCGCTCGGCAGGAAAATGGCTTGGCGCATACCTGGGAGCCGCGGTTATGAAGGCCGACAAAAATGTTAGAAAATACATAGGCCCTGCACTTTTGCCGCAGGCAGGCGTTGCAATAGGTCTATCATTTTTGGCGCAGCAAAACCTTCCGCAATATGCCGATAAAATTCGCGCGGTTGTTTTGTGCGCAACGCTAATTTACGAGCTTGTTGGCCCGTCGATTTCAAAATTTGCGCTTCAAAAAGCTGGCGAAATTCAAAAAAACGCGTAACACCTGTTGTTTAGGGGGACATTATGCCACTTGTTAAATCAGTTAAATATATGCGCGAAGCAACGCCGCTTCAGTGCGGCCAGGCAGTAATAGCAATGCTTTGCGGCAAAACGCAGAGTGAAGTATGCGAAATGCTCGGCAACACACGCGAAACAACCCTTAAAGATATGTTTCACGCGCTCGATATGCTCGGCATTGGTTATAATCGCGAGCGCATACAGGTTAAAAGCAAATCGCAGCTTCCCGATGTTTGCATCTTAAGCCTTGAAACGCCAAGGTGCTGGCATTGGTCGCTTTATTTTAAGGGCGTGTTTTACGACCCTGAGCACGGTGTTTTGGAAGATTTCCCCGAATGCCGCCGCAAATACTATTGGGAGATAAAGCCTAACAATGATGAATAAACATTACGATGTAATTGTTGCAGGCTCGGGCCCTGCAGGCATTGCCGCCGCAGTAAGCTCGGCAAGAATGGGCGCTAAAACCCTGCTTATAGAATGGCAGGGCTGCGTTGGCGGGGCATCCACAACAGGGCTTATGAGCCATTTCACAGGCAGAGCCGACAGCGCGCTTTATTTCGAAATGATGCAGCGCGCCGCCGATAATAACGATTTAGTAAACGAGCCCACAATATTCATCGAACCCGAAACTTTGAAGCTTACCTACTACGAAATGCTTGAAGAAGCAGGTGCACAAATTCTTTTATATTCGCTTGTAACGGGCGTTAGTTTAGAAAACGGCACCGTTACCGGCGTTAAGGTTTTGGGCAAATCGGGTGAAAATATATTCACGTGCCGAGTGCTTATCGACTGCACAGGCGACGGCGACGCGGCATATTTGGCCGGCGCCGAATTTACACTCGGGCGCGAGAACGATAACAAAATGCAGCCCGCAACCCTTATGTTTAAGGTGGGTGGGGTTGACACAAGCCGCGCTGTTACGCCCTATTCTTTTGAAACTCTTGTGCCAACCGAAAAAGGCGAGCTACAAGCCCTTGCAAAAGAGTTGCTGCCCCACCCTGCAGGGCACGTTTTGCTCTACCCCTCGCCAACGCCCGGTGTAGTTACCTGCAATATGACAAACTGCACAGATATTAACGGCACCCGCAGCGAAGATTTAACCCGCGCTGAAATCACCTGCCGCAAGCAGATGAAGGCAATAGTTAAATTTTTAAGGGAATATGCCCCTGGGTATGAAAACTGTTATCTGTTAAGCTCTGCGTCGCTCATTGGCATTAGAGAAACGCGGCATTTCAAGGGCAAATACACCTTAACAGAACAAGATATTTTAGAAGCGTGCCAATTCCCCGACTGGGTTGTGCGCGGCGCACATTTTAATTTTGATGTTCACAACCTAACGGGTTCAGGGCTTGATGAAACAGGCGTACAGCATAAATTCAGCCAGCCAAACGGCTACACTATCCCCTACGGCTGCCTTGTTCCCGAGAAAATCAAGGGTTTACTGCTTGCAGGGCGCAACATTTCGGGAACGCATATTGCGCATTCAAGCTTTAGGGTTATGCCGATTTGCTTTGCATTAGGCGAAGCCGCAGGCACCGCCGCCGCACTTTGCATAAAAAACGGCATCCTCCCGCACGAGCTAACCCCCGAAAAGATACAAGAGGTTTTAATTGATAACTTATAATTTTACTTTAACGAAAAACACCCCCCTAAAGCCTAAAAAGGTTTTAGCGGGGGTTGTTTTTAAAACACGATTATCAATTGCTTAACTTTATTTATCGTTGTTCTTATTATATTCCTGCAATGTTTCAAGTAAAACATCTATATTTTCATCTGAATATTCAATTTCTGAAGAATACGTTCTTGCAATTTCTAAAAATTCTTCGGCTGACTTAGTTTTATTAAGGCTTGCGATAACATAGCAAGACAAAACTGCAAATTGAACACGCTCGCCAAACAGAAAATCCTCCACAGCGCCGCTTAAGTGCCTGTAAATAAAATAGTGAATTAATTGTTCGCAAGATATTTCTAATTCTTCGGGAATGTCATCACTGATGCAAGCGACCGAATCGAGATATTTATCCCATTCTGGGTCTAATCTTTCAAGGCTTTTGTAAATTTTTACCCAGTCAATTTCATTTATTGGCAACAAAACGTTTGCACGCTCTAAAATAGCGGCTATTCTGGTTTTTAAAGGCATTTCTCGGTTTTGCAAAATATTAAAAATCTCGTTTCTTTCATTAAAAAAATCGTTCTGCGGAACTTTCCCATCATCTGCTATAAGTTTAACTGGGGTTTTATTTGTTAGTATAATTCTTGCCGCCTCTTCGCAGCAAAGGCCTATACCCTTTTCGGTTATTCCGTAAACTTCGTTATAAAAGCGCGGGTGATCGGTGCAAATTTGGCAAAGCATATCTTCGCCCCTAAGTAAAATAAGCTCGCAAAGGTTTTGCTTATTCAAAAACGGGCAACGCTCGTTTTCCGCCAGTATAAAATGCGCGCAAGGCTCTAAAGCGATGTTTTTTTGCAGTTTTTCTCTTAAACCACCCGATTCGCTTTTGTATTTTTTAAGGGTGCGGCTGTCGATATCTATTTCCCATCCAATGCAGCAGTTGTGAGCGCACTTGCCCGCTATGCACTCAAAGTTATCATAATAATCAGGCCTTACTTCCATAGCGCCCTCCCATAAAACAATTCACTACTTAACACTATAACAGAAGCCGCCATTTAAATCAATTATATATAAAAAACAGCCACTAGGTTGGCTGTTTTTTATTATTCTTTATCTGATTTAATTGAAGTGTAAACTTCGATAAGTTGTTTACGTGAAGAAACGCCGAGTTTTCCGTAAATGTTTTTATTATGGAACTTTAAGGTGTTTTCTTTTATATTAAGCTCGCTCATAATTTCTTTTGTGGCGGCGCCTGTAATATAAGATTCAAAAATAGTGCGTTCGGTTGGTGTTAAGCGCCCAACACCCTCAGCAAAAAATTCTATCATATCGGGCGACACATTTGAATTTCTACTTTGCTTTTTGGCGGTTGCTGCACTTTCTTTAAGTGCGTCTTCCTTTTCTTTAACAAGATGTTTAAGGCGTTGATTTTCACTCACAACAAGATGCACACCAAGCAGGAACAGTTCGCTGATAATGTAAGATACCGAAAGGAATTCAAAATCAATATTACATAACTGTTCTATAAACCAAACACCAATGTTAACAAGCACCGCAGTTGCAAGAATAACGGCGTGCGCTGTTGTGCCGATAGTTTTTTTAACAGAAGCGCGTATAATAACAGCCACCATAGCCGCAAAATAGCCAACAAGGTATACCAAATACATTGGGTGCAACGGCCCATAAACCTTAACAAGCGTTGAAACACCGTTAATTACAGCAAAAGAAACTTCTTTGTAGTAAATAGGTAAAATGCCGGGGCTTGCCGCAATAAGGAACACAATAACACTTAAAACTAAAAGCGCTGCTGTTAACCATTTTTTATGCTCGGTTGCTGTAACATTAAGTATAATCATCAGCATTGACATTGGCAAAAGTACCGACCCAAGGTAGGAAATGCGGTTGGCAAGCAGCGCCATTTCCAAGCCCGTCGATACCGATAAAAATGTGTACCCTATATTTACAACAAGCACAGAAGAAAACAGCAAAACAAACCAAACATTCTTTTTGCGCGCAAAGCAGCAATAACCAATTAATATAAGCAAAGAAATAACTGCCGTTGCGCCGTAAATTATTGAAAGGCTTGCGCTCTTTTCACCGAGTGTATTACAACCAGATAGCCCTAAGGCTAAACTTATACAAATTATAAGCCCAACTAAACGTTTTTTCATATATCTTCTCACTCTACTATTTATTTAACCCTTTAAAAAGCTACCCACACTTTTTCCCACACTTATTTAAAATAAGCATAGTTATCCCACACTTTTTCCGCGCAAAGTGTGGCGACATTTGTGATATTCACCAATAAAATTATAATTGAAAAATTATAATTTTAAGGCTGTTAAACTTTTTAAATATAATAACATAAAAATTTAATTCAGTCAATGAGTTATGAGCTTGCAACCATTAACTGATTTTTGTTATTAAACAGCCTGCAAACTGCAAAATTCCCCAAAGGAGGAAGAAGCAATGAAGCATAAAGGAATAAAACAAATTGTCAGTATGTTGCTGGCAGTGGTGATGCTACTAAGCCTGATGCCTGTAACGGCAATGGCAAGAACCATCACTCCGGTGGAAACAGGCGGCGGAATCAATTTACGGACGGATGGCACCGGAAAACTGCTTTGGGATCCGGTTACAGGTGCAACGGGTTACCGAATCGACGTTTGTGTGCATCCCGGCAATTCTGTTTTAATGACTGAGAGCGTCGGCGCTGATACCACGTCCTACGCGCTGTACGCAGAATTGGATGACCGGACCTTTGATAACGGTGATTACAGAGTGGAACTGCATGTATCCGGTGCAAACGCCGAGTACAAATCCGGCACACTGATCATCTATTACGACAGCCCATACGAAAAATTGCAGTCTCCCGCGAATCTACGTTGGAACGGAGACGTGGCCGAATGGGATGCAGTGACGAATGCCACACGGTATAACGTTTACGTATGCAACACCACCGTCGGCGAGTTGAGCGTAAGATCCAACGTTACGGAAACCTCTGTGGATCTTTCCGATTTTTCGCCGCAGGACGGGTGGTATTTTGAGGTTGCTGCCTTTGCCGGCGGCTATCGGAACAGCGAAGTCAGCGAAAGTCCCCGAAAAGGTGGCGGCTCCAGAAATATCGTTCCCGTTGATCAACCCGGTGCCATGAACCTTAAACTTTTGGCAAACGGAACGCTGCTTTGGGATAAATTTGACGATGCCACAAGCTATAGGGTCGATATTTGTCAGCATCCCGGCAACCACGTGTATAAAAGCATCACCATAGATAAAAACAACCAATCCTGCGCATTGATCGAAGCGATGGATGGGGAACGGCTGAATAACGGCGACTACCGAATCGAAGTGACTGCAAACGGAAGCGGCGCCGATCATCCCTATCAAAGTATGCTGATGTATTATGATAGCCCCTACAGCAAATTGGCAGCTCCGGGCAACCCTCATTGGAACGGACTGTTTGCTTCCTGGGATGCCGTACCCGGCGCGGAATATTATAACGTTTACATCAGCGATCCCGTTGAAGGCAGTATGCACGTGAGGAGCAATGTGAAAGAGACCTTTGTCTCTCTTGCGGATCTTGAGCCGCAGGAAGGCTGGTTTTTTGAGGTCATAGCCTTTGGCAGCGGCTACCGTAACAGCACAAGTAGTGAAAGTCCCCGAAGAGGTTTTTTCATTGGCGTAGATTCCTATAATGCTTCCTTGGATGAGCCTTACAGTGGTGGCAAGGTCAAGCTGGAAACGGGATCGGAGATATCGGATTATTCCTATATCGGATACTCTTTTGAAGTCCCCAACGGAGCAGAGGTAGGAATTACCGCCCTGCCGGATGAGGGCTACGAGTTTGTGGAATGGCGAATTGGAAGCGAGACGGGCGAGTGCTTTTCCAAAGCGAAAAGCGTTGGATTTTATGCAAGTGAAAGTGTGGTTTTGGTTGCCGTATTCCATAAAAGCATCCCCGCAGGCACGGGCACCATCAGCAATCCTGTGGTCTGCAGCAGCTATGAAGAGTTGAAGTATGCACTGGAGCATCCTACGGTTCAGGGTATTTTGGTCAACAGCTTTGATCACGGTTCCTATCAAGACTTCTACACCCTGGAAAAGGAGAAGGATTTCAAGGCAGGCCGCTGCGCCATTACGATCCCCGCAAATGCAACAAAGTATTTGACCATTAACACCGACATCAATATCCGCGTGCCCTATGTGGACTACCTGCTCTACAGCTTTATCGATAACCGCGGCAGCCTGACTGTTGGCGGCACGGGCTCGCTGAACGTGAGCATGAACGCCCGCGGCTATCCCAGCGCCATTATCTATAACAACGGTGAACTGGAGATCGGCGGAAGCATTACCTTTGATCCCACCAATCACTCCTTTGACAGTGTGCATGGCTATTCGGTCTTTACCGCCAACGGTCATGCCGTCATTAACAGCGGTACCTTCTTCGGCTACGACGCCAGCGCCGTGTCCTATTATGGTGGTTGTCTGGATATCTACGGTGGCACCTTCACGGTGAAAAACGGTGACGAACAGGCCTTCGGTCTCAATACGGACTCCTACCTCACTTTGGAATCACATAACGTGAATCTTTATGGCGGTACCTTTGATGGTATCCGCGCCG
>JAZNGF010000041.1:0-40139 GCA_045576295.1 Acutalibacteraceae bacterium | reverse complement strand
GCGGCGGCTATCGGCTACACCGTAGGGGCGCACCTGTGGTCGCCCGCTCGGCTCCCCTTGTCAGGGGAGCTGGACAGCGCTTAGCGGCTGAGGGGTAGTGAAAGTTTTGCATTATCTCTCCAACTTTTTAACGCCGCAAGGTGGCTACACCTCATCCGTCGGCTTACGCCGCCACCTTCCCCTCAAGGGGAAGGCTAAAGGGAGCGAGCACTGCCGCAAGGTGCAGGAAAATTTGCGGGCGGGCAAGGCGCGGCACTGCCTCAAGCCGCAAAATTGCAACAGGTTAGCGAAATGTTTTAAATTCGTCGGCCGTGGCCGACACCGAACTATTCATTATTCATTATTCACTGCGCTGTGAAACAGTGCATCACACCGCGCCGATGCACCTAACAATAAAATTAAACACTATGCAGCAAACTATTCCTGCAAGGGTTGGGATAATGGCGGCAAGGGCGGCCCATTTAAGGCTGCCTGTTTCTTTTTTAATTGTCAAAAGCGTTGTGGAGCAGGGCCAGTGCATTAACATAAACAGCGCAACGCTTATGGCCGTTGCAGGTGTCCAGCCGTGGCTTGCAAACAGTTCGCGCATTTGATGAATTCCCGCAACCTCTGCCAATGTGCCGCCTGCCGAATAGCCCATAACTATTATGGGGAGCACAATTTCATTCGCGGGGAAGCCGAGGATAAAGGCGATTAAAATCACGCCATCCAGCCCCAGAAGCTGCGCAAACGGGTCTAAAAACTCCGATGCGTGCGATAACAGGCTCGCCCCGCCCACCTGCACGTTTGCCATAAGCCAAATAACAAGCCCCGCGGGCGCCGCAACCGATGCCGCGCGCCCCAAAACAAAGAGCGTTCTGTCTAAAATCGAGCGCACCAAAACCTGTGCTACTTGCGGCTTTCGGTAGGGCGGCAATTCAAGCGCGAACGAGGAAGGCACCCCACGCAACAGCGTTTTTGATAATATTTTTGTAACTGTTAGTGTTACGGCAACGCTGAAAACAATGGCGGCGGTTAGCATTAGCGCCGCAACCGCGCCCGATGCCGCGCCCGATGCCGCGGCGCAAAACAAACTTAAAACCGTAATTAAAGGCCCGAACCTGCCGTTGCAGGGAACAAGGCTGTTTGTAAGCGTGGCAAGCAATCGCTCGCGCGGGGAATCAATTATTCGGCAGCCCTCAACCCCAACAGCGTTGCAGCCGAACCCCATGCACATTGTTAGCGCCTGTTTGCCGCAAGCGCCTGCGTTTTTAAAGGGTTTATCGAGGTTAAAGGCAACGCGCGGCAAATACCCCGCATCTTCAAGCAATGTGAATAGCGGGAAAAATATTGCCATTGGCGGCAACATAACCGCAATAACCGAGGTTAGCACCCTGTAAACGCCGTCTATCACCGCGCCGCGAAGCCACTCGGGTGCGGAAAAGTATAAAAACAAACTGTTAAACCGTTCTTCGCCCCATAAAAACGCCGCCGAAAGCGCGCGCGATGGGTAGTTTGCGCCGCTGATGGTGAGCCAAAAAATAAAGATTAACAGCAAAATCATAACGGGGTAGCCAAACAGGCGGCTTGTGAAGATTTTATCTAATTTTCGGTCGAGCGAGGGCTTTTCGCCGTCTTCACTCACAACGCCGTGGCAAAGGTTTTCGGCGGCGAAAACAAGCGCTGATGACACTAAATCTTTAAACGATTCCTCGGTTAGGCTGTAAAATGCAAGCACCTCGCGCGCGCAGTTCAGCGCCGCTGTAACGCGCGGCATTTCACTTAATTTAAACCCCAAATAATCTTCGATTTTTTGGGTGAGCGCGGCATCGTTTTCAAGCAGTTTAAGCGAAACCCAGCGGCTGTTAAGCCCCTTTAGGTTAATATTTTCAAGCGAAGGCTCCACCGCTTCTAATGCCTTTTCAATCGGGCGCGGGTATTTAACCGAATACACTGTTTGTTCGCCCTCGCGCGCCAAAACCAAATCTACCGCTTCTAAAAGCGCATTCAAATTCTGCTTTTTCTGCGCCGATGTTCCAACAACGGGAACTCCGAGGCGGCACTCGAGCGCGCATAAATCTATTTTTATGCCGTGGCGCTCGGCTTCGTCTAACAAATTAACGCAAACAACGGCGCGTCTTGTAACCTCAAGCGTTTGCAAAACAAGGTTTAAATTTCGCTCAAGGCAGGTTGCATCGCAAACGATTATAACTGCACCGTGCCCGCCGAAACAAATAAAATCGCGCGCAACCTCTTCTTCGGCCGAGCGGGCATTTAGCGAATATGTACCGGGGATGTCGAAAAGCATATATTCCTTTTCGCCGTTTTTGCAAACACCCACCGCATTTGCAACCGTTTTGCCCGCCCAGTTGCCTGTGTGCTGTTTAAGCCCTGTTAGCGCGTTAAACACCGTGCTTTTGCCAACATTGGGGTTGCCCGCAAGGGCAACCACCGTTTCGTTCGCTTTTCGGTTTTGCGCCAATTTTGGTTTAGTTTTTTTAAAAAATTTCATAAAGCGCTCCCCTTTAATTTTTTATTAAAACCTCGGCGCAGTCTTCCCGCCGCAGCGCTATCACCGCACCGCGAATTAAAAACGCCTTTGGGCTGCCAAACGGGCTTTCAGCAACGCAGGAAACAGCAGTGTTTTCGGCAAGCCCCAAATCAAGCAGCCTACGCCGCATTCCGCCCCTACAACACAGCCGCCGAACAACGGCGCTCTCGCCCGGGCGCATATCGGCAAGGCTTTTTGGCCTATTCATTTGTTAACACCTTCTGTGATTTTTTAATATTCTTTCATTCCATTTTATTCAAAGCCTGTTGGGGGTGTTACCGCACGGCGGCTCTAAACAGCATACAGGCAGAAAAATTTTTCAAAAAAACTGCTTTATTCCATAAAAAATGTTTGATAATAAATTGACAATCAGGCCGTTTTGTAGGATAATAGACATATATGTGCGGTTTTTTTGCGGCACTTAAAATTTCTGCCGCGTGATTTACGTTTACACCGCGCGCAATATAAGTTTAAGGAGATAAATTATGGGACTTACAATTGCTCAAAAAATCATTAAAGCTCACCTTGTTGACGGCGTTATGGAAAAAGGCTCGATGATAGGACTTAAGATCGATCAAACCTTAACACAAGACGCAACAGGAACCATGGCATACCTTGAATTCGAGGCTATGGGGGTTGACAGGGTTAAAACCGAAAAGTCGGTTGCGTATATCGACCATAACACACTTCAAACAGGTTTCGAAAATGCCGACGACCACCGTTTCATTCAGTCAATTTGCAAAAAGCACGGCATTTATTATTCACACCCTGGTAACGGCATCTGCCACCAGATTCACCTTGAAAGGTTCGGCATCCCCGGCAAAACCCTTATCGGATCTGATTCACACACTCCAACAGGTGGCGGCATTGGCATGCTTGCAATTGGTGCCGGCGGAATGGACGTTGCCGTTGCAATGGGCGGCGGCGCATACTACATACCCATGCCCGGAATGATTAGGGTTAATTTAAAGGGTAAACTCCGCACAGGCGTTGCCGCGAAGGATGTTATTCTTGAAGTTTTAAGGGTTCTGTCTGTAAAGGGCGGCGTTGGCTATATTGTTGAATACGCAGGCGAGGGCGTTAAAACCTTATCGGTTCCCGAGCGCGCAACCATCACTAACATGGGTGCAGAGCTTGGCGCTACCACATCAATCTTCCCGGCTGATGAAATCACCGAGCAGTTCTTGATGGCCCAAAGCAGAGGCGGCGATTTCACCGCCCTTTCAAGCGACGCCGACGCTGTTTACGATAAAGAAATCGAAATCGACTTATCGGCACTTGAACCTTTGGCAGCAATGCCCCACATGCCCGATAACGTTAAAAAGGTTTCTGAAATTGGCGAAATTAAGGTTGACCAGGTGCTTATAGGCAGCTGCACCAACTCTTCACTCCTTGATATGCTTAAGGTTGCTAAAATCTTAAAGGGCAAAACCGTGAACCCCAATGTGTCGGTTGGTATTGCCCCAGGCTCTAAGCAGGTTTTCAATATGCTGGCTGACTGCGGCGCGCTGTCTGACCTTATTGCATCGGGCGCGCGTATTCTTGAATGCGCTTGCGGGCCTTGCATTGGTATGGGTCAATCGCCTAATTCTGCAGGTATCTCACTTCGCACATTCAACCGCAACTTCGAAGGCCGTTCAGGCACGGCAGACGCAGGCATTTACCTTGTAAGCCCCGAAACCGCAGCCGTTTCAGCGCTCACAGGCGTGCTCACCGATGCCACTGAAATGGATCTTGATTTCAGCGATATTAAGTTGCCCGATAGTTTCCTTATAAACGATAACCTTGTTGACGCACCCGCCGCTGAGGCCGATGCGAAAGATATAGAAATTCTTCGCGGGCCCAACATTAAGCCCTTCCCAAAAACCGAAGAATTAGAAGAGCAAATAGAAGCTCCTGCCATTTTAAAGGTTGGCGATAATATCACAACCGACCATATTATGCCTGCAGGCGCAAAAATTCTCCCCTACCGTTCAAACATTCCAAAATTATCAGAATACTGCTTCACCCGTTGCGATGAGCAGTTCCCCGAAAACTGCAAAAAGGCAGGCAAGGGCATTATCATCGGCGGCGAAAACTACGGCCAAGGCTCAAGCCGCGAGCACGCAGCGCTTGTTCCGCTTTACCTTGGCATTAAGGCTGTTGTTGTTAAGAGCTTCGCAAGAATTCACGCGGCTAACCTTATCAACGCAGGCATTGTTCCGCTAACATTTAAAAACCCTGCCGATTACGATAAAATCACCCAGGGCGATAACCTAAAGTTCCCCAACATTAGAAAGCAGATAACCGAGGGCGCCGAGGTCGAAATGATTAACGAAACAACTGGCGACACTTACACACTTATCCCGTTCCTTTCGGGCAGAAGTGTTGACATCGTTCTCGACGGTGGACTTTTAAGCTACACAGGTAAAAATTCATAAAGACTATATAAAGGAGAATTTATTATTATGACAGAACAGAACATTAAAAATGCAGTTGCACATTTTGAAAAACTCGTTCGCGAGCAGCAGGCAAGGGCCGAGCGCATTAAAGCCGACAAGGAATTCGTTAACTACGAAGCGCTTGATAAAATCATTGTTGGCGTTTGCGGAGGCGACGGCATTGGCCCCGTTATTACAAACGAAGCCGCAACAGTTTTAAAATTCTTACTCGCAGATGATGTAGCATCGGGCAAAATTGAATTTAGAAACATCGATGGCCTTACAATCGAAAACCGCGTTGCGGCAGGTAAAGCTATCCCCGATGATGTTATGGATGAACTTAAAAAGTGCCACGTTATTTTAAAGGGCCCCACAACCACACCAAGAGCTGGCGACCCATGGCCCAACATTGAAAGCGCTAACGTTGCAATGAGAAAGGAACTTGACCTTTTCTGCAACCTTCGCCCTGTTAGAGTTCCCGAAAAGGGAATCGACTGGACCTTCTTCCGTGAGAACACCGAAGGCAGCTATGCCGTTGGTTCAAACGGCGTTAATGTAACCGATGATTTGGCTATGGACTTCACCGTTACCACAACCGAAGGCTGCGAGCGAATTGCCCGCCTTGCATACGAATATGCTAAAAAGAACAAGAAAGAGCGCGTTTCAATCATCACCAAGGCAAACATCGTTAAAACTACCGATGGTAAATTCCTTAAAATCTGCCAAGAAATCGGCAAAGAATACCCCGACATTATCACCGACGACTGGTATGTTGACATTACCACCGCAAAGCTTATCGACGAAAAGCGCCGCAGAGATTTCAAGGTATTCGTTCTTCCGAACCTCTATGGCGATATTATTACCGACGAAGCTGCTGAATTTCAGGGCGGCGTTGGCACTGCAGGCAGCGCTAACATCGGTAAAAAATATGCAATGTTCGAAGCAATTCACGGTTCTGCTCCCAGAATGGTTGCCGAAGGCCGCGATAAATATGCCGATCCTTGCTCAATGCTTCGCGCGGCAGTAATGCTTTTATCGCACATTGGCAAGCAGGCCGAGGCCGATCGCCTTGAAAAAGCGCTTGACATTTGCATGTTCACCGAAAGAAAAATGGCAACAACCGGCCGCGACACAGGTTGCACCTGCGAAGAATTCGGCCGTTATGTAATGGACACTGTTAAGGGTCTTTAATTTATAGTTTAAAAACGGTGCGGCAGCGTTTGCCGCACCTGTAAAAAGAAGGGAACACTTATGAGTGTGTCAAAGGTATCAGACACCGTAAAGGCGCGGCTCCCGCGATATTACCGCTTTTTGGGCGAGCTTCAGTCAAAGGGCGTTGTTAGGATATCATCGGGCGAGCTTGCTCGCAAAATGGGCATAACCGCCAGCCAAATAAGGCAGGATTTCAACTGCTTTGGCGGCTTCGGCCAGGAGGGATACGGCTATAACATTGCGCTTCTTCGCGGTGAAATTGGCAACATTTTAGGGGTAAACGGCTCTAAAAAAATGATTTTAATTGGCGCGGGTAACTTAGGCCGCACCATTGCCGAGCAAATAAACTTCAAGGCCTGCGGCTTTGAGCTTATAGGCATATTCGATAAAAAGGAATCGCTTTTAGGCCAGCTTATAGGAAGCCGCCCTGTTAGAAGCACCGAAAAATTAGATGATTTTTGCAAAGAATATTCGCCCGATTGCGCCATTCTTTGCCTGCCGAGGGAGGCGGCTGAAAAGCTGTGCGACCAGTTGGTGAAGCTTGGCATTCGCGGAATTTGGAATTTCAGCCACTACGACATTTCGGTTAAATACCCGAGCGTTGCGGTTGAAAACGTACACTTGAACGACAGCTTAACTGCGCTTTGTTACAAGGTAAACCAAAAAGAAGACGAATAATTTTCGCGCTTTCGGTTTATCATTTACAGGAGATGAATATATAAAGGTGTTTAAAATCACAAAATATTTTAATAAATCCGATATATTAACAATACCTAACATTCTAAGTTTTATAAGGCTTTTATTCGTTCCCGTTATAATTTGGCTCTACTGCGCCCAAGAAAAATACACAGCTGCAGTTATATTAATCATTATTTCTGCGGCCACCGATATTATCGATGGGTATATTGCGCGGCGGTTTAATATGGTTTCGAACTTCGGCAAGGTTATCGACCCGGTTGCCGATAAGGTAACACAAGGCGCTATGATAATCTGCCTAATATCGCGCTACAAAATAATGTGGGCGCTGCTATGCGTTTTTATATTAAGAGAAATTTTTATGGCAGTAAGCGGCCTTATGACCATTCGCGCAACCGATAAGGTTAACAGCGCCAAGTGGTTTGGCAAATTAAACACGGTTGTGCTTCACACCGTTATTATGGCGCTTATTGTTTTTGTTGAAATGCACATAACGCTTGTTAACATACTTTCTATTGTATGCATGGCGGTTATGGTGCTTTCGGCCATTGGCTACGGTGTTTTTTACTTTGGCGTTTGTAAAAAGGAGCGCCAAAAAAACTAAACCGTTCCCCAATATATTTTTTAAAGGAGTGCGATAATATGAAAAAATCAACCAAGGTGCTAATTGCAGGCGCAATAACGCTAACAACAGCGGCAGTTGCAACATCAATTGCCTATGCAACAACAAAACTGTTGGTTGAAACCGCACTCAGCCGCAACCAGCCCAAGATTATTCAAAAGGCCGGCGCAAAAATAGCAGGCTCATCGGTTGACACCGAAATTATGGAAACGGTAAAAGGGGCGGCCAAAACCCTTGCCGACAAACCCCACAAGGTTATTGAAATCAAAGGCTACGAAGGCGAGCGGCTTGTTGGGCACCTGTTTGAAACCGAAAACGCAAAACGAATTATTGTTGCAATGCACGGCTGGCGTTCGTCCTGGAATGTTGATTTCGGAATGATTCACGATTTTTGGGTAAAAAACGGCTGCTCGGTGCTTTATACCGAACAGCGCGGGCAAGGTGGCAGCGGCGGTGAATATATGGGTTTTGGGCTTGTTGAACGGCACGACTGTTTTGAGTGGGTTAACTGGGTGACTGAAAACATCGAAGGTGATGCGCCAATTTACCTTGCAGGCGTTTCAATGGGCGCTTCCACCGTGCTTATGGCCTCGGGGTTTGAGCTTCCAAGCCGTGTTCACGGAATCATAGCCGACTGCGGCTTCACCTCGCCCGATGCTATTTGGCGCCACGTTGCAGGCAATAATCTTCATTTGCTTTACAGCATTCACGCGCCAATCGCAAACTCCCTTTGCAAAAGGAGAATTAATTTTGGCCCGCGCGATTATTCAACGGTTGATGCCTTAAAAGAAACGTCTATCCCCGTTATGTTCGTTCACGGAACCGACGACGACTTTGTTCCCATAACAATGACCTATGAAAATTACAAAGCCTGCGCATCGCCCAAAAAACTGCTTGTTGTCCCGGGGGCCGACCACGCAATGAGTTACGTGGTTGACAGCGATGCGTATGAGGCCGCAACAACCGAATTCTGGGCCGAGAACGATTAACCAAAATTCGCACCGAGAATGACTAACAAATTCCCGGCCGAAAACACAACCTGTTTTATTAAATGTAAAAGTTATTATATATGTATATGTATATTTAAAGCACCGAAGTTTTCCGCTTCGGTGCTTTTTTGTTTTGGTGCCTTTAGGCGTGGAAATAAACCCCCGGTTCTACAGGGGGAAGAAAAAGAAGCAGAGCGAATCCTTGCCTTCCCTTGTCAGGGGAGGTGGCTGCGGCAACGCCGCAGACGGAGGGGTAGTCGTAGTTTTTCTCTCCCTCCGTCTTTTGCTTCGCAAAACCTCCCTCATCAGCGGGAGGCTGTGATTGTTCGTTGTTTTTAATTTGTCGGCATTAGCCGACACCGATTTTATTCATTATTCATTATTCTTTTCGCTGTAAGGCAGGCACACCTTCCTCACCGCACGCACCTTCACCGCCATCTACCACATAACTCGTTTTAAACGCCGTGTTCCACGGCTACACCTCATCCGTCAGCTACGCCGACACCTTCCCCTCAAGGGGAAGGCTTATGGGGGAATGGGCAACACCTTAGTGCTAAGCGAGCGTCCGTAGCGATATATAAAGGCTTCCCCCTGGGGGGAGGCTCTGCCGAGAAGCGGCGGTGGTGAGGGGTAGGCGCATAAGCGCCGTTGATGAAAAATCAACGGTTTTCGCTTGCCGCCGCCACACGCACCCGATTTTAATTAAATTGACAGGTTATTATACATATATATTTAAAGCACTAAAGCGAAAAACTTTGCTGCTTTTTTGTTTGTCGGCATTAGCCGACACCGAAACTATTCATTATTCATTATTCACTGCGCTACAACGCGCCGTTTTTATCCCCGAAAATATTTTTTAAAAATTTTTCAAAAAAGTGTTGACAAACTAATCCCCAACTGCTATTATAATTACAGTAACAGTAATCGTTACTATTACTGTTAACAAATCAGGAGGTGAACAAATGGTAAGAGGTTCAAAGCAACGCGACACCGTTTTAGAAGCGGTGAAGGAGGGCGCAACCCACCCAACCGCCGCCGATGTATACGACCGTGCGCGGCTAAAAATTCCAAACATCAGCCTTGGCACGGTTTACCGCAACCTTGATGTTCTAAAAAAGAGCGGTGAAATAATTGGCTTTAGCGGGTTCGATGGGGTTGAGCGTTTCGATGCAACAACAAGAAATCACGGGCATTTCTTTTGTAAAGGGTGCGAAAAAATCTTCGATTTTTGCCCCGATGAATATCTTGCCGAGCCAATCCCGCCCGATATGAAACAAAATGGCTTCACCGCCGATTCGGTAAGAGTTTTAATTCACGGTTACTGCAATGAATGCAAAAATAAATAAAAAATTTTTAATTAGAGGAGAAATGAAAATGAAAAAGTATGTATGTCCTGTATGCGGTTATGTTCACGAAGGCGATATGCCCGAAGGTTTTGCTTGCCCTCAGTGTAAAGTTCCGGGCGAAAAATTCAACCTTATGGGCGGCGAAAAAACTTGGGCAGCCGAGCACATTGTTGGCGTAGCTGAAGGCGCACCCGAAGATATTATTGCCGACCTTCGCGCAAACTTTGAAGGCGAATGCACCGAAGTTGGTATGTACCTTGCAATGGCACGCGTTGCACACCGCGAAGGCTACCCTGAAATTGGCCTTTATTGGGAAAAGGCAGCCTATGAAGAGGCTGAGCACGCAGCAAAATTTGCTGAACTTTTGGGCGAAGTTGTTACCGATTCAACCAAGAAGAACCTTGAAATGCGCGTAGACGCTGAAAACGGCGCAACTCAGGGTAAGTTCGACCTTGCAAAGAGAGCTAAGGAATTAGGGCTCGATGCTATTCACGACACCGTTCACGAAATGGCACGCGACGAAGCTCGCCACGGCAAGGCATTCGAAGGCTTACTTGCTCGTTACTTTGGTTAATTGCAACTGCCAAAAGTTTTAAGCGCGGCAGGTGAATAACCCACTGCTTTAAGGCGAAAAATTTTAAATAATAATTTAAAGCGCGGCTAACCCCGCAAAAAAAGGAAGGTTGCGCGAAAGCTACCTTCCTTAGTTTTTATATTGCATTATATCGCCAACATTGCACTCAAGCGCTCGGCAGAGCTTGTCGATAGTTTTTGTTTCGTCGGCTTTAGCCGACACCGAAATTCCATTATTCATTATTCACTGCGCTGTACGGCGGTGCGCTCCTACTATGTTAAAATTGATTCATAAAACAATTTTTTAAAACTTACATAATAAATGAATAATAACCCCAATAAACCTCAATAATAAAAAAGGAGGTAATGATATGAAAAAAATATTAGTTTTTCTTTTAGTTGCGATTTTTGTGTTCACACTCACAGCCTGCGGAGAAGATAATTCGGGCAAATACTCGGCCGATGACGGTAAGGTTCAAGACAGCCAAAATGAATCCGACAATGGTTCGGGCAATCAAAATTCCGAAAACAACAGTTCCGACAATATGCTTTCTGATATTATGGGCTCTGATGACAACAAAAATCAAGATAACAATGCAAGCTCTGAAAAATCAAGCTCGGGGGCAAACACACCAAGCAGCAGCGGGGGCGTTGTTATTTCTAAAGACGAAGCCTTGAGCATCGCCCTGAAAAACGCAAATATTTCAAAAGAAAAGGTAACTCGCATTGAAATTGAACTCGACTATGAGGGAACAACCCCCGTTTGGGAAATTGATTTCGACCACGGCAAAACCGAGTATTCCTATACAATCAACGCCGAAACAGGCAAGATTATCGAGCGCGATAAAGATTTAGATTTTTAATTATTGAAAACAACGGCGGGATATGCTACTATAACGGTAGCATATCCTTTTTTATGGTGTGAATTATGAAATACATAAAAGAGTATTTGAGCACCCCTACTTATTCACTATGAGGTGATTGAATGAACAACAATTTATTTTCAAGCAAGCCAAAAAACATTCTCGCTGCGGTTTTTGCGGCGCTTTATGCAATATGCATTTTTGCAACAAACATATCCTCAGCCGCCTTAAGTTCGGGCACTTCAAGGGTTTTCCTTTCGTTATTGCCACCCATTTTGGTTGCGCTTCGCATTGTTTCGAATAATTATTCCTTCTTTTTTAAAAAGTTACTGTTCCCAATAGCATTCGGCACAGGAATTTATTTAAACATTACATCAATTATAGCGGCTTTTTTAAACATTAAAATGTATGCATCAACCTTTCAGAATTTTAGTTTATCATTGGCAAACGTAGGTTGGGTGTTTACTATAATAATACCCACTATAATGCTTGCGGCAAACATACTTTGCTTTATAGGCAGCTTAAAAGATTTTAAAAAGCAGGCGCTTTTAAAAATCGGTTGCCTTATTCAAATAATAACCAATATAATTTGGGTTACAGGCGATACTTTCAGGGCAGTAGCTTCGGCCGAACAACTTGCAGAACCTGCCATAAATTACTTTAACTATTCCGCTTTGATAAAGTTCGTTTTTATTCTTCTTTTCTATTTTGGAATATTCCTTTTAACCACAAACAAAAAGAATAATTAGTAGGGCGGCAATGGCCGCCTTGAAAGCCTTTCCCTATAGTGGAATGGCGACCATAGCGCCCCTTGCCTAAAGGGGAGAGGGCCGCGCAAAGCGTGGCGAGGGGATTCAAAGCGGTGGATGAGGTGTGGTTTACGGTTTTAACAAAACCAATGGTTATATTGTAGGGGCGATGTGGGCATCGCCCCTTAGGTTATTAATGTGATAGACAGAGGAAATTTCAAATCCGCAAATCTGCTCGGGCGGATGTGGGCATGAAGCCCCTACAAGGCTTTATTAATTGTTATAAAATAAAAAAATCACCACTATATTAGCGGTGATTTTTCTGTTTATTCTTCAGTTTCGGTGTTTTCAGCTTCGCGTGCTTCGGCTTCGGTTTCGGCGTCTTCAGGTGAATCAGATCCGCCGTCTTCAATTCGTTCGGTAACCTCATCGTCGTCGTGCAGGGTGCGCGCAACCGATAAAAGTTTTGAACCTTCGCCAATTCGCATAATCTTAACACCCTTACCCGGCCTTGATGTTGTGTTAATTTCGGCGGTGTAAATTCTAATGATTATGCCATCAGATGAAATCATAATAAGATCATCATCTTCTTCAATTTCAAGCAGTGCGGCAACCTGGCAGCCATACTTTTCGGTGCGGTAGTTCATAATACCCTTACCGCCCCTTGATTGTATGCGGTACTGCTCTATGGGGCTCACGCGCCCAAGGCCTGAATCGGTAACGGTCATAATCTTGCCGCCCGTCGTGCAGGTTGTCATTCCAACAACTTCGTCGCCCTCTTTTAGGCGAATAGCCCTAACGCCTGCGGCAGTTCGTCCCATTTCGCGGGCTTCGGTTTCGTTAAAGTGAATTGCCATACCGGCACGGGTTCCAACAATAAGGCTGTCGTTTCCGTTCGTTTTTTGAACAAAGGCAAGTTCATCGCCCTCGTGAATATTAATTGCAATAATACCCGTTTTGCGAACATTGCGGAAGGCTTCGGTTGCCGTTCTCTTAATTGTTCCCTTGCGGGTTATCATGCAAATGTAGCTTTCTTCGGTTAGGTCTTCGCCCATTGGCAGAACGTTGATGATTTTTTCATCGGGCATAAGCGGCACAACATTAATAAGGTTTGTGCCCTTAGCGGTTCGGCTGCCTTCGGGAATTTCATAAGCCTTAACGCGGTAAAGTCTACCGAGATTCGAGAACAGCATAATATAATCGTGCGAATTGCAGGTGAAAATGTTTTCAACATAATCATCTTCGCGCATTGTTATGCCCTTGAGGCCCCTGCCGCCGCGGTGCTGTGAATCATATTCATCGGCCGCCATACGCTTAATGTAACCGCCAACCGTTTTGGTGAGCACGCACTCCTCTTTCGGGATAAGGTCTTCAATGTCAACCTCGCCCGATACCTGGCAGATTTCGGTTCTGCGGTCGTCGGCAAAGCGGTCGCGCAGATTCAGTGCATCGGTTTTAACAATATCAAGCACCAATGCGTGGTCGGCAAGGATTCTCTTACATTCGGCGATGAAATCAATCTTTTCTTTAAGTTCATCTTCGATTTTCTGTTTTTCAAGGCCTGCCAATTTACCAAGTTGCATTTGAACAATGGCAGTGGTTTGAATATCATCAAGCCCGAAGCGCTCGGCCAGCTTTTCTTTACTTTCGGGGATAGTTTTGCTCGAACGGATGATGTTTATAACCTCATCAATAAAGTCAAGCGCTATCTTCAAGCCCTCTAAAATGTGGGCGCGTTCTTCGGCCTTTCTCATATCGAACTTTATCCTGCGCTCGATAATCTCGCACTGGAAGTCGATTGAGTTTTGAAGCATTTGCTTAAGTGTAAGCACGCTCGGCTTGCCGTTAACAATGGCAAGCATAATTGCGCCAAAGGTGGTTTGAAGCGCGGTGTGCTTATATAATTTGTTAAGCACAACCTGCGGGTTAGCATCGCGCTTTAGTTCAACAATAATTTTAATACCACCGTCGCGCTTTGAAGAATAGTCAACAACGTCGTCGATTCCCTCAATGCGTTTATCGGCCGCGAGGTCGTAAATATTCTTAACAAGATCCTTTTTGCGAACCTTATAAGGAATTTCGGTTATAACTATTCTAAACTTGCCGTTCTTTATTTCTTCAATTTCGGCCTTGCCGCGAAGGGTTATCTTGCCGCGGCCTGTTGCATATGCCGCACGTATGCCCGACATACCCATAATTAAGCCGCCGGTTGGGAAATCGGGGCCTTTTATATGGCGGCAGAGCTCGTCAAGCTCGGCATCGGGGTTGTCGATAAGGCAGCACATTGCGTCGATAGTTTCGCCAAGGTTGTGCGGCGGAATTTCGGTTGCCATACCAAAAGCAATACCCGATGACCCGTTAACAAGCAACTGCGGAAAACGAACGGGAAGAACGGTTGGTTCTTTCAAGCGGTCGTCGTAGTTGGGGGCAAAATCAACCGTTTCCTTTTCGATATCATCAAGCATTTTAATCGAAAGGCGGTTCATTTTCGATTCGGTGTAACGGTAGGCAGCGGCAGGGTAACCGTCGATATTACCAAAGTTACCGTGACCGTCAATCAGTGGGTAGCGCAGTGAAAAATCTTGCGCCATTCTAACCATTGCATCGTAAACGCTGGCGTCGCCATGGGGGTGGTAACGTCCAAGCACCGCACCAACGGTGTCGGCACATTTACGGTAGGCCTTTTCGGGGGTTAGCCCGTTTTCATACATTGTGTAAAGTATGCGGCGGTGAACAGGCTTTAAGCCGTCGCGCACGTCGGGCAATGCACGGCCTACTAAAACCGACATACCGTATTGCAGCATACTGTTTCTAACTTCGTCAACTATCTCAACCGGAACAATCGTGGTTTCATCATCACTTGGCCAGATTACATTTTCGTGTTTTGCCATTTATTTTTCACCTCTTAAATATCCAAATCGGTTGCGTAAACCGCGTTTTCTTCAATGAATATTCGCCTTGGCTCAACCTCTTCACCCATTAGCATTGTAAAGGTTTCGTCGGCCTTTTCGGCATCTTCAATATTAACTCTTAAAAGGGTTCTGCGCTCAGGGTCGAGCGTTGTTTCCCAAAGCTGGTCGGGGTTCATTTCACCCAAACCTTTATAACGCTGAACATCGGCATTTCCGCCAAGTTCGGCAATTTTTTGCGCCTTTTCTTCATCGGTGAAAACGTCGAACGTTTGCTTGCCCTTTGCAATTCTGAAAAGGGGCGGCTGCGCTAAATATACGTGCCCCGTTTCAATAAGTTCGGGCATAAAACGGAAAAAAAATGTGAGTAGCAGTGTTCTAATGTGCGAACCGTCAACGTCGGCATCGGCCATGATAATAATTTTGTCGTAACGCAGTTTTTCAATATCAAAGTTTTCGGCAATGCCGGTTCCCAGTGCTATAACAACAGGGGTTAACTTATCGTTTCCGTAAACCTTATCAACCCTTGCCTTTTCAACGTTAAGCATCTTACCCCAAAGCGGTAAAATTGCCTGATAGGTGCTGTTTCTGCCCTCAACTGCCGAGCCGCCTGCAGAATCACCCTCGACAATGAAGAGTTCAGTTTTTGTTGGGTCGTCAGATATACAGTCGGAAAGTTTATCAGGCATGCGGGTTTTGCCGCCGATTTGGCTTTTGCTGCGCTGCATATCCCTTGCTTTTTGCGCCGCTTCGCGCGCGTTTGACGACGCAATCGACTTTTCAATAATAGTTTTAGCAGGTGCCGGGTTATCTTCAAAATATTCAGAAAGTTTATCGGCAACCAGGCGGTTAACAACCGTTCCAACCGCGGTGTTACCAAGCTTTGCCTTGGTTTGGCTTTCAAACTGCGCATCGGTTAATTTAACGCTTACAACCGCAATTAAACCTTCGGTTATATCGTCGGTTTTAAGGCGTTTATCGGCCTCTTTTAAAAACTTTCTGTCAAGCCCGTATTTGTTAACGGCGCGGGTGAGCGAAGATTTAAACGCCTGCTCGTGTGTACCGCCGTCAACCGTGTGGATGGTGTTCGCGAACGACATTATTTTACTGTCATACCCCGAAGTCCAAAGCATTGCAATCTCGGCCGAGATATTGTCGCCCGGTGCGTTCAGGTAAATAACATCATCAATAATGCGGTCTTTTTTAGTGTTTTCGGCTAAAATAAACTCAACATACGATTTAATGCCGCCTTCGAAATAAAGGTCATCGGTTCGGTCAGCAATGTCGGCATCGGTTCTCTTATCGGTTATAACAACGCGAATGCCTGCGTTCAAAAATGCCTGCTCACGAAGCCTTTTTAAAAGAGTATCGTAATCATACCTTGTTGTGTCGGTGAAAATGTCGGGGTCGGGCTTGAATACAACCTCGGTTCCTGTTTCAGTGGTGTCGCCAATAACCTCAAGCTCGGTTTTAATGTTGCCCTTTTCATAGCGCTGGCGGTAAATGTGTTTGCCGTCTTTCACGGTAACCTCAAGCCAAGATGAGAGCGCATTAACAACCGATGCACCAACACCGTGAAGTCCGCCCGAAAGTTTATAACCGCTGCCGCCGAACTTACCGCCCGCGTGAAGAATGGTGAAAACAACAGTAACGGTGGGAATACCCTTTTGCGGGTTTATACCAACTGGAATACCGCGGCCGTTATCGGTAACCTTTATAACGCCGTCGTCTAACAGGTCAACCGTTATTTTGTCGCAATATCCTGCCAAGGCTTCGTCGATAGAGTTATCAACAATTTCATAAACAAGATGGTGGAGTCCCCTCTCACCCGTAGATCCAATATACATACCTGGCCTTTTGCGAACCGCTTCAAGACCTTCAAGAACCTGTATGGATGATTCATCATACTTTTGTTCCACGGGTTTTACTGTTTCGTTCATTCTTTTCACCTTTTCTTTCAGTGTCCTTTATAAATGGTTTTTATTTTTTATTCTTCGTGTTGCCTCAACGAATACATTATGTTATCTGCGCGCTTTTCGAGCGTTGAGGTTGAAACCTGTGTTAAATATAACTTCCATTTTGTTTTGCCGCCCGATAAAACGAATGATTTTGGTAAATCAAAACTCACCGTTTCAACTCGGCCTGCCTTTTCGGCATATCTTAAAAACTTGCGCGTATTTTTTTGAATTGAGGTTGTTTCTAAATCGAAAATGCCTATAATTTCTTCTTCTTTAATAACCTTTTTTTCGCCAAGGTAAAGGTACATTTTTTTCACCTTTTAAATTTTAATTTATTAGCTTGCCGCCGTTTATTTCAAAAATTAAATCAGCAGGTAAATTTTAATGTTCGATGGGCCTCAGTTTAAATTTTAATTTATCAGCTTGCCGCCATTTATTTCAAAAATTAAATCAGCAGGTAAATTTTTAATGTTCGATGGGTCGCAGCAGGTTATAAACACCTGCCAGCCCTTAATGTGGTTAAGTATATATTCTTGGCGCGATGTGTCAAGCTCGCTCATAACATCATCAAGCAGTGCCACAGGCTGTTTGCCCGCCTTAACCTTTAAAACCTCGGCTTCGGCAAGCTTAAGTGTTAGCGCGGCCGACCTTTTTTGCCCCTGCGAGCCATAATTTCTTGCAGGCAGGCCGTTTATTAAAATTTCAATGTTATCGCGGTGTGGGCCAACACTTGTTGCAAAGTTTAAACTGTCTTCATACCTCAGTTTTTTAAGAAGAACTAAAAATTCTTCTTTCGTTTCCCCCGCCGAGGAAACATACTCGGCCTCTAACGATTCTTTCCCGCCTGAAAGCCCTGCATAAATATTTTCTATGCTCGATTTTGCCAGTTCCAAATACCTTTTGCGGTATTTTATAATCTTTGCGCCGTATTCGGCAAGCTCGCCTTCGTAAATTTCTATTAAATCTTCAAGCTCTGCGTGAAAGCGCAAATCTTTTAAAATTTGGTTTCGCTGTTTTAGCGCCTTAATGTAATTTTTAAGAACATCACTGTAACCGGGGTATATTTGGCACACGGCACTGTCGATAAACTTTCGCCGAACCGAGGGCCCTGCCGTTACAAGCTCTAAATCGGCAGGTGAAAATATAACAGCGGTTAGGTTGCCAATAAGTTCAGTTGCCGACCTTTTTTTTACCTCGTTTAAATAAACTTCTGTTTTTTCGCCATATTTTATTCTGGCGGTTTGGTTTCTTCCATTTTCAAAAAAGTCAATCTTTATTTCGGCAAACGGGCAATTAATTTTTATAAGTTCTTCCTGCTTTGCGCCGCGAAAACTCTTCATCCCCGTGAACATCCAAATTGCCTCAATAATATTGGTTTTGCCCTGCGCATTTTGGCCGAAAATAATGTTCATACTCTCATGCGGCAAAATTTCGGCATATTCAATGTTCCTGAAATTTTTAACCGTTATTTTATTAATAATCATCGTGTTATTTTAAGGGTTTCACCCATGCATTCAACGGTGTCGCCCTCGTATATTTTTTTGCCGCGCATTTCGCACACGCTGCCGTTCACTTTAACCTCGCCGTCAAAAACCAAAATTTTCGCGTGGCCGCCTGTTTCGGCAACCCCTGAAAATTTAAGAAGCGAATCAAGCCTTATAAATTCATCTTTTATTTTAATGTTTCTCATTCTTCAATTTCCTTTGTTCTCATCGGCATAACAACATAGGTGAATGAATTGCCGTCGATAGGTGAAATTTCAACATGGGCTGTTGAATTCGTGAATTTTAAAATAACCTCGTCTGTTTCGGTGGCTTTAAGCGCGTCGTATAAGAATTTAGGGTTAAAGCCAATTTTAAGTGGCTCACCGTCAGTTTCTACTTCGCAAACATCAACCGCCTTGCCAAGCACCGTTTTGCACGAGAACACAATGCTGTTTTTAGAAATATCTAAAATAATAGGGGTTATAACCTGCCCGCTGATTACAAGCGAAATTCTGTCGATAATTCCTAAAATATCACGTGTTTTAACGCGAACAAAAGTTGTGTAAACATTATTTAAAATCTGCTCGTATTCAACATACTCGCCTTCCATAAGCCTTGAAATAATGTTATAGCCGTTAACGGTGAGTGAGAAGAATCTTCTTCCAATCATCATTTCAATGGTTTCGTCATCTTCGCCAATAAGTTTCACAGCCTCTTGAATAGCCTTTGCCGATGCTGTGAAATTGATTGGAGCGTTGCCTGTAAGGTTTTCGCGGCGAACCGAAATTCTGCTGCCGTCGATCGCGGCGGCGGTTATAGCAGTTTCGGTTATATCAAAGTTTTCACCCGCAAGAATAGGTTTTTGCCCATCAGGGGGCGCCACCGAGAAAATAGTTTGCCTAACCATATCTTTAAGCTGTTCCGAGGGGATAACAACTTTATCTTGGTTTTCGAATTTTGGCATTTCAGGAAAATCTCTTGCAGGCATTCCCATAATTTCATAAACGGTTGAATTACTTTCAACTGTGCAAACATTCTTTTCATTAATATTAAAACTTATAATGTCGCTATTTACCCTTCTCATCATTTCCGATAAAAGCCTTGCGTTAATAACCGTCTCTCCCTGTTCTTCTATTCTTTCGGGTTCAATATAGGTTATCATTCCAAGCTCGTAATCGTAGGAAATGAGCTTTAGCATATTATCTTCGCTTTTAATGTAAATTCCTTCAAGCACAGGGTTGGTTGACCTGGTTGAAACCGCGTGCATAAGATTTGATACCGCATTTGAAAACAAATGCCTGTTAACGTAAAATCTCATTATTTTTTTACTTCCTTTTTAAAGTTTTATTTTTCCACATTCAAAAAATTTAAGTGGCGTATTTTTTTAAAAAAAAACAGAAAAAACATTTATGAATGTATGTATATAAATAGCATTAGTAGTAGGGTGTGTTGAAAATGTTGAAAAGCCCCAAACCTCTAATAAAATCAATAGAAACATCAAAAATAAAGTGTTAGTAAAGATTTTAAAGAATGTTGAAATTTTTTTGTGATTTTAAGTTATCAATACAGGTGTTGATAACTTGTCCAAACTGATTAAAAACTATGTGGAAAACTTTTTTAAAAAATTATCGCTGCAGGTTTTTAATAATATCGTCAACTAATTTTTTCTGGTGGGTGTTCTGTTCAAGCTTTTTAACTATTTTATCAATGGTGTAGATAACGGTTGAATGATCTTTATTAAACATCTTGCCTATTGTTTTGTAAGGAAGCTGTGATATTTCGCGAATGATATACATTGAAACCTGGCGGGCAAAAACAATCTCCCCGGTTTTGCGCTTTGAAAGAATATCCTCTTTCGATACGCCATAAGAGCGCGAAACTTCATCTAACACTTCATCAATAGTAACTGGTTCTTCCCTTTCATCGCTAATAAGGTCTTTAATAAAGTTTTTAATAACCGTTTCGTTAACCGGCTTACCGTTTTGCATATCAACGTATGCCTTGGCTTTTTTAACAATACCTTCAAGCTGGCGGGAATTCATTTTAATCTGCTCGGCAATGTAGTAGGTTATGTTATCTGGCAGCTCAATGTTGAATTCCTTTGATTTTTTATGAATAATTCCAACACGTGTTTCAAAATCGGGCGGTTCAACATCGGCCATAACACCCGATTCAAAACGGTTTCTGATTCGCTCATCAAGGGTTGAAATTTCTTTTGGTGGGCGGTCGGATGTAACAACAATTTGCTTGTTTTCCATGTAAAGTGCGTTAAAAGTGTTGAAAAATTCTTCCTGAGTTGATTTTTTACCTGTAATGAACTGAATATCGTCAACAAGTAAAACGTCAACAGAGCGAAATTTCTGGTGAAATAAACTGATAGTTCCGTTTGAAAGTGATTCAATAAGCGCGTTGGTGAATTCTTCACAGCGGATAAATTCAACCTTCTTACCCGGGAACTTTTTATTTATATGGTTTTTAATTGCAAGCATAAGGTGGGTTTTACCAACACCCGAGTTGCCGTAAATAAAAAGAGGATTATACATTCCGTTAGGGTTTTCAGCAACGGCCATGCTGGCAGCGTGGGCGAAACGGTTTGATGAACCAACAACAAAATTATCGAAGGTGTAAAGCGCGGTTGATTCAAGAGGTTCATAGTTAAAGGTAACCTGAGGGCTTGGAACAATAACAGGTTCATCTAACAGTGAAACAATTATTTTAACCTTTAAATCAAGCCCCGAAACCTTTTTAAGGCAATCTTCAATAATGTGAGAAAAATTTTTTTCAATAACGTCTTGCTTAAATTCGGTGTAGATGCTAAGTGTAAAAACGCCCGAATCAATCGACACGGGAACTAAATCGCGTATCCAAGAATTAAAGCTAACATCTGTCATTTGGTTTTTGCATTCTTCGCAGGCAGATGCCCATAATTCTGTTAAGGAATTAAAACTCATAACCTTCTCCTATCTGAAAAAATTAAGAAAAAATATATTAAAACATAAAAATTCAAAATTTACACACATTATAAATTTTATCACAAAACATTCAATTTTTCAACACCCAATTTATATATCAATATAAACTGATATATAAATTAAATTATATATATAATTATAATATATTATATAATAGCAAAAAAGAAAAAACCTGCCTCAACTATATTCGTGCTTCACACGAGAAAACTATCTTTGATGCGATATACGGCTTTCACCGCGTGAAAAAGGCACTAATATAATATCGCAAAAGCCGAAGGCTTTTATATCGCTTTTACCACAAGGTAAAAATATCGCTGCAAATTTTAATTTATCACTTTTTTGCAACGAAAAGAACTATTAATTTGGGTAAAAAACCCACTATGACACTCACAATTACGAAAGTGTTATTTTCTGTTTTAGATAGAAAAACGGAGACAACTTCTTTACGAAGTGTCTCCGTGCAGTAAATATTTTATTATAAATCTTACGAGAATGTTACGCTTGAAGTAATATTATTATTTGCAAAGAACACCCAACTGTTACCCACATTGTACTGAACAGCGGTTCCATCGGCTGCGGTTATTTTAAGGCTGTCGGTTGGGCCGCCTTTTTGCCAGTTAATAGGCATATATCCGCCGTTTGTTGCGTAATATCCTGTTCCGCCGCTCATTCCCTCTTTAACGTGCTTACCATCAGAAAGGGTGGTTACGGTTGTGAACAAAACAAGAATGTTTTTAAATTGGATTGTGTTTCCTGTTACATAATCGGTTTGAACGCCCGATTTTATGTTTCTTGTGTATTTTCCTGTAGAGGTGTCGTAAACAAATTTTGTTGGATTGCTCGACGACATTGGAACATTAACAATATTCGCAACACCTGCTCCCGGGGTGAATGCAGAATCAGCCGAAACGAAGTTCTGCCAATTTTCGGTGCGTGTGGTGGTTGTGCTGTAACCTAACGCATTAATACCTTCGGCTAATTTTTCACCGCTTGTGTAAAGGGTGTGTTCCGATGAAAGGCCGTTTTTCTCTCTCCAGCCGTAGTTTGCGGTTTTGCCCGAGTTTAAATCAAAGTGAGGAATGTTATTATTTTTTATGTATGGAGCACAATATGTTGGGTCCCACCCTGCATGGAAATACAATGCGTCGTGCCCTTGGGCTAATTCAACATAAGAAATTCTTGCCGAACGAATGGTGCCGAGCTTAGGCGCTTTTGATACATCTTTAAAAACTGCCATGAGCCTTGTGATACCGCCCTCGGCATAGGTTTCATAAACAATATCGGCCGAGCCAATACCTGTTTGAACCCTTTGTGCAGTTGTTATGTTATTAACCATAATTGCAATAGGTTTGGTTGAAACCTTTGAAGGGTCAAGATTTTCTTCACCGGTTAATGGGTTCACCGCAAATTCGGGTTCAACCACTTCCGGCTCCGGATCTTCAATTGTTTCATAATCTGATTTAACTTCAAGTGTTGGGTTTGAGTCTTTTCCGCAGCCGCATAGCAATAAAGAAAAGCATAAAACAAGTGATAATAAACAATATATTGATTTTTTCATTTAAACATCCTCCAAAATATAGGGAATTTGGTCTATTATAATTATAATAATTTTTTCAGCGTTTTCAATAGGTAAATTTATTTTTTAGTGAATATATCAATATATTTTTCAAATAATAAATAAAAGCAAAAAAAGGGGATGTGAAAAAATGGAATATATAAAAGCTTTTCTAATTGGCGGTGGACTTTGCTTTTTAGGGCAGGTGCTTATTGATTACACAAAATTAACCCCTGCACGAATTTTAGTTGGTTATGTTGTTGCAGGTGTTATATTAACTGCGGTTGGAGTTTATAAACCTCTTGTAGATTTTGCAGGTACAGGTGCTACCGTTCCGCTAACCGGTTTTGGGTATTCGCTGGCAAGCGGCGTAAAAGAAGCGGTTAAGGAACACGGTTTAATCGGCGCGCTTATGGGTGGGCTCACAGCCACCGCAGGTGGAATAGCAGCTGCAATATTCTTTTCACTAATAGCGGCGCTTGTTTCAAAGCCAAAAGCAAAACAATAAAACAAAATATTGCATAATTAATATTGTAGGGGCGATTCACGAATCGCCCGCATTTTTAAATGTTTCACGTGAAACAATTCATACGCGAACACTCAAATGTTTCACGTGAAACATTAACCAATCAATTACATATTTGCAAGAAATTTAGTAAATTAAAATTTACAATTCTTTAACAGAAAAACGCCAAAACCGCTTTACTTTTTTCAGTTCTATTGTTATAATACTATCGCTATATATTAACTTTTTAATAGGATGAAAAATTTTATGGGTAAAATTATTTCAATAGTTAACCAAAAAGGCGGCGTTGGCAAAACAACAACAGCCGTTAATCTTGCGGCAGGCCTTGGTATTAAAAATAAAAAGGTTCTGCTTATCGATATCGACCCGCAGGGCAACACAACAAGCGGATATGGTATAAATAAAAGGGATTTAAAGAATTCTTCTTATAATGTGCTTATCGGCCAGTGCGAAGCTGCCGAGGCAATTATTGAAACAAAATTTAAAAATGTTTCGGTAATTCCTGCGTCAATGGAACTTGTTGGCGCCGAGATTGAAATAACCGAGATTGAAAAAGAACGCGAGTTTTGCCTTAAAAAGGCGGTAACCCCGCTTGCCGATAAATACGACTACATTTTAATAGATTGCCCGCCATCACTCGGGCACATAACTCTTAACTGCCTTTGCGCGTGCGACACATTTTTGGTTCCCATTCAGTGTGAATACTTCGCGCTTGAAGGTTTATCGCAGTTAATGGCAACGGTTAGGCAGGTTAAAAGGCTTTATAACCCAACTATCGAGCTTGAGGGTGTTCTGCTAACTATGTACGATGGCAGGCTGAATTTAACCCAGCAGGTTGTTGAAGAAATTAAAAAATTCTTCCCAAAAAAGCTGTATAAAACGATTATTCCAAGAGGCGTAAGGTTGTCAGAAGCGCCGTCATACGGTGAACCTGTGCAGTATTACGATAAACGCTCAAAAGGAGCCGCCGCGTATAACGACCTTGCGGCAGAAGTTATAAAAAACAATAAAAGAAAATAAGAGGTAGAGGTGTTAAAATGAGCGCCAAAAAAAGCGGCCTTGGAAAGGGTTTAAATTCCCTTTTCAGCGAAAACGCATCAGATAACGGAACGGTTGAGGTTAGATTATCAGAAATTGAACCCAATCGCGACCAGCCAAGAAAATATTTTAAGGAAGAAGCAATCGAAGAACTTACCGAAAGCATCAAACTTCACGGGCTTATCCAGCCGCTTCTTGTTCGCCCGATGGTAACAGGCGGCTACCAAATAATCGCAGGTGAGCGCAGGTGGCGAGCATCGCGCGCGGCAGGGCTAACAACAGTTCCCGTAATCATTCGCGAAATGGGCGATGAAGAGGCAATGGAACTCGCCCTTATAGAAAACCTTCAGCGTGAAGATCTAAACCCCGTTGAAGAAGCCTTGGGTTATAAATCGCTTATGGATAACTTCGGAATGACACAGGAAGCCGTTGCCGAAAGGGTTGGGAAATCACGCCCTGCGGTTGCAAATGCATTAAGGCTTTTAAGTTTAAACGAGCAAGAATTAAATGAGCTGGCAGAAGGCAGCATTACAGGCGGCCACGCAAGAGCGCTTTTATCAATAACCGAAGAAGCCGCCCGCGCCGAGGCTTTAAAAATGGCAAAATCGGGATGCAGCGTTCGCGAGCTTGAAGAATTTGCAAAACGCCAAAAAACAGCCAGGAAAACCCCACCACAGGCAAAACCGCAGGAAAAGAATAAATTCTACACCGAGGTTGAAATTGCCCTAACCCGCGAGGTTGGCAGAAAAATAACCGTAACAGGTGGCCAAAACGGCGGCACCATTCACATTGAATTTTGGGGAGAAAACGACCTAAAAGAGATGGCCGAGCGCATAGCAGGGCTAAAGTTTTAATTTAAAGAAAGCTGGATGATTTTTTTGAAAGGTAAAAAAACAGAAAAGAAAACCATTGTAAAAGGTCCTAAAAAACGCACATTTTTAAAGGTTGCCACATCAATTATTGCATTTTTTTCATTTTTATTATTCTTCTCATCGGTTTGGGGAATTAAGAACATATCAAACATTGATTTAAACCAAATTCTGTATTTTGTTACAGGCCCAACCGACGGAACCGATTCAAACCTTGTTTGGCAGTATATGGTTGATGCATTCTTACCAACCGTTTTGTTAACAGTGGCATTCATTTTAATATTCTTTGTTTTCGGAGCAAAAAAATTCAAGTTTAAAAAAGAAAACAAGTTTACTAAAATAATTTGTAAAATCTTCCCAATTCCTAAAAAGAAATTAATAGCGTTAATATTAAGCCTTGTGCTATTCGCAGGCAGTGTAACCTATGCGGCCGTATATTTTGATTTTAAAGGCTTTGTGAGAAATGTAACAGAAGACTCAAGCTTCATTGCCGACAACTATGTTGACCCAAAAACCGCAAACATCACCTTCCCCGAAAAGAAGCAAAACCTTGTTTATATTTATATGGAATCAACCGAAACAACCTATTTTTCTAAAGAAAATGGTGGATTGTTTAATGTTATGCCCGAGGTTGAACAATTGGCGTTAAACAACATCAACTTCTCAAGCGGCGAAGGGCTTGGCGGCGCAAAACAATACTCATCAACCGACTGGACTATTGCAGGCCTTACAGCCCAAACTTCGGGAATTCCGTTAAAGAGCAACCTAAAGCGTAACAAATACGGAAAAGATATAAAGGAATTTCTGCCCGGCGCTTATTCACTCGGCCAGGTTTTAGAAACACAGGGCTACCGAAATTCACTTTTAATTGGCTCTGACAAAGCATTCGCCAACCGCGATAAATATTTCTCTCAGCACGGAAACTACACAATCTACGACCTTAACGATGCTCTGGAAGCAGGAATAGTGGCCGAAGAAAACGATTTCTGGGGATTTGAAGACAAAATCCTTTTTGAACTTGCAAAGAAGCAGTTAGCCGAGGTTGCAAGCGATACATCATCACCTTTCAACTTTACTGTTTTAACGGTAGATACCCACTACCCCTACGGCTGGGTATGTGAAGATTGCCCAAAGGTTGTTGAACCCGAAGACCCGAACGATACCGAAAGCGTAAAATACGCAAACTATAAAAACGCAATGGCCTGCTCAAGTAAAAAGGTTGCCGATTTTGTTGAATGGATAAAGGCACAGCCTTTTTATGAAAACACAACAATTATTATTAGTGGCGACCATTTAAGCATGAGCAAGCTTATTGATAACGAGGCCGCGGAAAATGAATATGAACGCACAACAACCAATATTTTCATTAACGCGAAAGCAACCCCGAAATCAACCAAAAACCGCGATTTCGGAACATTCGATTTATACCCAACAACCCTTGCAGCCATTGGTTGCACAATCGAGGGCGAAAGGTTAGGCCTTGGCACCAACCTGTTCTCAGACAAACCAACAATCGCCGAAACAATAGGCTACGATGCGTTCAACGCCGAGCTTGAAAAACAATCGTCGTTCTATAACAGCCACATTTTAGGCGGAATACAGTTAAAACAAAAATAATTTGTTAAATTAAAACTCCGCCCATTTCGGGTGGAGTTTTTGTGAATTAAATAAAAGATTACATTAATGTCAACCTTGTAGGTGCGGGCATTGCCCGTCCGCCAAAATTTTCGGTTTGAATTTATTCCCGTCTATTGCGTTAATCCCCTGCGGGGCGTCGAGGGCGCCGCCCCCTACAAATTACACGGTAGCTATCGTTACATCGTATGGGCGATTTGTTTATCGCCCGAAACAAAAAAACAATTTCCCAAAAACATTTTAGGAGAACACTATGTTAGAAGTTTTATCCCCTGCAGGAAGTTATGATGCCGCCATAGCAGCGGTTAGAAGCGGTGCCGATGCCATTTATTTAGGCCTTGGCGATTTCAACGCCCGCCGAAACGCCCAAAACTTTTCTACCCAAACCCTTGAAGAAACAATTAAATATTGCCACACAAGGGGCGTTAAGGTTTATTTAACCCTTAACACCTTGGTTAAAGGCGGGGAATTTTCTTCTGCTTTGGCGGCGGCAGAAATTGCCGAAAGAAGCGGAATTGATGCATTCATTTTGCAAGATTTAGGGTTAACTTCTGAGATACGCCGCCGTTTTCAAAATGTACCGCTTCACGCCTCAACCCAGCTTTCGGTTCATTCCTATAAAGCGGTTAGTGTTCTTTATAAAATGGGCTTTTCGCGCGTTGTTCCCTCGCGCGAAATGGATATGGAAAATCTTAAAAAACTGTGCGAAGAGGCCGTAAAATATGGCTTAGAGGTTGAGGTTTTTGTTCACGGCGCGCTGTGTATGAGCCTATCGGGGCAGTGCTATTTAAGCGGCCTGCTTGGTGGCCGTTCGGGCAACCGCGGGCTTTGCGCAGGCCCTTGCAGGCTTCCCTTTTCGGTTGAACGCGGCACAGGGCACGACCTAAGCCTTCGCGACCTTAATATGTTAGAACACATTAAAGAACTTGAAAAAATGGGTGTAACATCCCTTAAAATCGAGGGCAGAATGAAACGCCCCGAATATGTTGCGGCGGCAACAAACGCCTACCGTTTGGCGGCCGACGGCGAAACCGTCCCGCCGGAACACCTTAAACTGCTGGGCGAAATTTTCTCACGAAACGGCTTTACAAACGGCTATTTCACAGGAAACCCCTGCAAAGAAATGTTCGGAATGAGAAGCGAAGAGGAAGAGCGCATCAGCGCCGCCGCCCAAAACTCAATTCATAACATCTACCGCGCCGAGCGCGCCGCAGTTCCCGTTTTTGCCGAATTTTCGGCCGATGAAAACGGCTCGAAGTTAATTTTGTCAGACGGCGAGAATGAGGTAACCATTAAAAGCGAAGCGGCAGAGGAAGCCAAAACCAAAGCCCTAACACACGATGATGCATTCAAGCAATTTTCTCGATTAGGCGGCAGCCCCTATTATTTAAAATCGTTAAAAACATCGGTTAAAGGCGGGCTGTTCGTGCCGCCCGGGCGCCTTAACGCAATGCGCCGCGAAGCGGTTGAAAAGTTGTCGGCAGTGCGCGAAAATAAAAACTTCAGGGCAAATGTGTTACCTGCGCCAAACAGCGATGAAACGGCAACCCCCGCCCCTTGTAAAGAACTTATGTGTGGCGAAAAACCGCGGCTTATTGCCGCTTTTCGAAACGAGAGCCAAATCCCAAAAGATACTTCGCTTTTAGATGGCATAATTCTGCCCGTAGAAGCAGATTTTGAAAATGTAAAAAAAGATGTGCCTTTGTTTGCCGACCTGCCGCGCGGAATGCTCGGCACCGAGGCTAAAGTTGCAGAGCAGCTTAAAAAGGCAAAAGATGCTGGTGTGCGAGCCGCCTTTTGCGGCAATTTGGCAAGCCTTGCACTCTGCCGCGAAGTAGGAATGTTTCCTATTGCTGATTTTGGAATAAATATTATGAACGCCGAATGTTTAAAAGCGGCGGGAAATTTAGGTTTTAGTGGCGCACTTCTTTCGTTCGAAAACACCGCGGCCGACATTAAGAACATAACCGAAAACGGCATATTAAAGGGTAACAACGCAAATGATAATACTATGCCAAAAGGTTTTATTATTTACGGCGCTCTGCCACTAATGCTTTGCCGAAACTGCCCCAACAAAAACGGAAACGGGTGCGAAAAATGCAGCGGCGTTTCAAACATAACCGACCGAATGGGCGTTAACTTCCCACTTGCCTGCCGAAACGGCTTCACCGAGCTTTACAATTCCCGCCCCGTTTACGTGGCCGACAGAATAGTAGAGTTCGGCTCGCCCGATTTCGCGGTTGCACGCTTTACCTTTGAAACACGCGAAGAATGCGAAAAAATTATAAAAAACATTGCAAAAAAAGCCGCGCCCCAGGGCGAATACACCCGCGGCTTTTACTACCGCGCAGTGAAATAGAGAGCGGCGGCAGTGAAATCAAACTCCGTTTGGTATGCTCATTCCCTTTAGCCTTCCCCTCGAGGGGAAGGTGTCAGCGTAGCTGACGGATGAGGTGTAGCCGCACCGCGGCGTTTAAATAAACCAATATAACAAAAGACACCGTGGCGTTTAAGTAAACTAAAAATAACAAACCGTGAAAATAGAAAAACAATAAGTTTCGATTAACGGCGCTCACGCGCCTACCCCTCACCACCGCCGCCCCGCGGAGGAGCGCGCCGCCTGGGGGAAGCCTTGAAAAGGCGATATATCAACTTATCCACAAATCTAACCAACAAGGTGATTAATATGGCAAACGATAAAATTATAATAAAGGGTGCGCGCACCAACAACCTTAAAAACATAAACCTTGAATTCCCAAGGGAAAAGTTGGTTGTGTTCACCGGCCTTTCGGGCTCGGGCAAATCATCGCTCGCATTCGACACGCTTTATGCCGAGGGCCAGCGCAGGTATATCGAATCGCTATCATCCTATGCCAGAATGTTTTTAGGTCAAATGGACAAGCCCGATGTAGACAGTATCGACGGTCTCTCGCCCGCTATATCAATCGACCAAAAAACAACCTCGAAAAACCCGCGTTCAACGGTTGGAACGGTTACCGAAATCTACGATTATTTGCGCCTTTTATTCGCGCGCACAGGCGTTCCCCACTGCCCCGTTTGCGGCAAGGAAATAACCAGCCAAACGGTCGACCAAATTGTTGAAAAGGTTTGCGCATTTCCTGAGGGCACCAAAATTCAAATTTTAAGCCCCATTGCTCGCGGCAAAAAGGGTGAATTTAAAAACGAGTTTAAATCGCTTAAAAACCGCGGCTTTGCAAGGGTTAGGGTCGACGGCGAAATCTTCACGCTCGATGATGAAATAAAATTAAAGAAAAACAATAAGCACAACATTGAAGTTTGTGTTGACAGGCTTATTGTAAAGAAAGGCTTCGAAAGCCGCTTGGCCGATAGTATCGAAACCGCCGCAAAAATGTCGGGCGGGATAATAATTGTAAACTCGGCCGATGGCGAAGATCACATTTTCTCGCAAAACTTCTCCTGCCCCGAGCACGGCATCAGCGTGCCCGAGCTCACCCCGCAGATGTTCTCGTTCAACAGCCCCTTTGGCGCTTGCCCAAAATGCTCAGGAATTGGCGTGTTTATGAAAATAGTTCCCGAACTCGTTGTGCCCGACACCACCAAATCGCTGGCTGAGGGCTGCATTAAAGCCAGCGGTTGGGGCGTTAATTCCTGGTATAGCGGCGGCCTTTCAACAACCATTGCGCAAATGTATTATAACGGCCTTGCCGAGCATTACGGCTTTGATGTTAACACCCCGTTTGGCGAACTGCCCGAGAACATTAAAAACATTGTTTTTTACGGCTCGGGTGATGAAAAAATCAAGTGCTACCGCAACTCTGATTGGGGCGGCGGCGAATACGAAACCACCTTCGAGGGCGTTATAACCAACCTTGAAAGAAGGTATAAAGATTCAACAAGCGACCGCGCCCGTGCCGAAATTGAATCGCTTATGACCGAGTGTGACTGCCCCGAATGCGGTGGTAAACGCCTAAAGCCCGAATCACTTGCCGTTACGGTTGCAGGCAAAAGCATAAACGAGCTTTGCGATATGTCGGCATCGGCGCTTTCAGAATTTTTCAATGGCATTAAACTTTCGCCAAAGGCCGAAAAAATTGCAAGCCCCATTGTTAAAGAAATTTCGGCGCGCCTTAACTTTTTAAAAAGCGTTGGGCTTGATTACCTAACCCTTTCGCGCGCGGCAGGAACCCTTTCCGGGGGTGAGGCACAGCGAATTCGCCTTGCAACGCAAATTGGCTCTGCGCTAACGGGCGTTTTATATATTCTCGATGAGCCAAGCATCGGCCTTCACCAGCGCGATAATGATAGGCTGCTTTCCACCTTAACCCGCCTTCGCGACCTTGGCAACAGCGTTATAGTGGTTGAGCACGATGAAGACACTATCCGTGCGGCCGATTTTGTGGTTGATATTGGCCCCGGTGCCGGCATTCACGGCGGCGAGGTTGTAGCTTTAGGCGCACCAAGCGAGGTTGCTAAATGCAAAGAATCTATAACTGGCGATTACCTTTCAGGCCGCCGCGTTATCCCCGTTCCCACAACGCGAAGAGAGGGCAACGGCAAAACTCTTGTAATAAAAGGCGCGGCGCAAAACAACCTTAAAGCAATAGATGTGTCGCTTCCGCTTGGCAAATTCATTTGTGTAACGGGCGTTTCGGGTTCGGGCAAATCAAGCCTTGTTAACGAGGTTATTTACAAACGCCTTGCGAACGACCTTAATCACGCAAAATATATTCCGGGTAAGCACAGCGCCGTTAAAGGCACCGAGCATCTCGATAAAGTTATCGATATAAACCAGTCGCCCATCGGGCGCACACCGCGTTCAAACCCCGCAACCTACACCGGCGTTTTCGGCGATATTCGCGAGCTTTTCGCCCTCTCGCCCGATGCCAAAATGCGCGGCTATAACGCAGGAAGATTCTCATTTAATGTTAAGGGCGGCAGGTGCGAAGCCTGCCAAGGCGACGGCATTATTAAAATCGAAATGAACTTCTTGCCCGATGTTTATGTGCCCTGCGAAGTGTGCGGCGGCAAACGCTATAATAACGAAACCTTAAACGTTCGCTATAAGGGCAAAAATATTTTCGATGTGCTTGAAATGACGGTTGAGGAAGCAATGATTTTCTTCGAAAATCACCCGAAAATCTTCCGCAAACTTAAAACGCTTTACGATGTGGGGCTTGGGTATATAAAGCTCGGCCAGCCTGCAACAACCCTTTCGGGCGGTGAGGCGCAAAGGGTTAAGCTTTCAACCGAACTATCGCGCCGCCCAACAGGCAAAACGATTTATATTTTAGATGAACCCACAACAGGGCTCCACACCGCCGATGTTCACAAATTGGTTGAGGTTTTAAACCGCTTGGTTGACGCGGGCAACACCATAGTAGTTATCGAGCACAACCTTGATGTTATTAAAACCGCCGATTATATTATTGACTTGGGGCCCGAGGGCGGCGACCGCGGCGGCGAAATTGTTGCCTGCGGCACCCCCGAAGAGGTTGCCGAGTGCAAAGGCTCTTACACGGGTATGTATTTGAAGAAAATAATAAAGAATAAATAATAAAGAATAAAATCGGTGTCGGCATTAGCCGACAAATTATAACAAACAACAATCTATAAACCTTCCCCTTGGCTATGCTCATTCCCGTTAGCCTTCCCCTTGAGGGGAAGGTGTCAGCGCAGCTGACGGATGAGGTGTAGCCGCTTATGCGGCGTTTAAACAAACTAAACCAACCACAAAACCCCCGCGGCGTTCAAACAAGCCAAAACAACGCGTTTAAACAAACTAAACCAAACCCCCGCGGCGGCAAACAAAAGCGTTCAAACAACCAACCCCAACCCCCCCCGGCAAAAAATCAAAAAACACAAAAACACAGCCCCCGAATTTCGGGGGCCAAGGTGATTCACCAAAAAGGCTATAAGAGAACCTATCTGTCGAACTGGTTCTGTTTCTGCTCCTGCTTCTGCTGCTGGTTCTGGTTGTTCTGTCTCTGCTGATTCTGCTGGTTCTGCTTCTGCTGCTGGTTCTGGTTGTTCTGTCTTTGCTGATTCTGCTGGTTCTGCTGTCTGTTATCGAACATTTTTGTTCATCTCCTTTCAAAACAAGCCTTTCGGCTTGGTTCAAGATTATTTTCTGCCGCAAACAAAAATTTATTCATAGTAAACGGAGGTTTCTAAATGGGATATTCACCCGAATTTGAAAGCCATATAAATGAATCGCTGGAAGAGTTTGCAAGCGAATTTTTAAAACATATTGATGATGCGCCGTTTACAGGGCTTCGCGTTAACACGCTAAAATGCCAAAATGACAATTTGCAAAAAATTTTCAAAAATTTAAAACCAACCCCGTTTTGCAAAAACGGTTTCTATACAGGTGAAGAAAAGCTCGGCAACCACCCGCTTCATCACGCAGGCGCCTTTTATATTCAAGAGCCCTCGGCAACCTCGGCCGTAACGGCCCTTAATCCGCAGCCGGGCGAGCGAATTTTAGATTTGTGCGCCTCTCCCGGCGGCAAAACAACCCAAATCGCCGCGGCAATGGGCGGCAAAGGGTTGCTTGTTTCAAATGAATATGTATCACAGCGCGTTCAGGCGCTGGTTTCAAACGTTGAGCGGTGCGGAATCACAAACTGCGTTGTAACCAATGAGAGTGCCGAAAGGCTCTGTTCGCATTTTGCGGGGTTTTTCAACCGCGTTTTGGTTGATGCACCCTGCTCGGGCGAGGGCATGATACGCAAAGACCGCGCCATTTTAAACGAATGGAATAAAGGGAACGTTTTAGGGTGCGCCGCGCGGCAAAAAACAATATTAGATGCCGCCGCCAACAGCGTGAAACAGGGCGGCACGCTCTGCTACAGCACCTGCACCTTGGCGCGCGAAGAAAACGAAGAGGTGGTTTTGCACTTCTTAAAAACCCACCCCGACTTTTTTCTTGCTAAAATCGAAGAACAGTTCGGCTCGCCCGCCTTTGAAATAAAGGGCGGCGAGGGCTACAATTTAAACTACGCCCGCAGAATTTTGCCGTGTAGCGGCGGCGAAGGGCATTTTGTTGCGCTAATGAGGCGCAAGTCCGATTATTCGTACACAAATAGTGATATAATACCAACAATCGCCGAGGTGAGCGCGAGCAAAAAAACCACCAAAAAGGGCGGCAAGCCAAAGCCTGCAGCCGCAGGCATAACACCCCGCGAAGCGTTTTTTAAATTTTATAAAGAAAATTTCGAAGATGACATTGATTTAGAAACAACCGATATTATAGAACTTGGCGAAAGGGTGCTTTTATCGCCCAAAACGCCAAGTCTTCAGGGGCTTTCGGTTGTTCGCGCAGGGGTTTTTGCAGGCACGCTTCAGAAAAACCGCTTTCAGCCGTCGCACGCGCTGTTTTGCCGCGCCGAATGCCGCGCAAAACGCGTTTTAAACCTTGCCACCGAATCAGATGAAATCAAAGCATTTATTCACGGCGAAGAAATCACCTGCCCACATGAGCTTTCGGGCTACACCGCCGTTTTGGTAAACGGCATACCTTTGGGGTTTGGCAAGGCAAGCGGCGGGCGGCTTAAAAACCACTACCCAAAAGGGCTTAGAACTTTAAACAAATAGCAAGGAGAAAACAATGGAATACATTATATTAGCATTAATCGGCATTGTAGTTTTTCTTTTAATAATATTGCTTGCAAAAAGCGGCAATAAAGGAAACAACACCCAAATAAGCGAAACCGAAGCGCGCCTCAGGGAAGAAATTACGCAGGTGCGTAATGATAACCGCCGCGAGCTACAACTAATTTTGCAACAAATAAGCGAAAACAATGCCGCAACGCGCGAACTGCTTATAAAGCAGGGCGCCGAAAACATTAAAGATAATGCCGAAATGCGCGAAAAACTCTTTGCGGTGCTTAACCGCCAAAGTGAATCAATCAACACAACCCTCACCCAAAACGTTGAAAAACTTCAAAAGAGCAACGAACAAAAATTAGACCAAATGCGCGAAACGGTTGATGAAAAGTTAACCTCAACACTAACAAAAAGGCTTGATGCCAGCTTTGGCGCTGTGGGCGAGCAGCTTAAAGCGGTTCACGAATCCATGGGCGAAATGAAAAAGCTCGCGGGTGACGTGGGCGATTTGCAAAGGGTGCTAACAAACGTTAAAGCAAGGGGCACCTGGGCCGAGGTTCAGCTTGGCAACATTTTAGAGCAAACGCTTACTGCCGAGCAGTTCGAGCGCAATGTTTCGGTTAAAAACAATTTAGAGCGCGTTGAATACGCTGTTAAAATTCCCTCTCGTGACGACGACGGCACCTTCGTTTGGCTGCCAATCGACTCAAAGTTCCCGCAGGAAGACTATATAAGGTTAACCGAAGCGGCCGAGCGCGCCGATGCAGCGGCGGTTGAAGAATGCTCAAAGGCGCTTGAGCGCACCCTTAAAAAGCAGGCCGAAACTATTTCGAAACTTTATATCGAGGTTCCCAAAACAACCGATTTTGCAATTATGTTCCTGCCAACCGAAGGGCTTTATGCCGAGGTTTTGCGCCGCCCGGGGCTTTGCGAAGAAATGCAAAACAAATACCGCGTTATGGTTTGCGGCCCAACAACCATAACCGCCTTTTTAAACACCCTTCAAATGGGCTTTAGAACAATCGCGCTCGATAAGCGTGCATCGGAAGTGTGGAAACTGCTTGGCGCCGTTAAATCGCAGTATAGCGAGTTCGAAACGGTGCTTGCCAAGGCGAAAAAGAAGATAGATGAAGCAGGCAACACCCTTGAAGGCGCACAAAAGCGCAACAGCATTATTCTTAAAAAGCTTAAAACGGTTGAACAGCTCGATACGAGCGATGCCGCCCGCCTTTTAGAAACGGCAGAGGCCGATGTGCCGTTTCACAGCGCAGAGAATAATGAATAATGAATAATGAATAATTTCGGTGTCGGCTAAAGCCGACGGATTAAAAAATTTTATTAATCTAATGTCAACACCGTAGGGGCGATTCACGAATCGCCCGTGTAAATTTGGCGGTTTGATAAAATTAATGGCTACATTGTAGGGAACAACCTGTGTGTTGTTCCGTAAAATACGGTCACCCGCCCTCGCGCCTTGCGGTTAACGCTCAATCCCCTTAGCCTTCCCCTTGAGGGGAAGGTGGCGGCGTAAGCCGGCGGATGAGGTGTGGTTTGCGGTTTTAACGAAACCAATGGTTATATTGTAGGGGGCGATGCCCACATCGCCCCTTAGGTTATTAATGTGATAGACAGAGGAAATTTCAAATCCGCAAATCCGCCCGTTAAAAAACGCAAAACACCCCCCTTATAAAAAAGTGCTTGACAAAGAAACGCGCAAGTGTTATAGTGTATAAGCCGCATACTGTGGGTACTAAGCGGGTTTTAAGCCCCACCTTACGGTAGCGAGTCTATGAATTAAGGCAGGTGCCAATTAAAATGTACGCAATTATTGAAACCGGCGGCAAGCAGTACCGCGTTGAGAAAGACGGTGTTCTGTACATCGAAAAACTCGGCGTAGAGGAAAACGAAACCGTCAAATTCGACAAGGTAATCGCCGTAAACGATGGCAAAAAGCTCAAAATCGGAACACCTTACGTTAAAGGTGCAGAGGTTACCGCAACCGTTTTAAAGAACGGCAAGCAGAAGAAGATCACAGTTTTCACCTACAAGCCCAAAAAAGGCTGTGCAAGAAAACTCGGTCATCGCCAACCCTACACAAAGGTTCAAATCACCGATATTATTGCAAGCAAACCTAAGGAAACAGCAGCAGAGTAATGACTACTGCAAAATTCACCCTTGAAAACGGGCTGATAACAGGTTTTTCTATTAAAGGGCACAGCACCAATAGTGCCGCCGATGAAAACGGCAGACTTGTTTGTGCGGCAGTGTCGTCGGCAGCTTATATGGCCGCCAACACATTAACCGAAATCATAGGCGCCGAAATCTCAGCAAATGTGAATGACGGCGAAATGACGGTTAAAGTAACCGAAAAACTTGCCGAATCGCAACCGATTTTGCAGGGGTTAAAGCTCCATTTAAGCGAGCTTTCAAATGATTACGAAGGTAATATTAAGATATGTTTCTAAATTCGGAGGTGTAACAAATGTTAAAGATAAACATTCAGCTTTTTGCTCATAAAAAAGGTATGGGTTCAACCAAGAACGGCCGTGATAGTGAATCAAAGCGCCTTGGTGTTAAAAGAGCCGATGGTCAGTTCGTTCTCGCAGGCAACATCCTCGTTCGCCAGAGAGGAACACACATCCACGCAGGCGAAAACGTTGGTAAAGGTTCCGACGATACCCTTTTCGCTCTTATCGACGGAAAGGTTAAGTTCGAGCGTTTAGGCAAAGACCGTAAAAAGGTTAGCATCTACGCAGTAGAGCAGTAAGCAAGATTATCGCGGCTTGGGTTGTAAAAATCCGAGCCGCGTTTTCACTTTGCGAAAAATGCAAAAACAGGGCTTTAAGCGGCGGATTTTCGCGGCAAAACCCAATCACACAGCGAAACGGAGAACAAAAATGTTTGCAGATATTGCGAAAATTTTCATAAAAGGCGGCGACGGGGGCAACGGCAAGGTTTCCTTCCACCGCGAAAAATACGTGGCATCGGGCGGGCCCGACGGGGGCGACGGCGGCCGCGGCGGCAATGTTGTTTTCGTTGCCGATGATAACCTTTCAACCCTTGCCGACTTTAGGTATAAACGCAAATACATTGCCGAAAAGGGTGGCGATGGGGGTGCTGCACGCTGCAGCGGCAAAAAAGCTCCCGACCTTATTTTAAAGGTTCCGCGCGGAACGCTTATTAAAGATGCCGAAACAGGGCGAATTATTGCCGATATTTCGGGCGATGAACCCGTTATTGTTGCCAAAGGCGGCAATGGCGGCTGGGGTAACACCCATTTTTCAACCCCAACAAGGCAAACCCCTCGCTTTGCAAAACCCGGCAACCCGGGGCAGGAATTAGAGGTTAGCTTAGAGCTTAAACTCATTGCCGATGTTGGGCTTATCGGCTTCCCGAATGTTGGCAAATCAACCTTCATTTCGGTTGTTAGCGAAGCAAAGCCTAAAATCGCCAACTACCATTTCACAACCCTCACCCCGGTGCTCGGCGTTGTTAGAAAGAACGAAACATCTTTTGTAATGGCCGATATCCCCGGCCTTATTGAGGGCGCTGGCAGCGGCGCAGGGCTGGGGCACGAATTTTTGCGCCATGTTGAGCGTTGCAGACTCTTGGTTCACGTGATAGATGCATCGGGCAGCGAAGGGCGCGACCCAATTGAAGACTTTAACGCCATCAATCACGAACTCGGCGTTTTCAGCGCAGAGCTTGCCGAACGCGAGCAGATTGTGGTTGCCAACAAGTGCGATATGTGCGAGCCCGAAGAGTTATTGGCGCTTCGCGCACATTTCGAGGGGCAAGGTTACAAATACTTCGAATGTATGGCGGCCATTGCCGAAGGCACGGGCGATGTTATCAACTGCGTTTTAGAAAAACTTTCGAAACTGCCGCCCGTTAAAAGGTATGAACCTGAACCCGTTCCGATGGAAGAGCTTGCACCCAAAAACAGCCGCGAATTCACCCTAAAGGTTGAAGACGGCATTTATGTTATCGAGGGCGAGTGGCTTCTTAAAATTCTTGAAAATGTTAACCCTGATGACTATGAATCGCTTCAATATTTCCAGCGCGTTCTTATTGAAAGCGGCATAATCGACGCGCTCGAAAAGGCGGGCGTGCAGGATGGCGACACGGTTAGCGTTTACGACATTGAATTTGATTATGTTTCATAAATTACTGCGGTGTTTTTCACCGCAGTTTATTTTTTTGCCTTAAATTGCTTTTTTAGGTGCGATTTTTATTGACAAGAAAAACCCCTAAATTTATAATAAAATTAAATAAAGTTTGCGGTGGGTGCCGCGAAAAATCAAACCAAGGTTTGAAAGGGTGAGCTAAATGCTTGAAAATTTTATTTTTATCACGTTAGCAGTTGCACTTATAGCGCTTTTATATGCGCTGTTCACAGCCAAAAAGGTGCTGAAATTCTCTGAGGGCACCGATTTAATGAAAAAGATTTCGGGCGCTATTCGCCGCGGTGCAAACGCCTACCTTAAAAGTCAATACACCATTGTTTCGGTGTTCTTTGCCTGCGTTTTTGTGGTTCTTGCCGTAATGGCGGGCTTTGGGCTTTTAACCTGGTTCGTTCCCTTTGCGTTTTTAACGGGTGGGCTGTTTTCGGGGCTTTCGGGCTTTGTTGGAATGAAAATAGCAACCGCTTCAAACGCGCGCACAGCCAACGCCTGCCGCGAGGGTTTAAACAAAGGCCTTCGTGTTGCCTTTTCTGCAGGCTCGGTTATGGGCTTCACGGTTGTGGGGTTAGGCCTTTTAGATATTTCGGTGTGGTACACCCTTTTAAAATTCGTGTTTAAACTTGAAACCGCCCAGATTACTGCGTCAATGCTCACGTTTGGTATGGGCGCATCGTCGATGGCACTTTTTGCGCGCGTTGGCGGCGGCATATTCACAAAGGCGGCCGATGTTGGCGCCGACCTTGTTGGCAAGGTTGAAGTTGGCATCCCTGAAGACGACCCTCGAAACCCTGCCGCCATTGCCGATAACGTTGGCGATAACGTGGGCGACGTTGCAGGTATGGGAGCCGACCTTTACGAATCTTATGTTGGTTCGGTAATCTCGGCTATGGCGCTCGGCGTTGCGGCACTGCCAAAGCTCGCCACACAAGCACTAATGGTTCCGCTTATTATTGCGGCGCTGGGCATACTCTTTTCAATTTTAGGAACAATCTTTGTTAGAACCAAAGAAAACGCAACCCAAAAAGACCTTTTAAAGTCGCTTTCTCGCGGAACTAACTTTTCAAGCGTTGTTATAGCGGTTGCGGCCTTCCCCGTTGTTTGGTTTGTTTTAGGCAAGGCGCATATCGGGCTTTATGTTGCTATTCTTGCAGGGCTTATAGCCGGCGTGCTTATCGGTCAAGCAACCGAATATTTCACATCCGATACATATAAACCAACTAAAAAGTTATCAGCAAGCAGCGAAACAGGCTCGGCAACCACAATAATCAGCGGCCTTTCGCTTGGAATGATGTCAACTGTTTTACCCATAATTATTATTGCGGCCTGCATTTTGGTTGCGTTCTTCGTTTCGGGAGGCGGAGAGTCTGCTAACCTCGGCCTTTACGGTATTGCGCTTGCGGCTGTTGGTATGCTTTCAACACT
>JAZNGF010000040.1:0-1543 GCA_045576295.1 Acutalibacteraceae bacterium | reverse complement strand
AAGATACACTTATTTTTTCTCCCTGCAAATATTTCTTTTGGTTTTTACGAAGAATTATTCGAAATAGAACGAAAGGATTATCATTTTGCTCACAATCTTGTCGACCGACTGCGTGAACTTTATGACATTCTCGTCGAGCAGGTCCTTGCGGTCTTTGTCGAGCACATCCACAAGGCTGAAAGCGAATTTAAGCTCAGGGATGAGCTTGAAGAAGGGCAGGTAGAAATCGCAACCGAAGCCCACCTCAAACATACAATCGAATTTCTTAAAGAGTATAGGGCGCTGCTTCTTCACAGTGAGGTTCATCATAGGTGCAATGCCCGCTGTGAGGTATGGGCGGTAGTTGTTGAAACGCTCGGCCGAATATTTGACGTGCAACGGCAGCGCAAGGTAGGTTGTTTTCACCTGCTGTCGCTCGCGGGCGCCGGTGTTGTATTCACGGAATATTATGGTGTTCTGCCCGAAATGGAGCGTAGGCAAGGCGCGCAGCGAAAAATGGGTGCTCAAACGCCAGTCGGCAAGCACACCCACGGTGAAGCCCGGGTTGTAGCTTGCAATATCGGCATACCACTGCTCGCCCGCATCGGTCACAAAGTTATTGTTCATAAATTCCATATCCTGCATATGAGCACCCACAAAGAAGCCATAATGCAGGCGGCGGTAGTCGATATAAGGCTTATTCTGCACCTTGCGCTCCTGTGCAAACGTGGCAAGCGGGAGCAACAACAATATTATTATGTATAAAAATTTTCTCATCACTTATCTATAACGTGCTTTGAGGGCTAATATTGCGGTGCGAAGGTAAAAACTGTTTTAATATTATAAAATATTGTGTGGCAACTGTAATTGTAAAAATATGTTAAAATACAGGTTTCTTGGATACCATATCCCAAAAAACAGTATCTTCGCACACGGATAATACAAATTTAATATTTACAACTATGGCTTACGTAATTTCAGATGACTGCGTTGCTTGCGGTACATGTATCGACGAGTGTCCTCAGGGTGCAATTTCAGAGGGTGAGAAATATTCTATCAACCCCGATATGTGCATCGATTGCGGTTCTTGCGCAAGTGTTTGTCCTTCAGAGGCTATTCACGAGGGTTAATTAACGCTGTAAACAAAAACAGAGAAACAGCCTGCCCGCAAGGGCAGGCTGTTTTCAAATCCGTACAAAACAATGAAATTGATAGTTCATATAATACTGAAATCACTGCTCCTCACCGCAATAGGTGTGGTGGCCTATCTTATATACATAAACTTTATTGCATAAAAAGGAGGATTTAACACATACAAAAAAAACAGATGCAGGAATTTTCCTGCATCTGTTTTTTTGTAGTTATAAACAACTATTACTGCACAAGCACCTTTTTACCTTTATAAATATAAATACCTTTTGTGGGATTCTTAACCGCCCTGCCACTGAGGTCGTAATACAGCTCGTTGCCGCCTGTCTGCTCATCGGCAGTTACGCCATCAACACCGGTAAAGTCGGTTTCAACAATGTTGTCGAAGCCCCAAGCGGTGGCATAGGCCTCTTTT
>JAZNGF010000039.1:0-2706 GCA_045576295.1 Acutalibacteraceae bacterium | reverse complement strand
CACTACCCCTCAGCCGCTAAGCGCTGTCCAGCTCCCCTGACAAGGGGAGCCGAGCGGGCGACCACAGGTGCGCCCCTACGGTGTAGCCGATAGCCGCCGCGTATATTGTAGGGGCGATCTAAAATCGCCCGTTAAGGTGTGAGGTTTCTCTACATCTAACGTCTGCCTCGTAGGGGCTTCATGCCCACATCCGCCCGAGCAGATTTGCGGAATTGAAATTTCCTCTGTCTATCACATTAATAACCTAAGGGGCGATGTGGGCATCGCCCCCTACAATATAACCATTGGTTTCGTTAAAACCGCAAGCTACGGTGTAGCCAATAGCCGCCACCTACCTTGAAGGGGCAATTTGCGGTCGCCCACCCCTTACGAAATTACAAAAACCAGAACCTAAAAACAAAAAATAAAATTTATTTTTGCATTTGTTGCGCCTTTGTTGCCGCGGTTGCGGCAACGGGGCGCGTTTTTTTGCACTTATATGGAGGGGTTAATTTTTAAAAACCAAAACCCCCTGAATTTAAGCGCGAGTTTTTGCGCCAATAAAAGAAAAGGTGTTACAAATGAACAAACAAAAACCAAAGGGTGCCGGCGGCGCGCCAAAGTTAACAAAAAAGGAACAGCTTTTTTGCCGCCTTTATTCGGCGGGTGAATCGCCCCGTGCGGCGGCGGCCGAGGCAGGATTTTCGCCACCGGGAACCGCCTCCCGACTTTTACTGCTTCGCCGCGAAATAAACGCCGAAATTAAAAGGCTTAAGGCCTCGGCCGCGGCACCGCCCACCGCCGCCGAGGGGCTTAGAAAAATTGCCTTCGGCTCTATTACCGATGCCGTAAAGTTAGCCCTTGGCGACGGGGACGCCTATTCATCGCCCGAAACGCTCGATTTATTTTGCGTTTCCGAAATAAAAATCCCCAAAGAGGGCGCAATGGAAATTAAGTTTTTCGACCGCATCAAGGCGCTATCTGCCCTTTCAGAGCTTGAAAACGGCGGCGAAAACGATGCCAGCGGCATACTTTCGGCCATTATAAAAAGCGCCAAGTTGCAGGCAGATGTTTCGGGGGAAGATGAATGAAATTCGAAAGATTTTCACCCAAGCAGCTTCAGGTTTTGAGCTGGTGGGCGCCCTCTTCACCCACCGCCGGGCGCGACGCCATTATTTGCGACGGCGCCGTTAGAAGCGGCAAAACCCTTTGCATGTTTGTTTCATTTATCCTTTGGTCGATGAGCAATTTTTCGGGCTCGTCGTTCGCCATTTGCGGCCGAACCGTTTCATCGGTTAAGCGCAACATAATTTCCCCGCTTTTGCCGCTTGTTAAGGAATTCGGGTTCAACTACTGCTACTCTCCTTCAAAATCAACCCTCACCGTATCAAGCGGTGGCACTACCAACACCTATTATCTTTTCGGCGGCAAAGACGAATCGTCGGCCGCGCTTATTCAGGGAATGACCCTTTCGGGAGTTATGCTCGACGAGGTTGCGCTTATGCCCCGTTCGTTTGTTGAGCAATCGCTTGCGCGTTGCTCGGTTTCGGGCTCGCGCTTTTGGTTTAACTGCAACCCCTCGAACCCCGCGCACTGGTTTTATAACGAATGGATCAAAAAGCATAAAGAGAAGAATGCGCTTTATCTGCATTTTAAGATGAGTGAAAACCCATCGTTGTCACAAAAGATGCTTAAAAGGTACGAATCGTTATATTCAGGCGTGTTTTACGAGCGTTTTGTTTTGGGGCGCTGGGTTGCCGCCGAGGGGCTTGTTTACCCCATGTTCGGCGAGCATTGCGTGGCCGCCGCCCCAAAAAACTTTAGCGCTTATTACATTTCGTGCGATTATGGCACGGTTAACCCATCGTCGTTTGGGCTTTGGGGCAAAAGTGATGGCAGGTGGTACAGAATTAGGGAATACTACTACGATTCTAAAAAAGAGGGCCTGCAAAGAACCGATGAAGAGCATTATGAAGCACTGGTGAGTTTAGCGGGCGGCAGGAAAATTTCTGCCGTGATATGCGACCCATCTGCCGCGTCGTTCATTGCCTGCATAAAGCGGCACGGCATCTTTACCGTTTTTAAGGCGAAAAACGATGTGATCGACGGCATACGCAGGGTTTCTGATGCACTGAAATCGGGCAGCATTAAAATTTGCCCCGCCTGCGCCGATGCTTTGCGCGAGTTCGCGCTTTACAGGTGGAATGACAGCGGCGCGAGCGATAGCGTTAAAAAGGAAAACGACCACGCAATGGACGATATTAGGTATTTCGTTTCAACAGTTTTGTTTTCGGGGAGTGATTCGGCAGTTGCGGTTTCGGTTAAGAGAAGGTAAGCGGCGAAGTGAATAGTGAAAAGTGAAAAGTGAAGAGGTTCGGTGTGGGCCACGGCCGACGGATTTAAAAATTTTCGTTAACCCATTGCCACACCCCTTGAGCGCGCCTTGCCCGCCCGCAAATCTTCCTGCACCTTGCGGCAACGCTTATTTCAATAAGCCTCGCGCCATGCTTTTGGTTATGTTTATTCCCTATAGCCTTCCCCTTGAGGGGAAGGTGGCGGCGTAAGCCGACGGATGAGGTGTAGCCGCCTTGCGGCGTTAAAAAGTTGGAGAGATAATGCAAAACTTTCACTACCCCTCAGCCGCTAAGCGCTGTCCAGCTCCCCTGACAAGGGGAGCCGAGCGGGCGACCACAGGTGCGCCCCTACGGTGTAGCCGATAGCCGCCGC
>JAZNGF010000038.1:0-9265 GCA_045576295.1 Acutalibacteraceae bacterium | reverse complement strand
CTATATAAAATTACTACCCGAAAAAGAGGTTTGTTTTCCTCTTCTTCGGGTAGTTTTGTCTTATACTGTCACAAGCAGGGAATTTGTGTGTCAAATTCCGTTTTAATTAAAGATAACTGTCCTTAGGAACCCCGCTCATTTTCCGCATCGGGCTTTCTTTTTTTATAGTGGCTGTGGGTTATTTAAACACTTCTCCGCAATCATCATAAAGGCAGGTTCTAATTACAGAAACGGTTTCGATGTTGGCGTTTTCTAAATTATTAAATGCCTCGGTAATAAGCGCGGGGTTCAGGTTTTCGCTACCGCCTGCGGCAAGGTTAAAGGTTGCGGTAATGGTTCCGCCGTTTTTTGAAACGGTTGAGCTGTTTATCATTTTTGCAATGTCAACCTCTTTAAACCCACCCTTTTTGGTTTTCTTTTGAACCATTATTTCGGGGAGCTTTAAAAACTCTTCAAACCTTTCGGCTGTGTTTTCATCGGCCAAATATTTAATAACATAATCGGCCGAGGCTATTTTGCCGAATTTTTTCTGCGGCTCTTCGGCGGCAAAAAATTCAATGCCCCGTGCGGCGTGGGCGTGGGCTTTTTCAACAATTTCGTTAAACGGAACATCTTCTAAAAGCCTTATATCCATAATTTCATATTCGCTTTCAAAACCAAGCGAAAGTGGGAGCGCAAAGTTCAGGTAAATGTGCTGGTTAAAGCCCTCGGTATACCAAACGGGCAGGCGGGTAAGCTTTATAAGCCTTGCCATATAGCGGTTCATATCAAGGTGAGAAACGAACTTCATTCGCCCCGTTTTTTTATAATAAAGCCTAACGTTTTTCAAAGCAAACACCCCTTCCATAGCATGCAGCGCCGCACCCCGAGCACTTTTCGCGGCAGTTCGGGGTTGTGGTTTCGGCGTGGGCGCGTTTGTTTTCTTCAATTAAAAACTCGCGTTTCACGGCGTAATCAAGGTGGCTCCATGGCATTATTTCATCATAGCTTCTTGTGCGGTTGGCGTAAAAAGCAGGGTCAATGCCGTTTTCTTCGAATGCTTCAAGCCACTTTGAAAGGTCAAAGCATTCATTCCAACTATCGAAACGGCAGCCCTTTTCGAGCGCAGTTTCTAAAACGCGTGAAAGGCGCCTGTCGCCCCTTGCTAAAACGCCCTCTAAAAAGCTTGTGTTAGCATCGTGCCACGAAAGCTGGATTTTCTTTGTTGTAACGCTGTCTTGCAGCACCTTTTGCTTGCGTTCAATTTCGGCCTTTGTTATTTGCGGTTCAAATTCAAATGGTGTGAACGGCTTTGGAACAAAGGATGAAACGCTGATTGAAATGTTAACGCCCTTGCCCTTTTGGCGGTTGGGGTTATTATAATAAAGGTCAACAATCCTTTGGCCGAGTTCGGTTATTCCAACCAAGTCTTCATCGGTTTCGGTTGGAAGGCCCAGCATAAAGTAAAGCTTAACCGAGGTGTAGCCGCCGTTAAAGGCTGTAAGGCAGGTGTTCATAATTTCTTCTTCGGTTACGTTTTTATTTATAACATCGCGAAGGCGCTGTGTGCCCGCTTCGGGCGCAAAGGTAAGGCCCGATTTTTTAATCTTTTTAATTTTTTCTAAAAGTTCATCTGAAAAGTTATCAACGCGAAGTGATGGCACTGCGATGCTTATGTTATCGCGTTCGCTCCATTCGAACATTTTGGTGAACATTTCGTCAAGTCGGGTGTAGTCGCTTGTGCTGAGCGACGATAGCGAAAGCTCGCCATAGCCCGTTGAATCGCAAAGGCATTTCGCTTGGGCGTTAATGGTGTCGGGGCTTTTTTCGCGAACGGGCCTGTATATAAAGCCTGCCTGGCAAAAGCGGCAACCGCGAATGCAACCCCTGAAAATTTCCTGCATTGCTCTGTCGTGCACTATTTCAATGTAGGGCACAACAAAGTTCGAGGGGTAGAAGGTGTTATCAAGATCAGCCATGATGCGCTTTCTAATGGTTTTTGGCGCATCGCCCTTAGGTTCAATAGATTTTACAGTGCCGTTTTCGTTATACTCAACATCATAAAGCGAGGGAACATAAACCCCCTCGATTTTAGCGGCAGCCTTTAAAAATTCTTCCTTGCTAAGCCCTTTTTGCTTATATTCGCGGTAAAGGTTTATAACCTCAATGTCAACCTCTTCGCCCTCGCCTAAAAAGAACAGATCAACAAATTCGGCAAGCGGTTCGGCGTTGCAAACGCAAGGGCCGCCTGCAACAACAAGGTTTTTGAGCTCTTTTCTATCGGCCGAGCGGATTGGTATCCCGCCGAGTTTTAGCATATTTAAAACATTGGTGTACGACATTTCGTATTGCAGCGTAAAACCGATTATATCAAACTGAGAAACAGCGTCGCGGCTTTCGAGTGCAAACAAGGGGATATCGTTTTCTATCATTACCTCTTCAAAATCTATCCAAGGCGCAAAAACGCGCTCGCACCAGATGTAATCATAGGAATTAAACTGCGAATAAAGAATTTTCATCCCCAGGTGCGACATACCTATTTCATAAGTGTCGGGGAAACAGAAGGCAAACCTAACGTCAACCTTCGTTTTATCTTTAATCACGCTGCCCTGTTCGCCGCCCGAATATCTTCCGGGTTTTTGAACGGTAAGCAGTAATTTTTCTAATTTTGCATTATCCATAATTTTGTTCTCCGTTACTGAAAATAGCCTAAATAACCATTTAATTTTAACCTAAAAATGCTTGTTTTGCAATATTAATTTATTAACGGGGAGAAACCGTAGCTTTTTCTTGCAAATTAACGCGAAAAAGTGTACAATGTAAATATAATAGCCAAATTATAAACATTATTAGTTAACAAGGGGGCTGGGCAATGAAAATAGAAAGGCCTATCCGTTGCAAAGCGCGCCTTAAAGGCGGCGTAAATCTCGACCATAGAAAGGGAACGGCAGAATGCGAAAGCGTTATTATGCCGCCGCCCGAATTTGTTGTGCTTCCAATGGTTCAGCACATAGGGCAACCCTGCGAGCCAACGGTTAAAAAAGGCGATAAGGTTTATGTTGGAACCGTTGTTGGAACGAGCGACCGCCTTATTACCGCGCCGATACATTCAAGTGTTTCGGGCACTGTTAAAGAAATAAAAAAATACACTTTAACCAACGGCGTAAAAACCGATGCCGTTGTTATCGAGTCCGATGGCGAAATGAAGCCCGACCCATCGCTTAAAAGTGTTGAAGTAAAAACAAAGGAAGATTTAATTTCGGCTGCTAAAAACAGTGGGCTTGTTGGGCTTGGCGGTGCAGGGTTCCCTGCCCACGTTAAACTAAACCCGTCTAACGATAAGCAGATCGACACGTTAATTATCAACGCCGCTGAATGCGAACCTTATATCACATCCGACTACCGCGAATGTATGGAAAACCCCGAAGGCATTCTTAAAGGAATTTACCTTATAAAAGAAATGCTCGGTATTGAAAAGGTTATTATTGCGGTTGAAAGAAACAAGCCCAAGGCAATTAAAAAACTATTAGAAATTGCCGGCGAAGAATATGATAAAGACGATTCGGTTAAGGTTATGAAACTGCCTTCGCGCTACCCTCAGGGTGCTGAAAAGGTGTTAATTTACAATGCGCTTGGCCGTAAACTTCCTGTTGGGAAACTGCCGGCCGATGTTGGGTGCATTGTAATGAATGTAACAAGTGTTGCGGTGCTTTGGCGTTATATATCAACAGGTATGCCGCTTGTTTCAAAGCGCATAACCGTTGCGGGCGGTGCCGTTTTACAGCCGCAAAACGTGATTGTTCCTATCGGAACGCCTATTTCAAAGGTTATTGAATTCACAGGCGGCTATAAAAGCGAACCTAAAAAAATTCTTTACGGCGGCCCCATGATGGGCATTTGCGTGGCGGATGAAGAAAATGTTGTTCTTAAACAGAACAATGCTATTATTGCTTTAAATGAACTTCAATCGCGTGAAAAACCGCCCCTCAACTGTATACGTTGCGGCCGTTGCGCCGCCGCCTGCCCAATGAGGCTTACCCCTGCGGCAGCCGAAGGCGCACTTAAAATTGGCGATAAAGATAAACTCATTAAACTTGGCGTTAATTACTGCATTGAATGCGGCTGTTGCTCATACAGTTGCCCATCGAAAAGGCCGTTAACCCAAAGTATGCGCCTTGCAAAAGCCAAAATAAGATAGCAAACCTAAAAAATCAGGTAGCGAAAGGATAAATCCTATGAACAATTTGATTGTTACATCGTCGCCGCATATGAAAAACAGCGAAACAACAACCGGCATTATGGCCGATGTTGTTATTGCGCTTATTCCGGCCCTTGCGGCGGGCACGGTGCTGTTTGGGCCCCGAAGCTTATTTGTGTGCGGTGTGTGCATACTGGCGGCCCTTATTTCAGAGCTTGCGTTCTGTTTAATAGTTAAAAAACCTATAACACTTAAAGATTTTTCAGCCGTTGTAACAGGGCTTTTGTTAGGGCTTAACTTGCCACCCTCAATACCCCTTTACATAGCGGCGCTTGGTAGTGTTATAGCAATTGTTGTTGTTAAATGCATGTTTGGCGGCTTAGGTTATAACTTTGCCAACCCCGCCATTACAGCGCGAATAGTTTTAATGGTTTCCTTCCCCGGAATGATGACGAGTTGGACATCGCCCTTTATGTGGTATAACAAGGTTGATGCCGTAACAACGGCAACGCCTCTGTCGGGCGAGGGCTCAAAAGATTTATTCTTAATGTTTTTAGGGAATCGCCCCGGCTGCATTGGTGAAACCTGCACACTGCTTTTATTGGTTGGCGGAATATACCTGTTAGTTCGCCGCGTGATTTCGCCAATTATCCCCGCAACCTTTATTGGAACGGTGGGGCTTCTTACATTTTTGTTTGGGCTTTCGGGCGGCGTTACATCGGCGTTTTACGAAACGCTTGCGGCAGTAATGTCGGGCGGGCTTATGCTTGGAGCCATATTTATGGCAACCGATTATGTAACATCCCCAACATTCCCGTTAGGTAAGCTTATATTTGGTGTTGGTTGCGGCGTTATCACCTTCGTAATAAGGCGGTTCGGCTCGCTTCCCGAAGGTGTATCGTTTGCAATTCTTATTATGAACATAATAGTTCCTCATATTAATTCCCTAACCGCACCCAAACCCTTTGGATGGAGGTTGCAGAGAAATGAAACAGAATAAGTTTAAAATAATCTCCCCAGCTATTGTTCTTTTGGTTATATGCTTTGCCATTTCCGCTTCGCTTGCGCTAACTAATGCCTTAACGGTTAAAAAAATTGCCGCTTTGCAGGAAAAGGCGAGCGCCGAAGCTATGCGCGAGCTTATCGCTGCCGAAGAATATAGCGAAATTGAAACAACCTATAAAGGAAAAGATTACACCGTTTTTGCCGCGCTCGACGGCGGAGAAAAACAGGGCTACATCGTAACGCTTGCCCAAAACGGCTATGGCGGTGAGGTTAGCGTTATGACAGCGGTTTCAAACTCGGGCGAAATAATCGGCATAAAGGTTCTTGATGTGTCGAACGAAACTCCGGGCTTGGGGCAAAACGCCGCAAACTCTTCGTTTACAAAACAATTTAAAGGCGCGAAAGAATCCTTAAAGGTTGGCAAGAATATCGATGCCGTTACAGGCGCCACAATAACCTCTAAAGCGGTTACATCCTGCGCCGATACCGCAAGAAAAATTGTTTTAAATCTTCCCAAATCAGGGGGTGAGCAGTGATGAAAAATGAAAAATTAAAGGTTTTAACCAACGGCCTTATTAAAGAAAACCCAACGCTAAGGCTGCTTCTTGGCACCTGCCCAACCCTTGCTGTTACAACAGCGGCTATAAACGGTGTTGGAATGGGTGTTGCGGCAACGGTGGTTTTAATTTGCTCTAACGCGGTTATTTCACTGCTTAGAAACGTTATCCCCGAAAAGGTTAGAATCCCCGCTTATATAACCATTATTGCAGGCTTTGTTAGCGTTGTTCAAATGCTTGTTAAGGCCTTTTTGCCTGCTATTGATGAATCGCTTGGAATATACCTGCCGCTTATTGTTGTTAACTGCATAATTTTGGCGCGTGCTGAAATGTTTGCAAGCAAAAACACGGTTCTGCTTTCGGTGCTTGATGGCGTTGGCATGGGCGCAGGGTTCACGGCGGCGCTGGTTCTAATGGGCTCTATAAGAGAGATTTTAGGCGCCGGAACCTGGTTCTCGCTGCCTGTTACAAGCGGTGTTTTACCGCCAATGTTAGTGTTTATGCTGCCCCCAGGCGGGTTCTTTGTTTTTGGCGTTTTAATTGCCGTAACCAACCGCTTAACTTCTATCGGCGGCAAGAAAAAGAATGCCGATGCTAAGTGTGAAGGCTGCGCTGCCTGCGGGCTTTGCTCACACGGTTCAGAAAGCGAGGTGGAGGTAAATGCTTAAATTTACAATGGTATTTTTAGCAGGAATACTCACCCAGAACATGGTGCTTTCAAAATTCCTTGGCATTTGCCCCTTCCTTGGCGTTTCCAAAAAGGTTAACACCGCAGTTAGTATGAGCTTGGCAGTTATTCTTGTAATGGTGCTGTCAACCGCCGTTACCTACCCAATATACGCATATTTACTGGTTCCGGGCGGGCTCGAATACCTGCAAACCATAGTGTTTATTTTAATAATCGCGGCGCTGGTTCAGCTTTTAGAAATAGTTTTGAAAAAGTATTTAAAACCAATATATTCGTCGCTTGGTGTTTACCTGCCGCTTATAACAACCAACTGCGCAGTTCTTGGAATTACAATGCTTAACTTCACCGATTCAAAAATCACCTCATACCCATTAGCGCTTGTTAACGCCTTGGGTGCGGGCGCAGGATTTTTGGTTGCAATGGTGTTGTTTGCAGGCGTGAGAACAAAGCTCGAAACGGCCGATGTGCCTGCCGCATTAAAAGGGCTTCCCATAACGCTTATTTCGGCGGCAATTGTTGCGCTGTCGTTCTTAGGCTTTTCGGGCGTTGTTGGTTAAACACAAAAAATTACTGTAACCATACGAAACAGGGTGATTACAATGAGTATACTTTATGCTATTTTAATAGTTTCATGTGTAGGGCTTATAGCAGGCGTGGGGCTGTGCGCGGCGTCATATTTTTGGGATACCCCGGTTGACGAGCGCGAAGCCGCCATTCGCGAAGTGCTTCCCGGCGCTAATTGCGGCGGTTGCGGATATTCAGGGTGCGATGCCTATGCCGCGGCGCTTTTAGAAGGAACAGCAAAACCTAATCTTTGTGCTCCCGGTGGGGAAGAAACGGTTAAAAATTTATCGCAAATATTAGGGGTTGAAGCTGAAGAGGCGCAAAAACGCATTGCTATGGTGCGCTGCATGGGCGACTGCGAAAAAACAACCAAAGCCTTCCAGTACGATGGTGTGAAAACCTGCGCAGGCGCAAATATGTATCACGGTGGTGATGGCGCTTGTAAATACGGTTGCCTCGGCTATGGCGACTGTGTTAGTGCGTGCAAGTTTGACGCAATAAAAATCGTGAACGGCAAGGCCGAAGTTATCCCTGAAAACTGCACTGCCTGCGGTGCATGTAAATCTGCCTGCCCCAAACGTATAATCAATATTGTTCCTGCAAGCGCCACGGTTTTGGTTGCTTGCTCGAATAAAGATAGCGCCGCCCTTTCAAAACCTGTTTGCAGCGTTAGCTGCATAGGTTGCGGGCTTTGCGCTAAAAAGTGCCCCTCGGGCGCGGTTGAAATGAAGAATAATCTGCCCGAAATAGATTATGATAAATGCACAAATTGCGGGGAATGCCGCGGTGCCTGCCCCAGAAAATCAATCATTTAAATTTAGGAGGATAACAATGGCTGAAATCAAACCCTTTAAAGCATTAAGATTTTGCGAAAAAGCAGGAGACAAAAAGGTTCTAACCTGCCCCCCTTATGATATTATTAGCGACACCGAGCGTGAAGAATTTATCAAAACCAACCCCTATAACGTTATAAGGCTTGAACTTCCAAAGGGCGAAAACCCATACAGGGAAGCGGGCGACACACTTAACGAATGGCTAAATGATGGAATTGTTGCAACCGATGAAAAAGATTCTATTTATATTTACGAAGAAGAATTCGAAGCTCTTGGAAGCAGATATTCTTTTAAAGGCTTTATCTCTCGCGTGAAGCTTGAAGAATTCTCAAAAGGGATCGTTTTGCCGCACGAGCAAACCCTTTCAAAGGCTAAGGATGACCGTTTAAACCTTATGAAGGCAACATCTTGCAACTTTAGCCAGATTTATTCACTGTATTTCGATGAAAAGCACGAAACACCAAAACTGCTCGATGAAATGTGCACAGGCTCACCCGACAGTGAGTTTATGGATGCCGACGGTGTTACCCACAGGCTTTGGATCTGTTCAGATGAAGAAAAGCTCGCGTTGCTTCAAAAGCAGTTTGAAAACCGCAAGTTATATATTGCCGATGGCCACCACCGCTATGAAACAGGCCTTAACTACCGCAACTATTGCCGCGAAAACGGGCTCACAAGAAATGGCGATTGCGACTATATTATGATGATGTTGGTTGACATTGAAAACGACGGCTTGGTTGTTTTCCCAACACACCGCATTGTTAGAAACCTCGAAGCATTCGATTCAAACGCGCTTATTGAAAAATGCGGCGCGCTATTCGAAATTGAAGAAAAGGCCTGCATTATGTGTGTTAACAGGGCGCTTTCAGAAAAATATGCCGAGGGCAAAAAGGCGTTCGGCTATTACGATGGCAAGGGTTATAAACTTTTAACACTTAAAGATGATGTTAACAGTGTTGAAGAGCTTTCAGGCATCCCGCAGTCGCTTAAGCAGCTTGATGTAACAGTGCTTCACAGCCTTATTCTTGAAAAATTCTTGAGGATCGATAAAGAAAATATGGCCAACCAGTTAAACCTCACCTACACCCGCGATGCCAAAGAAGCTGTAGAGGCGGTTAATAGTGGCAGTGCTAATTGTTCCTTTATCATCAACCCCACAAGAATTAAAGAAATTGCCGATGTTGCGGGCGACGGCGAAAAAATGCCGCAAAAATCAACCTACTTCTACCCGAAACTTATAACAGGCCTTGTTATGAACAAGATTGATTAATTAAAATGCAAAACAAAAATGGCGAAGCTTAAATGAGCGGGGTTCCTAAGGACAGTTATCTTTAATTAAAACGGAATTTGACACACAAATTCCCTGCTTGTGACAGTATAAGACAAAACTACCCGAAGAAGAGGAAAACAAACCTCTTTTTCGGGTAGTAATTTTATATAG
>JAZNGF010000037.1:0-20523 GCA_045576295.1 Acutalibacteraceae bacterium | reverse complement strand
TATGAAGGGCGAAAACTTTACTGATACAACTGAATATACTTTGCCCAACTATATTTCTGAGCCAAACGTTATCCGCGCGGTTACAGGAACTGTAGGCGGCGGCCAAATTCAAGACTTTGATTTAAGCTGGGTTTGGGAATTTTACGAAAGCGACGAGCAAGACGTTATCGACACATTCATAGGCAACGCCGACGTTGACCTTGAAACCGTAACAATGGGTTTTTATATCTACGTTGAAGACGATAATATTTACACCCCAAATGTTCCCGAAACGGGCGACCGCACAATGCTTTATGCATACATAGTTCTTATGGGTATTAGCGCATTAGTTATTGTTGCACTTATTATTGAACGCAAGGTTAGTGAGAGGAAAAAACTTGAAAGCATTTAAAATAATCACCAGAATAATAAGCATTATAATCGTTGCAGTGTTATGCCTTGTTCTTATGGGTAACATTCTTAACATAATGGCTCAAAAAAATGGGCAGCCTGGCGAACACACTGTTTTCGGCCTGTCTTACAGGGTTATTATTTCAGGAAGTATGTCGGGCACTATTGAAGTTAACGATATGATAGTAACCTGCAAGCAAAAAGAATATGAGGTTGGCGATATTGTAACCTTTAAGCACGGAAAATCGCTCACCACGCACCGAATTGTTGGTGAGGCCGATGGCGGCTTTATCACAAAAGGCGATGCCAACAACACCGAAGATTTAGATGTTTTGAAACCGGAAAATATTGTTGGCAAGGTTGTTTTCGTTATTCCAAAGATTGGCGCTGCAATGGAATTTATGCAAAAACCGCTTGGGATGCTAATTTTAATTGTTGTTGGTTTCGCTGTTTTAATTATTCCCGAATTGTTGGGCAAAGATAAAAAATCCGCGCCGGGGAGGAACAAGAATGAAAAAAAGAAAAAACAAATATATACCCCCAAAAACGGAATCGAGCGCGAAGAATGATGCATTTTCGTTCAAAAAGCTGATTGCGATTTTACTGGTTGTTAACTTGTTAACAACGGGTGTATCATTTTCTAAATATGTAACCAGCGGCAACCCCGCAAGCGACTTCGCCCGCGTGGCAGCTTTTCATGTGAATTTGGTTCCCCATGAGGCGGACGGCGAACTTTCAATAATGAAACCTATTTCAAAAGACCAAGAAGCAGTTTATGCTGTAACTGTTGAAAATCGCAGCGAGGTTGATGTTAGTGTTTCTGCTGTTTTAACCATGGGCAAATACGACTATGTAACACCGAACGATTTTACATTATCATGCCAGTTAGACGATAACAGAGTGCAAAGTGTTACCACTATGCCGAGTACAAATAAGCAGCATGCATTTAACAACCTTGGCACTCTTGACGGAAACGAATCCGGCGAGTTAAAACTGATTTTTAAAGCTAAAAGTATCATCCCAGATAATTTTATTAATGGATTTATAACAGGAATAAAACTTTCTGTTACATGTGACCAGGTAGACTAAGAAAGGGGGAACAGCAATGAAAGGCTTAAAGCTTTTATTTAAAGACAAGTTAACAATTATCATTGCGGCACTTCTATTAGTTACGCTTTTAGCGTGCATTCCTTTTGTTCCCTCGGGTGCTAAATACACAAAAACAAGTGAATTTGAATTTGATTTTAAAGTGTCATCAAGTAAGCCTGTTTTGCGTTTGGGTGCAACCAACTATGAAAAAGGTGACCGTATGAGTTTTAAACGTGCACTTGGTGAACTTATGGTGCAAGAACTTGGCTATACGAGTGTTAAAGAAGCTTTAGCGGCGGTGAAGCACATCGATATAGTTTACGAAAGTGATGTTGATAAGTCTGATCGATTGCTTGCATCTGGTAGTGATACAGTTGCTGAATCGGGTGTGGTTGCTGTTCGTTGGGATGCTAATGAGCAAAAAATAACTATAAGTTCTGAAGCGGAAATATATGCTTCTTATAGCTGCCAAGACTTGTTTAGAGGTTCAGACAATGTTACCGCTGGTATTAACGAACCGTATGGCTTTATAAATCTTGAGTCGGTTAATTTGCCCAACCTTAACACATCTAATACCATAATGATGAACCAGATGTTTGCAGGGTGCGAAAAATTAACAGGTTTTGATTTCACCCAGTTGGAAACCGACCAAGTTAACAATATGGCAGGTTTCTTTACAGATTGCAAATCAATTACATCAGCAGGTACCTCGAATTGTGATGTTAACTTTGGTAATATTAACACACCTAAGCTTGTAACGTGGGACTCGTTCTTTGGCAATTGCACTAACCTTACAAGTGTTGATTTATCAGAATTTGATACAGCAAAAGTTGATAACTTAGCGAACTTTTTTAATGGTTGCAGCAGTCTTACTAAGATAACCTATGGCAATAATTTTGATACTGGAGTTGTTAAAGATTTCCAAGGTATGTTCCAGGGATGCACCTCTCTTGAGGAAATTAACCTTACGCAGTTTTCTACGGGTGATACTTTGTCTATTCAGTATCAGAATATGTTTAATGGTTGTACTGCTGTAAAGAGCATTGATATATCGACTTTTGATGGAAAAGCGTATACTATGGCGTCTATGTTCTTAGGCTGCTCAAGTCTTACATCTGTACAGTTTACAACAACCGGAACGTTAGTAACTCCTGCGACTATTACGGACATGTTCCGGGGGTGTTCAAGCCTTGCCACCCTTGATTTAAGTCACCTCGACTTTGCGAAGGTTACGGCATATTCTAATATGTTCTTAAACTGTACGATGACTGTAACTAAGCCTGCAACAAACTGGATTTCCCCCTATAATCCTAACACAGCGAATGGTACCATAACTTTTGCGAATTAACACCAAAACTTAATAATCTGTAACCCCTGCCAATATTGGCAGGGGTTTTTGTGTAAAGTAAACCGCCTCAGGCATTTGCCTGAGGCGGTAATCTTAATATACAATAAAGTTATTTCACGCTGAAAAGCAGGTCGCCGTATGATGGGTATGGCCAATAATCTTTGCTAACAATGGTTTCAAGCTCGTCAACAGCCGTGCGTAGGTTATTCATTGCAGTGCAAATGCTGTTTTTATAGTAGTTTGCAAGCTCGGTTGTGTCGTGTATATCGGCCGCTTTAGTAAGGTTTTCCTGCAGTATTGTGGTTTGGCGGTATGCTTCGCCGTTAAGATTGCTTATTTTTGAAAGCATATCGGTTTCATAGCTGCATTCAATGTTGCCGCACGCCTTTTTAGATATAAGCGTGTCGGCCAATACCTTTGAATATCTGCTAATGGCAGGAAGCAGGTCTTTTTTAGCCATATCTATCATTGTAAGGGCTTCGATGTTAATTATTTTTGAGTAATTCTCAAGCATAATTTCATATCTTGCCCTCATTTCGGCTTCGGTGTAAACCTTATGTGTGGCAAATAGGTCTATATTCTTTTGCTGCAAGAAATAGGGAAGGCAATCGGGGGTTGATTTAAGGTTTAAAAGCCCTAATTTTTCGGCCTGGGCACCCCAAGCATCGTCATATCCGTTGCCGTTGAAAATGATTCTCTTGTGCTCCGATATTGTCTTTTTAATTAAATCGTGAAGCGCTTCTTCAAAGTTTTCGGCACCTTCAAGAGTATCGGCAAATTGCCTTAAAACCTCGGCAACCGCTGTGTTTATAACGGTGTTGGTGGCCGAAATTGATGAAGCAGAGCCTAACATTCTGAACTCAAACTTATTGCCTGTAAATGCAAAGGGAGATGTGCGGTTTCGGTCGGTTGTGTCTTTCGGGAACTTCGGCAGTGTGTGAACACCGATTCTTAAAAGTTCCTTTTCCTTTCCGCCATAGGGTTCATCTTTATCAATGGCTTCGAGCATTTCGGTAAGTTCATCGCCAAGGAATATTGAAACAACGGCAGGTGGTGCCTCGCCTCCGCCTAAGCGGTGATCGTTACCGGCTGATGCAACCGATACCCTTAAAAGGTCTTGATAATCGTCAACTGCCTTAATAACAGCGCAAAGGAACAAAAGGAACTGTGCGTTTTCGTATGGTGTTTCGCCCGGTTCTAACAGGTTGATTCCGCTGTCGGTTGAGATCGACCAGTTGTTATGCTTGCCGCTGCCGTTAACACCTGCAAAGGGTTTTTCGTGTAAAAGGCACACCATGTGGTGGCGGCGGGCAATTTTCTGCATAAGTTCCATTGTGAGCTGGTTATGGTCGGCCGCTATATTGGTTGTTGTAAATATCGGAGCGAGCTCATGCTGCGCTGGGGCGGCTTCATTATGCTCGGTGTTTGCAAGAACGCCTAATCTCCAAAGTTCTTCGTCAAGGTCTTTCATAAATGCCTTAACTCGGGGCTTGATCATACCAAAATAATGGTCGTCGAGCTCTTGGCCCTTGGGCGGCTTTGCGCCAAACAGTGTGCGGCTTGTGTAGATTAAATCTTTGCGCTTTTTGAATACTTCTTCGTCAATAAGGAAATATTCCTGCTCGGGCCCCACAGTTGTTCTAATGGTTTTAACGTCGTCTTTACCGAACAACTTTAGCACCCTAACAGCCTGCTTGTTTATTGCCTGCATGCTGCGAAGAAGCGGAGTCTTTTGGTCGAGCGCCTCGCCGCCGTATGAGCAAAAGGCAGTGGGGATGCAAAGTGTGCTGTCTTTAATAAAAGCAAAAGAGGTTGGGTCCCATGTAGTATAGCCTCTGGCTTCAAAGGTTGCCCTAAGCCCGCCCGAGGGGAACGAGGATGCGTCAGGTTCGCCCTGAATTAACTCCTTGCCCGAAAATTCCATTATAATGTTGCCGTGAGAAATGGGCGATAAGAAGCTATCGTGCTTTTCGGCGGTGATACCTGTCATAGGTTGGAACCAGTGGGTGTAATGGGTTGCACCCTTTTCAATAGCCCAATCCTTCATTGCGTTAGCCACAACGGTTGCAACATTTGGGTCAAGCGAACGGCCGTCTTTAATTGTTCTTTGCAGAGCGTTGTAGGTTTCTTTAGGAAGGCGTTGCTTCATAACCGTCTCATTAAACACGTTAACTGCAAAGTATTCTGATGCGTTCATTTTGGTATCCTCCGAAATCATTTTAAAATAAAAAGGGTGCCGAAACTTTCACATTTCAGCACCCATTTTCGACGGTTCACAGTTTATCATAAACCGGGAAGCTTGTCAAGATTTTTTTGGAATTTCAGAATTTTGAGAATCGGCTAAAATTTAGTGTTTTTATGTTTGACATTAGAGGGTGTATATTGTAAAATAAAGTTACGTATAAAACTTTTTAAGCAGAAGGGTTTTGATTGGTTTTGGGGCGAGGCACCTTCACCTAATCACCCTGCTTGGAACGGAGAGATTATGGCGTTAGCATATAAAAGAATTTTAATAAAGCTTAGCGGCGAAGCTTTGGCCGGCGAACAGGGCAGTGGCCTTGATTTCGACACTATAACAAAAATTTGCGAAAGCATTAAAAAATGCGCCGATGAAGGGCTTGAAATTGGCGTTGTGGTTGGCGGCGGAAACTTCTGGCGCGGTAGAAGCAGCGGCAGTATGGACAGAACCAGAGCCGACCATATGGGAATGCTTGCAACCGTTATAAATGCGCTCGCTGTGGGCGACACTTTAGAGCAAATGGGTATTGTTGCAAGGGTGCAAACCGGTATCAGCATGCCGCAGGTTGCAGAACCCTATATTCGAAATAAGGCGGTTAGCCACCTTGAAAAGGGCAGAGTAGTAGTATTTGGTTGCGGAACGGGCAACCCCTTCTTCTCAACCGATACAGGCGCAGCACTCAGGGCTGCCGAAATAAATGCCGACATTATTTTCAAAGCAACTAATGTTGACGGCGTTTATGATAAAGATCCTAATAAGTTTAGCGATGCTAAAAAGTATGATAAGCTTACCTTCCACGAAGTTCTTGAAAAGGAACTCAAGGTTATGGACAGCACCGCAGCTTCACTTTGCATGGATAACGGAATTGATATTCTCGTGTTCGATCTTCACGAGCCGGATAACATTTATAAAGCAGCCTGCGGTGAATCTATCGGCACGGTTGTTACCAAAAATAATTAATTAACGGAGGATTAGTTATGAACACTATAATTAAAACTGCAGAAGAAAAAATGGATAAATCGGTAAACGCCCTGGGTAGAGAATTTGCTTCTATCAGGGCAGGCCGCGCAAACCCCGCAATTTTAGATAAGGTTTCGGTTGACTATTATGGCGTTGCAACACCTGTTCAGCAGGTTGCAACAATTTCAGTTCCCGATGGTAGAACCCTTATGATTCAGCCTTGGGATACAAGCCTTTTGCAGGCTATTGAAAAGGCAATCAACATTGCTGATATCGGCATTAACCCAAATAACGACGGCAAGGTTATCCGCCTTAACTTCCCGCCCCTTACAGAAGAACGCCGTAAGGATATAGTTAAAGAAATCCGCGGTATGTCGGAAAGTGGCAAGGTTAACGTTAGAAACATCCGCCGCGATGCAATTGATAAAATTAAGGCTCTTAAAAAGAACAACGAAATAACCGAAGATGATCAGGCAAACGGCGAAAAGAAGATCCAAAATCTTACCGATCGTTTCTGCAAAGAGATCGATGAATTAACCGCTGCTAAAGAAAAAGAAATCCTCGAAATCTAATTTAATATTTTGTTTAAAACATCCCACCGAGTGTTTTACATTCGGTGGGCTTTTGAGAGAGTGAAGAGAATGTTCTTTAAAAAGAAAAAGGCAAAAGCCGCCGAAAGCAGCCAGTTGGTTATTCCACAGCATATCGGAATTATAATGGACGGTAACGGTAGATGGGCTAAAATACGAGGCTTACCCAGAACAGCGGGGCACGCCGCAGGCGCTAATAACTTTAAAACAATTGCAAGATATTGCAACGAGCTTGGCGTTAAATTTTTAACCGTTTATGTTTTTTCAACCGAAAACTGGAAAAGGCCGCAAGCCGAAATTGATAACATATTAAAGCTACTTAAAGATTACCTTTTAGATGTAGATGCATATAAAAGCGAGAATATTGGCCTCAAATTCATTGGCGACAGAACTGCATTTTCGGATGAAATTAACGAACTTATAAACCACGCCGAAGAAACCTCGAAAACCGCAACAGGGCTTACGGTTAATATGGCGCTCAATTACGGCGGCCGCAGCGAAATTGTTCAGGCTGTTAAAAGCCTTTCGCGTGAGGTGGCCGAAGGGAAATTGTCGGCCGACGATATAACCGAAGAAACAGTGAGCGCAAGGCTTTACACCGCAGGCCAGCCCGACCCTGAATTTATTATAAGGCCAAGCGGAGAACTGCGCCTTTCGAACTTCCTTATTTGGCAGGCGGCGTATTCTGAATTTTGGTATTCCGATGTTTTGTGGCCCGACTTTTCAAAGGCAGATCTCGACCGCGCGATTGAAGACTATAACAAAAGAAATCGCCGTTTTGGCGGAATATAGAAAGGGGAAAGCGATATGAAAACCAGAATTATTTCGGGCGCTGTTGCTCTTGTGCTTCTTGCAGGTGTGTTATATGCAGGTTCATTTTACCCTTTGGTTGTAACCGTTGCTATTGCGGCTCTTGCAGTTGTTGCCGCGTGGGAGGTTTTGCATGCAACAGGGCTTGTAAAAAATAAAGCAATGATAGCGGCAGCCTTTGTGTATGCGGCGCTGTCCCCATTTGTTTATTCAGGTGTTATTAATATTGGTGCGCTTTTACTTAACACGGTATTTGCTATGTCGTTGGTTGTTATAACACTTATAACCTACAAAACCACCGAACCTGTAGAGCTTTGCGCTTCCTTTGCGCTCACAGTGTTCACAAGCTATGCGCTTTCAACCCTTTCGATGCTAATAAACAGTGCCGACGGGCACGGTCTTTTCTACTTCCTGCTTGCATGCGCGTTTGCGTGGGGTTGCGATACAGGCGCATATTTCACAGGTGTATTCTTAGGAAAGCACAAAATGTGCCCAGGTCTTAGCCCCAAAAAAACCTGGGAGGGCGCTGTTGGCGGCGTTATTATTGTAACTGCCATAACAATCGGCATTGCCTTTGCCTTTAACGGAATTTCTAAAGGCTATGTAGCAAATGTATGGATGATTGCGGCTATAACACCGTTCTTTGCGGTTATTGGCATGTTAGGCGACCTTATCGCATCATACTTAAAACGTAAGGTTGGAATTAAAGACTACGGCAATTTAATGCCGGGGCACGGCGGCGTGCTTGACCGTTTCGATAGCCTTATTCTTATTGCTCCCTGTTTTTGGAGCGTTTTAAGCGCTATTGATATAATCACAAAAATTTAAGGTTAGATTTTTCACAGATGTTTAATTGCGGCTTGCGGCGCCATTACTTGCAGCCGTAAAGCCGCTTATTGGTTTTATATTGGTGCATTTAAACTGTGCGGCATAAATTTTAAAGCGAGGAAATACTTATGAATAGATGCATTTCCATTTTGGGTTCAACGGGTTCTATTGGAACGCAAAGTATAGAAGTGGCAAAAAAATTAGGGTTCAAGGTTGTAGCCTTAGCGGCATCGGGCAAACGAATAGAATTGCTTGAAAGCCAAGCAAGAGATTTAAACCCTAAAATCGTTGCCGTTAGCGATGAAAGCCGTGCGAAAGATATACGCACCCGCCTTGCCGACACTAAAATTAAGGTGGTTTGCGGGGACAGCGGAATTGCCGAAGCGGCAACCTGCGATGAGGCCGACACAGTTATTAACGCTGTTGTTGGAATAGCAGGGCTAAAGCCTACTATGGCGGCTATAAATGCAAAAAAGAACATTGCCCTTGCAAATAAAGAAACCTTGGTTACCGCAGGTAGCCTTGTGAATGCCGCCGCACGTGAAAACGGGGTTAAAATTTACCCTGTTGACAGCGAGCATTCTGCAATTTTTCAGTGCCTTCAAGGTGTTCCTGAAGGGTGCCTCAAAAAAATTATTTTAACGGCATCGGGCGGCCCGTTTTTTGGAAGAAAAGCGGCTGACCTTGTTAATATAACTCCGGCCCAGGCTTTAAAACACCCAAACTGGAGCATGGGCGCTAAAATCACAATCGACTCTGCAACACTTATGAATAAAGGGCTTGAGGTTATCGAGGCTGTGCATTTATTTGGTGTAACGGCAAATGATATAGAGGTGGTGGTGCACCGCCAGAGCATAGTGCATTCGGCGGTTGAACTTCGCGACGGCGGCGTTATCGCTCAGCTTGGCTCACCCGATATGATGCTGCCAATTCAGTATGCCCTTACCTATCCGCAAAGGTATGAGTGCCCTGCAAAGCCGCTCGGCTTAACCGAGATTGGAACACTTACCTTTGAGAAACCCGACACCGAAACCTTTAAATGCCTAAAGGTTTGCATAAATGCCATAAACGCAGGGGGGCTTAAACCCTGCGCGGCAAACGGCGCAAACGAGGCGGCTGTTGAACTGTTTTTAAATGGGAAGATACCCTTTTTAAAGATTGGCGAATTGGTTGAGGCGGCAACTGCAAACCAGCCCGATGTTAAAACTTATGATATAAATGATGTGTTCGAGGCCGATGCTTCTGCCCGAGAAAAGGCCTATTCTCTTGTGTAACAAAATAAAAAGGTGTGATGTGCTTGTCAACAATAATTAATATATGGAATACCGCGTGGCCTATAATGGTGGCAATTTTGGCATTTCTTATTATGATTGCCATTCACGAGTTTGGGCATTTTTTGCTTGCCAAGCTCACAAAGGTTAGGGTTAACGAGTATGCTATTGGTTTTGGCCCCGCAATTTTTAAAAAGCAAAAGGGCGAAACATTGTATGCCTTAAGGCTTTTGCCATTTGGCGGCTACTGCTCAATGGAGGGGGAAGACTCGGAAAGCGACGACCCAAGAGCTTATTGCAATGCAAAAGCGTGGAAAAGGCTGCTTATCATCCTTGCGGGAGCCGTGTTCAACCTTGTTTTGGGGCTAATTATTATTATGATTGTTTTAGCCCCGCAGGATATGTTTGCAAGCACAACGGTTGCCGAGTTTTACGAGGGCTCTGTCAGCAGTGAATATGGGCTTCAAGAAAACGATAAAATCCTTGAGGTTGACGGGCGCAGAATTTTCTCAACAATGGATTTAAGCTATGCCTTTTCAAATGTTGACGATGGCAAAATAGACATACTCGTTAAAAGAGACGGCGAAAAAGTGCAGCTTAACGATGTTAAGTTTGCAACAGAAGAAGCCGAAGGCATTACCTATTTACAACTTGATTTTAAGGTTTACGGAATAAAAAACAACTTTTGGAATTTTATAAAAGAATCTTTTAAAACCTCGTTTTCATATGGCGTTATGGTTTGGCGCTCACTGATTGACCTGTTAACAGGTAAATTTGGCATATCGGCAGTTTCGGGCCCTGTTGGCGTTACCGCCGCTATGAGCAGTGCCGCAAAATATGGCATTATGAACTTCTTGCCGATTATAGCGCTTATAACAATAAACCTTGGCATATTTAATCTTTTGCCTGTTCCCGCACTCGACGGTAGCAGAGCTTGGTTTATTATAATTGAAATGATAAGAAGAAAGCCTATCCCTGCAAAATATGAAAGCGTTATTCATGGTGTGGGGCTTGCCGCAATGCTTGTGTTTGCGGTGCTTATAAGCATTAAAGATATTATAGGGCTATTTTAAAGATGGTTAAAAGGGGAACTGAAAATGTATACACACTCCACAACCAAAAAGGTTAAGGTTGGAAATATATATATAGGCGGCGGCGCACCTGTTACCATTCAGTCGATGCTTAACCGCCCTGCGCACGATTTTGAAGCAAGCGTTGCCCAGGCAAAGGAACTCGAGCGTGCAGGATGCGAAATTATACGCACAGCCGTTCCCGATATGGAGGCGGTGGGCCTTATTTATAAGCTTAAAGAGGCTGTTAATGTTCCAATTGTTGCCGATATACATTTCGATTACCGTTTAGCGCTTGAAAGCGCGGCAGCAGGGGTTGATAAAATCAGAATAAACCCCGGAAATATTGGCGACGACCAAAAGGTTAACGATGTTGTGCGCGCCTGCCGTTTAAGGGGTATTCCTATAAGAATTGGCGTAAATTCAGGCAGCGTTGAAAAATCGGCGCTACAAAAATATGGCGGCCCTACATACGAAGCGCTTGTTGAAAGCGGCATGTATCATGTAAAACTTTTAGAAAAATTTGATTTCGGTGATATTGTTTTATCAATTAAATCTTCTTCGGTGCCTACTATGTATAAAGCCTATGAATTAGCGGCTAAGGTTTGCCCTTATCCGCTTCATTTAGGCGTTACCGAGGCGGGAACTAAAGAAATGGGAACAGTAAGCTCTGCGGCTGGAATTGGTGGCTTATTGCTTCGCGGCATAGGCGACACTATTCGCGTTTCTTTAACCGATAACCCGGTGGAAGAGGTTGCAGCGGCAAAACGCATATTAAAGGCGGTGGGGCTTAAAACAGGCGGCATAAAGTTTGTTTCTTGCCCCACCTGCGGCAGAACCAAAATTGATCTTATTAAAATCGCAAACGAGGCCGAAAAAAGGCTTCAAGATGCGGAAAAAGACATCACCGTTGCCATAATGGGCTGCGCCGTAAACGGCCCGGGTGAAGCACGCGAAGCCGATATTGGCATTGCCGGGGGCGATGGCTGCGGCCTTATCTTCAAAAAGGGCGAAATTGTTCGCCGAGTAAATGAAGATGAACTGATAGAAGAACTTATTAAGGAAATAGAACTAATTTAAATTGGGGAATAAAAATGCCTGAAACAAAATTATCAGCTCTGTTTGGGGCTGTTTTGGATGGAAAATTTAGCGATACCGTTATGAATGCAACCGTTCTCGCCTGCGAAGTTAACCGTGAACGGTTGCAGATTTCGCTTGCCTGCAGATATAGCGAGTATGTTAAAAGCGAAGAAATAGATTCTCTTCGTGAAAGCCTTGTTAAATCGTTGGGGTTAAACAGCGCCAAGGTTATGTCGTATTTTAGTGCTGAATGCTTTAGCGCCGAAGCCGCAAAGGAACTTTCTGAAAAACTGCGCCTTGCAGACATTTCATGTAACGGCTTTTTCGAGGGTGCCGAATATGGGTTCAACGGTCAAACCGTTACCATAACCCTTGCAAATGGCGGGCTTGATACCATTGAGGCTTCGGGTTTCCCTGAAAAGTTTGTTGATGCTGTTAAAAGGCGCTTTTCAAGGGAGGTAAACCTTGAATTCAGCGGCGTTTTAAAGGTCGATTACTCAGACGAAGAGGATACATATATCCCGTTTTCAGAAAGCGATATTCCACCCGAAAATGATTATAGCAGTGCACCGTTCGATAATGCACAAGGTGCCTCTGAACCTCAGGAAAGTGTAGCTGTAACCGAGATAATAGAATGCGAAAACATTCCTATGGTTGAGGGCAGTGCCGAGGTGGTTTACGGGCACGGTATACGCGGTGTTCCCATAACAATGTCGAGCGTGCAGGGCGATATGGACTCGTTTATTGTTTGGGGCGAAATTTTTAAAACCGAGTTTGCGCCAACCAAAAAAGGCGATAAACAAAGGGTGAATATTCAATTTTCCGATGAAACCAATTCACTTATAATTAAGTTTTATGTTAAAAACGAAAAGATGGGCGAACTTGCAAGCCTAAAACCCGGGCAGTGCATACTTGTTAGGGGTTCACAAGAGTTCGACGATTGGGACAAGTGTTATGTTGTAAAACCTGTTAGCATTAACCGCTTTAAAAGAACCGAAGAAACCGATGATTACAGTGGTGGCCGCAGGGTTGAGCTTCACGCGCACACAAATATGTCGGCAATGGATGGGTTAACATCACCCAAAAAGCTTGTTCAAACTGCATTTAATTGGGGGCATAAGGCTGTTGCCGTTACCGATCACGGCGTTGTTCAGGCTTACCCCGAAATTATGAATACATACGAAGGCATTATGAAAAGCAACCCCGATGCCGATTTTAAGGTTATATACGGCGTTGAGGCCTATTTTGTTAACGACTTGGCCGAGGCCGTTACAGGAAACAGCGATATGCCCATAAACGGTGACTTTGTTGTTTTCGACCTTGAAACAACAGGTTTTTCGCCTGCAACCGAGCGCATTACCGAAATTGGCGCAGTTAGGGTTTCTGGCGGCGAGATTGGCGACACATTTTCAACCTTTGTAAACCCCCGTATGCCAATCCCAGCAAGAATAACCGAGCTTACCGGAATTACCGATGAAATGGTGGCCGATGCACCAGATGATGCAGTTGCCGTTAAAGACTTTTTAGAGTTTTGTAATGGAGCAGTGCTTGTTGCTCACAATGCTAACTTTGATATTTCGTTTATCCGCGCCGCTTGCGAGCGTTGCGGTTATAAGTTTGAACCCGTGTATATCGACACAGTGGTTATGGCAAGAAGCCTCTTGCCTGAAATTAAAAACGCCAAGCTCGATACCGTTGCAAAGGCGCTGAATTTAAGGAACTTTAATCACCATCGCGCCTGTGATGATGCGGCTATCCTTGCTGAAATTTTCACCTGCTTTACCGAAAAACTGCGTGAAGAATCGGGCTGCGAAACGGTTGGCAACATTAACACATGCCTTACAGGCGGCGACCCGAAGAAATTAAAGATGTATCATATGATACTGCTGGTTAAGAACCAAACGGGTATGAAAAACCTGTATAAAATAGTGTCGCACGCGCACCTTGACTATTTTCACAGAAAACCGCGCGTTCCCAGAACGGTGCTTGATAAATATCGTGAGGGTATCATTGTTGGCAGCGCCTGCGAGCAGGGTGAGCTTTATAAAGCGGTTTTAGAGGGAAGGCCTTTTGAAGAACTTTCCGAAATTGCCGACTATTACGATTACCTTGAAATCCAGCCCGACGGCAACAACGAATTTATGTTGCGCGAGGGAATAGTTGATTCACGCGATAAACTTCACGAGATAAATAAAACAATTATAACCCTTGGCGACCGTTTGGGTAAACCCGTTGTTGCAACGGGCGACGTGCATTTTCTTAAAAAGAATGATGCCGCTATCAGAAAGATTCTTATGGCGGCACAGGGCTTTAAAGATGCCGATAATCAGGCACCTTTATATTTTAAAACCACCACCGAAATGATGGAGAATTTTGCTTATCTTGGCGATAGGGCAGAAGAGGTTGTTGTTCACAACCCGCAAAAAATTGCCGATATGGTTGAGCGCGATATAAGGCCTATACCAAAAGGCAATTACCCCCCAACCATTGAAGGGGCCGACGAAATATTAACCAATGTTGTTATGAAGCGCGCCCACGAGGTTTACGGCGAAACTTTGCCTAAAATAGTCTCTGACAGAATCGACAAGGAACTTAATTCTATTATTAAGCACGGCTTTGCCATAATGTATGTAACAGCGCAAAAGTTGGTTGCCGATTCGGTTGAACACGGCTACCTTGTTGGTTCGCGTGGATCTGTTGGGTCATCATTTGTTGCAACAATGGCAGGCATATCCGAGGTTAATCCCTTAGGCCCGCACTATGTTTGCCCCAAATGCTGCCACAGCGAGTTTATTGATGATATAAACATAAAATCGGGCTTCGACCTGCCCGAAAAGGCCTGCCCCGAATGCGGCGAGGCAATGAACCGCGATGGTCACGATATTCCGTTTGAAACCTTCTTAGGGTTCGATGGCGATAAAGTCCCCGATATCGACCTTAACTTTTCAAACGAATATCAGTCGAATTCCCACCGCTTTACCGAAACACTGTTCGGCTCTGCTAATGTGTTTAAAGCGGGAACAATTTCAACCGTTGCCGAAAAAACTGCCTATGGCTATGTTAAAAAATACGAAGAAGAAAAGGGCATAACCTATAACAAGGCCGAAGAAAACCGCCTTGCAGAAGCGCTGTTTAATTCAGGCGTTAAACGAACAACAGGCCAGCACCCGGGCGGCATGATAGTAGTTCCCGGCGATAAAGAAATATACGATTTTTGCCCCGTTCAGCACCCGGCTGACGATGCAAAATCAACAACCGTTACAACCCACTTCGATTTCCATTCAATTCACGATACAATTCTAAAGCTTGATGAATTAGGGCATGTTAACCCAACTATATGTAAGTATTTAGGCGAATACACGGGTATTCCAGTAACCGAAGTGTCGATGAGTGATAAAAAGGTTATGAGCTTGTTTACTTCGCCCGAGGCGCTCGGTGTTACTGAAGAGCAGATTTTTGCAAAAACAGGAACATATTCGTTGCCCGAGTTCGGCACAAAGTTTTCAATGGACATGCTTATTGAAGCGCAGCCCAAAACTTTCGACGACCTTTTACAGATATCTGGCCTTTCGCATGGCACCGATGTTTGGGTTGGTAACGCGCAAGACCTGATTCGTGAGGGCACCTGCACCATTTCAAACGTTATCGGAACGCGCGACAGCATTATGGTTTACCTTATGAAATGCGGCCTTGAGCCGGGCGTTGCGTTTAAAATAATGGAGATAACGCGTAAGGGTAAAGCTCCTAAGCTGTTAACCGATGAGCATAAGGAAATGATGCGCTCGCACGGTGTTCCAGAATGGTATATAGATTCCTGCCTTAAAATTAAATATATGTTCCCAAAAGCGCACGCGGCAGCATACGTAATCTCGGCGCTTAGGCTCGGTTGGTATAAGGTTTATAGGCCAATTGAATACTACTGTGCCTACTTTACAGGCCGCCCTGAAGACGTTGATGTTGAAACTATATTAAAAGGGCGCGAAGCGGTAAGGCATAAGATACTTGAACTTCAATCACTTGGGCGTGACCTTTCGGTTAAAGATAAAGCGGTGCTTGAAAACCTTAAGATATTTAACGAAATGATGTCACGCGGGCTTGAGGTGCTTCCCATTGATATCGACAAGTCGCACGCAGTTCACTATTTGCCCGAAAACGGTAAAATGAGGTTACCGTTTGGGGCGCTGGCCGGCGTTGGCGATAAGGCGGCAGTTTCAATTTACGATGCTATAAAAAGCGGAAAGGTGTTGTCGGTTGAAGAATTGCAGCGCAAATCAGGCGTTTCAAAAACCGTTATTGAAACGTTAAAAGCAATGGGTTCGCTTAAAGGTATTCCTGATACTAACCAACTTACATTATTTTAAAAACTAAATTGTGGATATATCACAAAAAACAATTAAAAATGTTAATAAAACCAATCAATTTCAACAATAAAAATTACAAAACCCAAAAAACTATTGCAATTTTGTAATAATTTGATATAATTAATATCAGTTTTGTAACAAAAGTTTTGGAGATGATTGGTTTTGTTCTTTAAAAAAGCATGTGAAGCTATAAAAAACGCTATAATCAAAGCAACAACAGGCTTTGAAAAAGCGGTTTGTTATATCACATTCAAGCTTCCGCAAAAGGGTTTTTCGGCCTTTTGGCAGATTGTTAAAACCGCTTCATTAGAAAAAAGAGAAAACAACACATCGTTTTTTAAGAGTTTTAAATATTTAATGGGTCAAAAGATTGGCGCAAGCAAAAAACAGTTTGTCAGGTTTGCTGCTTGTATGTCGGCTGCGGTAGTTCTTTTGGTTGTAGGTGCCACAAGCGGCATTTGGACAGAACTTCGCACTGCAGTTGATGTTAATTATAACGGAACATATATTGGTAGAATTGCCTCGGCAGATGATTTCACCCAAACACTTTCTGCAATGAAGCAATTTATAGTGGCTGATGATAGTAATGAAATTTTTGCAGATGCAGAGTTTAAAACTGTTATAACAATGAAGAACAATATTCAAAAACCTGAAGAATTGGTTGAAGGTGCCCTTGAAAACACCGATGGCATTACCGAAGCATTCGGCCTTTATGCCAACGAAACCTTAGTTGTTGCTTGTGAAGACAAGGCGCTTTTCAGCGATTGTATGGAAGAGCAATTAGCGGGTGAAATAGCTTCGGCAAACATCCCTGGGGCAAGCGCAGAATATGTTGAAACCGTTGATATTAAAAAGGCATATTACAGCGATGATGTTATTAAATCGGGTAGTACAGTTAAAGCTGATTTTGCTACTAAGTCGTATCCGCTTACAGTTTCACTCACAGTTACCGAAAAGGTTCACGAAGAAATTCCTTTTGAAACCGTAAAAACAGAAGACAGTAACAAGGTTAAAGGCTACAAACACGTTACACAAAAAGGTGTTAAGGGAGTTAATGAAGTAATTTCCAAAGTTAGCTATGTTGGCGGTGTAGAGGTAGCAAGAACAGTTCTTTCCAGCGAGAAGATCTCTGAACCGGTTTCGGAAATGGTAACTGTTGGAACTGCTGTTATAGGCACCACCGTTACAACCAGGCATCTTTCTTCATCTGGGACGGTTGTTGGTAGTTATGGCTTTGTTTGGCCCGTTGCTCAAAACCCCAGAATGCGCATTTCGTCATACTATGGTGATGGCAGAAATCACAAAGGCTTCGATATTACTTCACCTGAAGGCACCGATATTTATTCAGTATTAGACGGTGTTGTTACTGCAGCAGGTTATAATGCCGCAGGGAACGGTTTTGGCTACTGTGTTGTAGTTAGGCACGCAAACGGAATGGAAACCTTATATGCACACTGCAGCGCGCTTTATGTTTCAGCAGGCGATGTTGTAAGGGGAGGTCAGGCCATTGCAGCAGTTGGCTCAACAGGCCAGTCAACAGGTAATCATCTCCATTTCGAGGTTCGCATCGGCGGAAGCCGTGTTGACCCAGCACCGTATTTAGGTGTATCCACTAACTAATAATATTAATGTAAAACAAATTAAAACCCGAAGAGGCAAATTCCTCTTCGGGTTTGTTGTTTATAATTATTTTGATTATTTTGAAAGCATAACCTTATCATTTGCAAACTCACTGCCGCTTGCCTGTTCAAACAACTGAAGCAATTGGTTTATGGTGAGTTTCTTTTTCTCTTCACCCGAAATATCAACAACAACGCGGCCTTCGTGCATCATAATAAGGCGGTTGCCATGTGCGATAGCATCGTGCATGTTATGGGTTATCATAAGTGTTGTAAGGTTGTTTTCGGTAATAAGTTTATCGGTGATTTCAAGAACTTTTGCCGCGGTTTTAGGGTCAAGCGCAGCGGTGTGCTCGTCAAGGAGTAAAAGCTTAGGGCGGTTAATGGTTGCCATAAGCAGTGTAACTGCCTGCCTTTGACCTCCTGATAAGAGCCCAACTTTGCAGGAAAGCCTTGTTTCAAGCCCAAGTTCAAGCGTTGAAAGCAGCTTTTTATATTGTTCACGCTCAGCTTTTCTAATTCCGGGGATAAGCTTGCGGTGGGTTCCGCGTCTTGCCGCAATCGAAAGGTTTTCGGCAATTTCCATATCGGGTGATGTACCCTTCATTGGGTCTTGGAATACGCGGCCCAAGAATTTTGCGCGCTTATGTTCAGGCATATTGGTAACATTAACGCCGTCGATCTCGATTGTGCCGTAATCGGGTTTCCAAACGCCCGAAATAGCATTAAGCAGTGTTGATTTACCTGCTCCGTTTCCGCCAATAACGGTGATAAAATCGCCCTTGTTTATTTTAAGGTCGAGCCCGTTTAAAGCAGTTTTAGCGTTTACTGTGCCCGGGTTAAAGGTTTTTTGCAGATTGGTGATTTTAAGCATTCTCGCCACCTCCTGCATTTTGTGCTAATAAAGGTTTCTGCCTTTTGAAGTATTCACCCTTTAAATAGGGGATAGCAAGGAAAAGAACAACTATAATTGCCGATAACATCTTAAGGTAATCGGTTTTAAGGCCAATAAGTATAACAAAGTTATAAATTATATAATATACTATTCCGCCGCCGATAACACCAATAAGGCTAACAACAAGGTTAGGCTTAATTTTAAGTGAAACCGAAAGCCCAATAAAGATAGCCGCAAGGCCTATAACAATGGCGCCGCGCCCGTCGTTAATGTTTGCCGAGCCTTTGTACTGCGCCAATAGTGCGCCTGCAAGTGCAACAATACCGTTTGAAATGGCAAGGCCAACAACCTTGTTAAGCTTAACGTTTATACCCTGTGCGCGGCTCATATCGGGGTTATCGCCCGTTGATTTAAGGGTAAGGCCAACCTCGGTGTAGAAAAACAGGCGCAGAATTATAATAACAGCCGCAATAATAATTGCCGCAACCACTATTGAACGTGGGTTGTTGCTCATGTGAACTAACAGATTGTTAGCGCGCGGATCGATTGCTACTAACGATTTGCTTCCAAGTATTGAAAGGTTAACCGAATACAGAATAAGCTGCGTTAAGATACCTGCAAGGATTGAAGGTATTCCAAGGGCTGTGTGAAACAGCCCTGAAATAATACCGGTTATTGCACCTGCTATAAACGCAATTATAACACTAATCCACGCGGGGACTCCTGCAGCTATAAGCACTGCACAAACGCAGCCGCCCGTGCAGATAGAACCGTCAACCGTGAGGTCGGCTATGTCGAGGATTTTATATGATATATAGACACCGATTGCCATTAAGCCCCAAATAAGGCCTTCGGCAACCGCGCCGGGTAATGCATTTAAAAAAGCCATTATATACCTCTGAAATCAATTAGTTTTCGGGTACTTCGATACCGAGTTTTTCGCAAAGTTCTTCGTTAAATACAACCGAAGGTTCAAGAGTTTTAATGTCGAAATCTTCTGTGGCTTTTTTGCCTAAAAGAATTTCTGCGGCCATTTTACCTGTTTCGCGGCCAAGCTCGTAATAATCTATAGCAAGGCTTGCATAGCAGATTGCACCGCCGTAGCTTGTGTATACAGGAACGTTTTTATCGGTGCAGATTGTGCCAACAACCGAATCGTTATCAGCAACGGTGTTATCTGAAGGAACATAGATTGCTTTGCAGCTTGATGATGCTGATGTTGCAATTGCCTGAAGTTCGGTGGTTTCCGAGAAGGTGAAGGCTTCAACAACGATGCCTTTTTCTTCGAATAACTTCTTAACAGCTTCATACTGAATAAGTGAGTTTGATTCGTTTGTGCAGTAGATAACGCCAACCTTGTCGCCTTTAACTAAACCAAGGGTTTCAATCATCATTTGAGCCTGCTCATCGAAGGGAACAGCATCAGATGTGCCGCTAACGTTTGCAGGAATTTTGCCTGAGAATGTGTCGTCGTAGTCGGTTACAGATGTTCCAAGCACGGGGATTTCAGTTGTTGCATTTGCAGCTGCAAGAAGAGCAGGGGTTGCGTTACCCATAATAAGGTCAACATTCTTTGCGGTAAAGGTGTTAACAACCGATGTGCAAAGGTTTGCTTCGCCAGCAACCTGGGTGTCGAACTTAACGGTTTTGCCTGCCTTTTCAAGTTCTTCGGTTAATGCGTCGATAAAGCCGTTTGTTGCCTTATCAAGTGATTCGTGCTCCATAAGCTGGCAGATACCAACGGTGAAGTCGGCATCGTTTTTGCCGCAAGATGTGAGCATAAAACAAGCGCTGATGCAAAGGATAAGTGCTAAAGAAATTGATACAAGTCTTTTCATAATAATCTCCATTCTGCCGCTAAAGCGTCAGCACAAATAGTAATTAAAGGGTGCTGAACAGCGGCGATTTTTAATGTATAATTGTTTTGAGGAGGAAGACACACTACAACGCACGGTAGGAGGAGTCGTAGAAGT
>JAZNGF010000036.1:0-60002 GCA_045576295.1 Acutalibacteraceae bacterium | reverse complement strand
AAACGGCTCGATTATATTATGCCATAACGATGCCGAGCACACACCCGAAGCCCTGCCCACAATTTTAAAAACCTTGCAAGAAAAGGGCTATGAATTTGTGCTGATTGAAGATTTAATTTATAAAGAAAACTACGAAATCATTCACGACGGAACGCAGTGCAAACTTGAAAATTAAAAGCCCTCCTTGCCTAAAGGAGGGGGGACCGCTTGCGGTGGGAGGATAATTTTAATTATTAATAGATGATTATTAAATTTGTATCCCTCCGTATTTTGCTACGCAAAATCCACCTCCCTTTAGGCAAGGGAGGCAAAATTTAAGACGGCGAGTAATTCGCCGTCTTGATTTATTCTTCTGCGTTTAACAAACGGTAGATTTCGTTTTTTCTAAAGCCGCATATTTGCGCTGCCTGCTTGGCAGCCGCTGTCATCTGCATGCCGCCGCCAATGAATTCTTTAGCCATTTTCACGGCGTCTTCTAAACTGTATTCTTTTTCGGCGCTTGATTGCGGCTGGGCGCCCTTAATAATCAGCACATATTCGCCTTTTGGCGACACTTCGCTGTATTTTTCGGCCGCCACCTGAAGAGTTGTGCGCTCAACCGTTTCGTGAATTTTGGTGAGCTCTTTAATAAGCGCTATTTCGCGGTTGCCAAACGCCGCCGCCATATCGCGAAGCGTTGCAGGAAGTTTATGCGGTGCTTCGTAAAAAATCATGGTTCGTGTTTCGTCTTTAAGCTCATCAAGGTGCTCGCGGCGGCTTAGCTTATTAACGCTTAAAAAGCCTTCAAAGCAAAACCGGCCCGATGGCATTCCCGAAATTGCAAGCGCGGTTATAAGGGCGCTGGGGCCGGGGACCGATTCAACCGTGATGCCCTCTTGGTGGCATAAGCGAACTAAGTCCTCGCCCGGGTCGGATATAGCGGGCATACCTGCATCGGTTACCAGGGCGCAGTTTTCGCCGCTAAGTATCCTTGCTGTGATTTCGGCGTGGCGCACCTGCTTGTTATGCTCGTGATAGCTCATCATGGGCTTTTTTATTTCAAACTTGTTTAAGAGTTTTAATGTAACGCGGGTGTCTTCCGCCGCGATGAAATCGGCTTCTTCCAAAGTGGCTTTTGCCCTTTCGGAAAAGTCGCCCAAATTGCCTATCGGCGTTCCAACAACATATAACTTTCCGCTCATATTCGGCGGTCCTCCTCCCCGCGTAGTCCTTCGTAAATCTTGGCAGTATCGTTCGACATTTTGCCGTCTTTTTCAATATAAAGGGGCGGCATTATTCTCATTCCCGGCTTGCCGCCAAGCCTGCCCTCAATAAGTATTAGCCAGGGCTCCTCCCCCTCGCGCTGGATAACAAGGCGAAGGGTTTTAGGCTCGATGCCCTCATTTTTCATAGCGCTTATAATATCAGCAAGGCGCTCGGGCCTGTGGCACAGGCAAAAACGCCCCGAAAATTTTAAAAGGCGTTTCGCGGCCGCCGCAATATCGGGCAATGTGCAAAGCGTTTCGTGCCGCGCAATTTTATCTGATTCGCTTTCGCTGATAATCCCTGCGCCCTGCGCTTTATAGGGCGGGTTGCACGAAACCAAATCGAACGCGCCAAAGGGCAAAACGCCCTTTAAATTTTTAAGGTCGGCATTCACGGCGGTTAGCATTCCCTCAAGGCAGTTTTGCTCAATTGTTTGTTTAAACATTTCGGCACCATCTTTTTGAATTTCAATGCCTGTGGCCGTTTTAACGCGCCCCTTTGCCGCCCAAAGCATTGGTATTATGCCGCAGCCTGTTCCAAGGTCGGCGGCGTTCACGGTTTTAACCCTTGCCGCAAAATCAGCAAGAAGCACCGCATCTGTTCCGAAGCGGTGATTCTCGTTAACGTTTATAAAATATTTTTGTCCTATCGGCTCGCGGGTTATCATCCTCGGCTCCATTTAACGCCCTGTGCGGTATCTTCAAGCACAATTCCCATTGACTTTAACTGGTCGCGAATGGCGTCGGCTTCGGCAAAATTGCGGTTTTTGCGAGCCTCGGTGCGCTTTGCGATAAGCTCTTCAATCTCGCTGTCGAGTGATTCTTCCTTTTTGTAGCAAATGCCAAGAACTTCGCAAAGTTCTTCAAATGCCGCAAGGCAGGCTTCAAGTGCCACTTTGCCTGCGCCATTTGCCACTGCGATATTTATATCGCGAACGAGCGAGAAGATTGCCGCCATAGCATCGGCAGTGTTAAGGTCGTCGTCCATTGCTTTAATAAAGTCGGCGCGGTGCTTTTCGATAAATTCGGGTGCTTCGCCGCCCTCTTCAGCGTGCTCGATAGCGAATTTAACGCCCTCTTTACAGTTGTAAAGGCGCTCAAGCGCGCTCTTAGCCTGCTCGATAATGTCAACACTGTAGTTAATCGGGCTGCGATAGTGCGATGAGATCATAATGTATCTAATTGGTTCATAGCCGAATTTATCGGCAACCTCGCGAACGGTGAAAAAGTTGCCAAGCGATTTTGACATTTTGCGGTTATCAACATTAATATAGCCGTTGTGCATCCAATAACGGGCAAATTCGCAACCGTTAGCACATTCCGACTGGGCGATTTCGTTTTCGTGGTGGGGGAAGATTAAATCCTGCCCGCCGCAGTGAATATCAATAGTTTTGCCAAGGTATCTGCCCGCCATTGCCGAGCATTCAATATGCCAGCCCGGGCGGCCGTTGCCCCAAGGCGATTCCCAATAAGGTTCGCCCGGTTTTGCGCCCTTCCAAAGGCAGAAGTCCATCGGGTTTTCTTTAATATCGGCAACGTCGATTCTCGCGCCCGCCTCTAAATCTTCAAGCGGCTGGTGAGAAAGCTTGCCGTAGCTTTCGAACTTTAATGTGCGGAAATAAACATCTCCGCCCGCTTCATAAGCAAAGCCCTTTTCGATAAGGCTTGTAATAATATCAATAATTGCATCGATATTTTCGGTGGCTTTGGGGTGAACGGTTGCCTTGCGAACATTTAAGCCTTCGGCATCGGTCCAGAATTCGGCAATATAGCGCGCCGCAACCTCGGGCACGGTTATGCCCTCTTCGTTTGCTTTTTTAATAAGCTTATCGTCGATATCGGTAAAGTTTTGAACAAAGTTCACCTTCATTCCGCGCCATTCAAGGTAACGGCGCAGAACATCGAACACGCAAAGCGGCCTTGCATTACCAATGTGGATAAAGTTATAAACGGTTGGGCCGCAGGCATAAATGTTAGCCTCGCCCTCGTTTATAGGAATGAATTCGTCTTTTTGCCTTGTTAAGGTGTTGAATATTCTCATTGTTCTTCTCCTTTTATATTCTTTAATTCGCCCTTTAGGCGGTCGATTTCAAGGCGCAGTTTGCAAAGCTCTTGTGATACAGGGTCGGGCACGTGAACCTGATCGAGCGGGGCAACCTTTTGGCCATCGCGCCTAACAACCCTTGCAGGAACGCCAACAACGGTGCAGTTGGGCGGCACCTGCTCAAGCACAACCGCACCTGCCGCAATTCGCGAATTATCGCCAACTGTGAACGGCCCTAAAACCTTGGCGCCTGCACTTATCATAACATTGTTGCCAATGGTTGGGTGGCGCTTGCCAACGTCTTTTCCCGTTCCGCCAAGGGTTACGCCCTGATAAATTAAAACATCATCGCCTATTTCGGTGGTTTCGCCAATAACAACGCCAGTGCCGTGGTCGATAACCAAACGGCGGCCGATTTTAGCGCCCGGGTGAATTTCAATGCCCGTTTTGCGAACGGCGCGCTGCGAAATCATTCGCGCTAAAAATTTAAGGTTATGACCCCAGCACCAGTGCGCACGGCGGTGCATTCTTATTGCTTTAACGCCGGGGTAGAGGAAAAATATTTCAAAAGAGCTGCGCGCCGCAGGGTCGCGCTCTTTTACTGCCCGTATATCCTCCTTTATTCTATTAAACATACAAAAAAACTCCTTGTGGTTGGTTTTTAAATAAATCTACAAAAGGCTTCCCCTTGGGGGAAGGCTACGCGTAGCGGTGGTAGGCACGCGAGCGCCGTTAATAATGCTTTTTAAACGCCGTGTTCCACGGCTACACCTCATCCGTCAGCTTTACGCTGACACCTTCCCCTTGGGGGAAGGCTATGGTGTCTTGGTATACAAAAAGCCTCCGTTCAGGCTTTTGCCTAAACGGAGGCGAAATGTTCGCGGTTCCACTCCTATTCATAACCCCAATACTTAAGGTTACCTCTTTAGGCCTTAACGCGGCCAAAACGCACTGCGATACTGCTTTTAGTTTTTAAAAGGTTCCCACAGCGTGCTAACAGGTGCATTCGCCCAAAACCGTTCACTCTGCGCCCTTTCAGCCTATGGGGCACATTCTCTTTCGTGCGTTTTTTGGTTTACTTATCCTGCTGCGCATTTAAACTATTCCACTACATTATATATTATTATTTCTCGTTTGTCTACAATTATTTAACGTGAACCGAGTAAACCCTTGCCTTTTCATACCCCCAGGTTGCCTTTGGGGTAAGTGTTACCGATTTAACTTCGCGGTCAAGCGGAATTCTAACAAGGCGCCTGTCGTTCTCGCGAATATCGGCAATCACAACCTGCTCGCCATCGCCGAAATCGGCGGTAACTGTGAACTCTTTAAGCAGTGTTGTTGGCATAAAGATTTCAGGGTCGGTTAAAAAGATGTTATGCCTCATAACAAAGGCGTGCTTGTAACCGGGCTGTTCTTTCCAAGTTTCACGTTTTAAATCGGAATCTAAAATAAATTCTATCCAGTCACACCTTGTTGGGCTTTCAAATTCAACCTTCACTTCACTGCCGATTTCGCCTTCCCAGAAGTTGTTATCACGGTCGATACCGTTGAACAAAACAGGGTCGGTTACGGTTGCCTTTTCCATAACTGCGCTTTTACCCCTTTGGTGGAACGGCAAGAAGCAATCGTCTTCCATAAGGGTTTGCTGAAGCTCAGGCATATTATTTTTATAAACATCCCTTGGGGTGTAGTTGTTTTTAACTGCGATTGATGCCGCTGTTCCAACAGCCTGGCCGAGCACGGCGCAGGTTCCCATAACGCGGCTTGCCGACATTGCCGAGTGGGTGCAGCTAATATTGCGCCCTGCAAACATTAGGTTATCAACATTCTTTGAATATGTTGCGCGGAAGGGGATGCCAAAGGGCGAGGGCGCCGCGTGATAGGTTGTGGGTTCAACGCTTACATCAAAGCCGCGGGGGTTGTGGTCGTCCATACTCCAGCCGCCATAGGCAATAAGGTCGTCGAACTTGCCTTCGGCCCTAACATCGTGCTGGGTAACAATATGATCGCCAACATAACGGCGGCTTTCACGCTTACCGGGGAGCATTCCCATCCAGTCGAGCTCCCAGTTGGTTGCGTCAACCTCGCCGCTGTTTTTAATAAAGTCCCAAGTGCCGTACATAATCTTTAAAAGGTCATCGCGAAGCTCTTCGGTGTCGTCAATTGAATTGCCCATTCCGCCGAGCTCTGCCCACCAGTAGTTATCGCCCGTCCAGCTTGAGGGGGTGTCGAAATACATGCGGTGAGCAAAATCTTCGCGTTTTGTGTATTTATTCGCCCATTTTGGCGGAATAAAACTTTTAGGTGATGCGGTTTCCCTTGCCTGAAGCAGGCAAGACATACCCATAGTGTGGCTGTCAGACACCTCGGGTGCAATATCTTCACCGAATTCCTCGCGCGATTCGCGGCCCATTCGGTATTCGGCGCCTGTTAAGGGGCCTAAAACACTGTCGCCCGAGCAGTCGGCAAATATTTTAGCCGTTACCTTTTGCCAGGTTTGTGTTGTGGTTTGCCAGCCCTTTATCCATTCAATGCGGCTGCCATCCATTCCTGCATCACAGCACGAGCAGTTAAGAATAACCGAAATGTTTTCGTTCTCGCGAACCATTTCGTAAAGAACACCGTCCCAAATTGAATAGTTAAGCGATGGGTTGCGGTAAACATTGCGCATTGAAAGCTCTTCTAAAAGGCCTGTTTCCTTGTTGCCCATAGCGCCCCTTATCCACATTCTGATTTCGCTTGATGCGTTGCCGCCGAACATCGGCCTGTCTTGCATGATGGCAACGCGTGCCCCGTGCCTTGCCGCTGCGATTGCCGCGAACATACCCGCAACACCGCCGCCTACAACGCAAAAATCAACATTATGTTCAACCGTGCGAAAACCTATGATCTTATCATTTTTAATCATATATATCACCTTTTTATTTTTAGTTAGGTTTATTCTTCTTCGGGGTTTAAGCCAATTTGCACATTAAACGATTCATCCATCGCTTCGTTTTGCTGGTCGCAACATGCGCACATTAAAACACGAGGCTTACCGTTTTCGTCTAAATAAAGCTGTGGGCGTTCCATATTGCGAAGCAACTGAACCTCGCCGTCTTCCCATTCAATCTGCCTGCCGAATGCAAAGGCGTGCTCTGCAGGGCGCCAGTCGATAGCGTTATCGGACTCAAACAGTGCAACGCAGCCGCCCTTTTCGCTTCCTGTGAAATATCCGTGATAGTCTTTAACAAGGGCGTAGAATTTATCGCCGCCATGCCATATATATGGGTCTTCAACCGACCAACTCGCCTCGGGGTTAACCATAATTGGGTTTGGCATTTTGGTGAATGGCCCCAAGGGGGAATCTGCAACCGCCATTGCGCAAACAACAGGGCCTGCATAGGGCATCGGGAATTTATCGCCAACTGCTTTGTATATCATATAAAACTTGCCGTCGGGTGCTACTGCAACGCTTGGGTTGCTGGTAACAACCGAATCGTGCGAGCCGGGGGTTACATCAATCAGCGGTTTATCGAAACGGTTGAACGGGCCTTTGGGTGAATTCGACCATGCAACGCCAACCCTTTGGTTGTTACGGTTGTTCCAAAACTCGCCATTGCCGTGGTTGCCCATGTAATATAAATAATACTTACCGTCGTGCTTTATAACCGAGGGGTTATGAACGCAGTCGCGGTCCCATTCGTCGCCGCCCGCGCCCGTTAATATAATGCCGCCGTATTTAAAGGGGCCCAAGGGGCTTTCAGAGGTGGCGTAGCCGATTTTTGAGTGTGTTACCCAAGCATCAAAGCCCTTGTTTCTGGGCCAGAACGAGAAATAAAGGTAATATAAGCCGTCGTCGCCGCGGGTCATGGTGCCGCACCATACTATGTAGCCTTCATCATACAAGCTGAAAACCGAGCCGCGTTTTGCAGGCTGCATTATTTTAGAAAAATCTTTCATAATGAACTCTCCGTTCTGCCGCGTTATTGCATTTCAGGCGTTTTCGCCCCTTTATGCGCGGCTTTTTAATGGTATAATCATACACTTTAATTATATAATATTTGCCGCCACTGTCAAGGGCTAATGGGCAAATAAAACGCCGTAAGGTGTGTAGGGGCAAGATTAATATAAAAACGCAGGGGCTACCTGCGGTCGCCCGCATATATTCGCATATATTTTAAGTTCCTTTTGCCCTCACGGGGTGGTATAATAAAATAAACGAACAAAAATTAAATGTTTAAATCAACAGATTTTGCAAACCTTGTTGTTCATTTACCGCTTTTAAAACAATACAATAGCATTGTAACAATTTAAAGGAGGTTCTTGAAATGAACACAGACAAAATTTATGCAGAATCGATAGCAAAGGACTATGCCCCAAAGGATAACTCTAAAATCATTGCCCTTAAAAAGTTAGACGCCAAGGCAAAAATGCCTGCCACCATTTTCACCTATACCTGCGGCATAATTTCGGCACTCGTTTTCGGCACAGGTATGTGCCTTGCAATGCAGGTTATCGGCAGCGGCCTGGTGGGCATGATATTTGGCGTTATTATTGGCATTATCGGGCTTATCGGCTGCGGCGTGAATTACCCCATTTATAAAAAAATGCTCGAAAAAGGCAAAGCAAAATACGCCTATGAAATTGTTGAGCTTGCACGCGAAATCAGCGAAGAGCAATATTAATTTTGAAAGGAGTAGACCACGTGAACAGGTCGGAAAGTAAGTATTTTAACACTGCAGCAAAATTCAACAAGGCGCTTCTTTCTTTGCTCGAAAAGAAGCCGTTTGAATATATCACTGTTAGCGAAATTTGCGCGGCGGCGGGGGTTAACCGCTCAACCTTTTACCTGCATTACGAAAACACCTGCGATTTGCTTAACGAAACAACAAAACACGTGCTCGATGGTTTTCTTTCCTGCTTTTCGGCCGACACAAAAAGCATTAATTTTAAAATCGACGAGTGCGAACTGCAAGACCTAAACTTTATTAACGAAAAATATCTATACCCGTATTTAACCTATATTAAAGAGAATCGCAAGGTTTTTTTGGCGTTTTTATCACAGCCGTCAACCTTTAAATCTGAATCTATTTTTCAAAGGCTTTTCGACAATATATTCAACCCTATACTTGATAGATTCAACTACCCCGCGGGCGAGCGGAAATATGTTATGATGTTTTACTTAAACGGCCTTACAGCGATTATTACCGAATGGCTGAAAAGCGGCTGCCAAAAAAGCATTCAAGAGGTTTTAGAGATTATCCACTACTGCATATTCGGCAGAGAAAACCATCAAATTTCAACTTATTATACAAAAAAGACATGAGAGAACTGTCTCTCATATCTTTTTTACTTTTGTTCTTCCGGGATAAATTCCGCAATATCAGATAGTTCGCACTGCAAAATTTCGCAAAGCTGATTAAGGGTATATGTGTTTACATTGGAGTTTTTTCGAAGCCTATCGAGCTGCCCTGAACTTATACCGTATTCCTTAATAAGCTTATATTGTGAAACGCCGCGCACCTTTAAAGTTTCCCAAAGCTTGTCAAAACAAATCATTTTTTACCTCTCATTTATTTATATACACAATATAAAATGATATATTTGTCTTGACAATAGCCCGTATATTGGCTATAATACCAATACAGCACCAAACTGCAGTGCTGCGTTGCCACACAAGTAAAAAGGGGTGCTTTTAGGAGCATCCCTTTTTACTTTAATCTGCGCGCCGCTGCTTATTGGCTATCCTTTCCCAACTATAAGTTTTATAAACTCCGTGGCGGCACTGTAGGGGCGGGCATTGCCCGTCCGCTTTGGGTTTATGGTTTGAATTCACCCTTGTCTATACCGTAAGACCCTTACGGACGACCAATGGTCGCCCCTACAACGCAAGCGGTGGCTTGCATAAAATTACTACGGTATTTATATGTTGCTACCCGCTTTTTGCGTTCTACCGCAGAAATATCAATCAAATTTGCTTAAAACGATTGTATTTATAATGTAAAGCAGTTATAATGTAAAAGTTAGAATAAAATAAATGCAGTGTAGGGTATTGACTTTAGTGTGCTAACGTGCTACAATGCTAACAAATTAAAACAAATGGTGATGAAAATGGCGAGATTTGATAAAAACTCACTGCAAAAATTATATAAAGCAATACTTTCGCTTGAAACCGAACGTGAATGCGACGATTTTTTTGAAGACATCTGCACAATTCAGGAACTTGAAGCGCTGTCGCAACGGTTAGAGGTTGCGCGGCTACTCAAAAAGGGAATGAGCTATTCAGAAGTTAACAAGGCAACGGGGGCCAGCACCGCAACAATCAGCCGCGTTGGCAAATGCATTAACTACGGTAACGGCGGCTATGAGCTGGTTCTTTCACGAACCGAAGAAAGTAAACCTGAGGTGAACGCAAGTGATAAATAATAAAATTTTAAAAAATGAAGAAAAGGCGGCTTTCGCCCTGCGCTCGCTGTATGCAGGCTTTGGCTACAACCGCTTTAAGATGAACAAGTTTGAAGAATACGACCTTTACGCCAAAAATAAAGATTCCCTGATATCTGACGGAATTATAACTTTCACCGACACTTCCGGTAAACTTTTGGCACTAAAGCCCGACGTTACGCTATCAATCATAAAAAACTCACCCGATAAAGAGGGCTTAGTTCAAAAGGTTTATTACGATGAAAACGTCTACCGCATTTCGCAAAGCTCGCATTCATTCAAAGAAATTGCCCAAACAGGACTTGAATGCATTGGAGACATTGGGCTTTACGAGGTTTGCGAGGTTTTAAATCTTGGCATAAACAGCCTTGAGATTATTGATGAAAATTATATTTTAGATATTTCTCACGCGGGGCTTTTAGCGGCAGTTTTAGATGAATGCGGCATATTGGGTGACGCACGCAAAACGGTCGCCACAGCCGTAAAAACAAAATCGAAAGATGCCGCAGCCGAGCTTTATGATATGGGCGAAATCACAAAAGCGGGGCTTGAAGCCGCGAATAAGCTTATTTCAAACTATAAAGATTTCGATGCACTAAAAGAGGCTTTCGGCGGTTATGAAAGTGATGCTGCGAAAGAAGCGCTTGCCGAATTTTTAGAAATCGGCAAGGTGCTTAAAAACCTTGGCAAGCAAGGCAAAATCAACATCGATTTTTCTATCGTGAACGACACGGGATATTACAGCGGCGTTGTTTTCAAAGGATATATTGAAGGCATCCCAACCGAGGTTTTGGTTGGCGGCCGTTATGATAAACTTATGCGCAGAATGGGCCGCCGCTCGGGTGCGGTTGGATTTGCGGTTTATCTTGATGTGCTTGAACGCCATAACCCACAGCCCGCCGAACACGACTACGACTATGCCGTTATAAAAGGCGAAAATCAAAACCCTGCCGAAATTATCGCAAAGGTTTATGAATTAACGGCTGATGGCAGCACTGCCGCAGTTTTTGAAAAACTGCCTGAAAACATTCGCTGCCGCCAGATTATCGAGCTTTAATTTTGTTAAAGATAAGGAGAAAACCATGCAAACAGTTAATATAGCGCTGCCAAAGGGCAGGCTTGGTGAAAAGGTTTACGCCATGTTTGAAGCCTCGGGCTACCCCTGCCCCGCAATTAAAGAAAAGGGCAGAAAACTCATTTTCGAAAACGAAGAGATTGGCGTTCGCTACTTTTGGGTAAAACCATCTGACGTTGCAATATATGTTGAGCGCGGCGCGGCCGACATTGGCGTTGCGGGGAAAGACATTTTGCTTGAATATATGCCCGATGTTTATGAGCTGTTAGACCTTAAAATGGGCAAATGCGTTATGGCGGTTGCCGCTAAAAAAGATTATCGCGATGATACATCAAAAACACTTCGCGTTGCAACCAAATTTTCAAACATTGCGCGCACATATTATGCCGATAAATGCCGCGATATTGACATTATCCACCTGAATGGCTCAATCGAAATTGCCCCGATTTTAGACCTCGCAGACGTTATTGTTGACATTGTTGAAACGGGCAAAACATTATACGAAAACGATTTAGAGCCTAAAGAAACAATCGTGCCGATTAGCGCGCGGCTGATTTCTAACAAAACATCTTATAAATTCAAGCAAGAACAGATTGACAAAATTGCCGCTAATATGGCCAAGCTTGTTAAGGAGTCGGAACAGAAATGATAGAAATATTAGATTTTTCAAAGGTTAAAAAGGAAGAAATTTTCGCCCGCGTTACGAACCAGATAGACGTTAGCGAAATTGTTGCCGATATTATTGAAAACGTAAAGCGCGGCGGCGACAGTGCTGTGCTTGAATACACTAAAAAGTTCGATAAAGCCGAGCTTTCGGCCCTTGAAGTTACAAAAGAAGAAATCGACGAAGCCGTTACTTTGGTTGAGCCAAGATTTTTAGAAATTCTTAAAACGGCGGCCGAAAACATTCGCGAATTCCACCAAAACCAGGTGAGGTCGGGCTTTATTTTAAACAATAAAGAGGGAATTGTTACAGGCCAAAAGGTAACACCTATTGAAAAGGTTGGGCTTTATGTTCCGGGCGGCACTGCGGCTTACCCCTCAACCGTTTTAATGGATTCTATCCCTGCAAAAATTGCAGGCGTTAAAGAAATGTGCGTTGTAACCCCACCGGGACCCGACGGCAAGGTAAACCCCGTTATTTTGGCGGCAGCGAGTATTGCAGGGGTTGACAGAATATTTAAAGTTGGCGGCGCGCAGGCTGTTGCGGCCTTAAGCTATGGCACCGAAAGCATCCCCAAGGTTGATAAAATCGTGGGCCCCGGCAACGCATTTGTTGCCGAAGCTAAACGCCAGGTTTACGGCACTGTTGCCATTGATATGATTGCGGGCCCCAGCGAAATTTTAGTTGTGGCCGACGGAAGCGGCAACCCTTCGCACGTTGCGGCCGACCTTTTATCGCAAGCAGAACACGACAAAAATGCCAGCGCTGTTTTAGTTACAAGCAGCGCAGAATTCGCCGAGAGGGTTAGCGCCGAAATTGAAAAACAAATTCCGCTTCTTGCCCGTGCCGAAATTGCCCGCGCTTCAATTGATAATAACGGCAAAATTATCGTTACCGATAATATAAGGCGCGCCATTGAGGTTTCAAACGAAATTGCGCCCGAGCATTTGGAATTATACCTTGATAACCCGTTCGATTACCTCGACGCGGTTAAAAACGCAGGCAGCATTTTTATGGGAAGATACTGCCCCGAAGCCTTGGGCGACTATTACGCAGGGCCTAACCACACACTTCCCACAAGCGGAACAGCAAGGTTTTCAAGCCCGTTATCGGTTGATGATTTCGTTAAGAAAACCCAATTTACATACTACACCGAAGGCGCTTTAAGCAAGGTTGCAGAAGATGTTGCATTCTTTGCCGAAAAAGAAGGGCTCACCGCCCACGCAAAAAGCGCTGTTATAAGGCAAGAGGAAAAGTAATGAGCAATTTTAAAGATAAACGCTTTTCGGGGCTTAAAGAATATGTTCCCGGTGAGCAACCGCAAGATAAAAGTTACATAAAACTTAACACAAACGAATCGCCCTTTCCGCCTTCACCTGCCGTGCTTTCGGCGGTGAACTCGCACGAGGCCGAAAATTTAAGATTATATAGCGACCCTGAATCGGCAAAACTTAAAGAGGCTATAGCGAACCTTTACGGTGTAAAGGCTCAAAATGTTTTTGTATCAAACGGGTCGGATGAGATTTTAAACTTCGCCTTTATGCTTTATGGGGCGGTGGGCGGCGCGCAGTTCCCCGAAATTACCTATGGCTTTTATAAGGTTTTTGGCGACCTTTACGGCATCGACTGCAAGCAGGTTCCGCTGAATGATGATTTCACGGTGAATGTTGATGATTACCTGAACACAGGGCGTTTTACGGTTATTGCAAACCCCAACGCGCCAACAGGCATTGCACTGCCACTAAAGGACATTGAAAAAATCGTTGCCTCAAACCCCGAAACTGTGGTTTTGATCGACGAAGCGTATGTTGATTTTGGGGGTGAATCGGCCTATAAATTAACCGAAAAATACAACAACCTTTTAGTTTGCGGAACATTTTCAAAATCGCGCTCAATGGCGGGCGCAAGGCTTGGGTTCTGCTTTGGGTGCGCCGAGCTTATTAAAGATTTAGAGCTTATTAAATATTCAACCAACCCTTATAACATCAACCGCATAACACAAGCGGCAGGTGCTGCGGCGATAAGCGAAAACGAATACTATGAAGCTAACTGCCGCGAAATTATAAGGGTTCGCGAACACACTACGGCAGAGCTTAAAAAGTTGGGCTTTGAGGTTTTGCCCTCGAGCGCTAACTTCGTGTTCGCAAAACACAGCGCCGTTTCGGGTGAAGAGATTTATTTAAAATTAAAGCAGCGCGGAGTGCTTGTAAGGCACTTCACATCGCCTAAAATTTCTAATTTTAACCGCATTACAATAGGCACCGAGAGCCAAATGCAAACACTTTTAGAAGCGGTGAGAGAAATACTGAACGAAAGCGAGAAAAGTAATGAGAAGCAGTGAAATTAATCGCAAAACAGCCGAAACCGATATCAAGTTATCGCTTGAGCTTGACGGCAACGGAACATCGAACATTAACACAGGCTGCGCCTTTTTCGACCATATGTTAACCCTTTTTGCAAAGCACGGCGGTTTTAACCTTAATGTGCAGTGCATTGGCGACACCGATATTGATTTTCACCACTCGGCCGAAGACATTGGCATTTGCCTTGGATGCGCTTTTAAAGAAGCACTGGGCGATATGCGCGGAATAACCCGCTATGGTAGCGTGTGTTTGCCGATGGACGAAACGCTGATTTTAGCCGCAACCGATATTTCGGGAAGAAGCTGCCTTAGATTTAATTTGCAAATTCCAAACCCAACCGTTGGAACCTTCGACACAGAGCTTATAGAAGAATTTTTCGAAGCATTTGTTCGCAAGGCCGAAATTTCGCTTCACCTAAAACAGCTCGACGGCACTAACACCCACCACATAATTGAGGGCACATTTAAGGCATTCGCAAGGGTAATGAAAGCGGCAGTGGCGATTGATGAGAAAAACGCAAACGCCATTCCATCAACCAAAGGGGTGCTTTAAATGACGGTTATTATTGATTACGGCGTTGGCAACCTTTTTTCGCTTGTCAGCTCCTTTAAAAGAATAGGCGCCGAGGTTACCGTTTCGGCCGATGAAAATGTTATAATGGCGGCCGATAGATTAGTTCTCCCCGGCGTTGGCGCTTATCAAGATGCCGCTGAAAAATTAAAAAACAGCGGGCTCGATAAGGTTTTAAGGCAAAAGGTGGCTATCGGCACACCTGTTCTTGGCATCTGCCTTGGGATGCAGCTTTTATTTGAAAAAAGCTTTGAATACGGCGAGCACGAAGGCTTGGGGCTTTTAAAGGGCGATATTATCCCCTTTAAAGGAAATATAGACGAAGACCTTAAAATTCCGCACATTGGCTGGAATTTTATAAATAAAAAGCCTGAATGCCCACTATTTAAATATATAGAAAACGGCGATTTTGTTTATTTTGTTCATTCATACTTTGCACCGAAAAGCGTTTCATCCTCTGCGGCAGTATCGGAATACGGTGTGGAATTCACCGCCGCTGTTTGGGAAAATAATGTTTTCGGCTGCCAGTTCCACCCCGAAAAAAGCGGTGATGTGGGGCTTAATATCCTTCGCGCCTTTTGCGAGATTGGAGAAGCAAAATGTTAGTTTTACCCGCAATAGATTTATTTAACGGCTGCGCCGTTAGGCTTTATAAAGGCGACTATGATAATATGACGGTTTATAGCCGAGAGCCTTTGGAAATTGCAAAAAAATTCAAGGCGGCAGGCACCGAGTTTATTCACCTTGTTGACCTTGAGGGCGCAAAAGACGGCACAACCCCCAACATTGAAATAGTTGAAAACATAATTAAAGAAACAGGGCTTAAGGTTGAGATCGGCGGCGGCGTTCGCTCGATAGAGGTTATTAAACGCTACCTTGAAGCAGGAGCTGCTCGCGTTATTTTGGGCACAGCCGCTGTTACTAACGAGCCCCTTTTGCGTGACGCGCTAAACCTTTACGGCGAAAAAGTTGCCGTTGGCGCCGACATTAAAGATGGGTTTGTGGCAATCAAAGGGTGGACCGAGAAATCTGAAATTTCGTGTGATGAATTTTTTGCAAAAATGCAGGCACTTGGCGCTAAAACCATTATTTGCACCGATATATCGAAAGACGGCGCAATGCAGGGCACCAACCGCGAAATGTATAAGCATTTAAGCGAAAAATACAGCGTTGACATTGTGGCATCGGGCGGTGTTTCAAGCCTTGATGACATAAAAGCACTGCGGAAAATGAACCTTTACGGCGCAATTCTCGGCAAGGCGTATTACACGGGCGCGGTTGACCTTGAGGCCGCAATTGAGGTGGCAAAATGATAACTAAAAGAATAATACCCTGCCTTGACGTTAAAAACGGAAGGGTTGTAAAGGGAACAAACTTTAAAGGGCTTGCCGATGTATCTTCGCCCATTGAGCTTGGCCAGCATTACAGCAGTGTTGGCGCCGATGAGCTTGTGTTTTACGATATAACGGCATCGGCCGAGGGCAGGCAACTTTTTACCGACATTTTAAAAGAGGTTGCATCGAAAATATTTATTCCGCTAACGGTTGGCGGCGGCATTAACACTATTGAAGATTTCGACAGGGTTCTTAAATGCGGCGCCGATAAGGTAAGTGTTAATTCGGGCGCAATTAAAAACCCCGAGCTTGTTCGCGAAGCGGCGCGCCTTTATGGCGACCAATGCGTGGTGCTTTCGTGCGATATAAAGCGCGTGGATGGGCAGTTTCGCGTTTTTGCCAAGGGCGGCCGAGAAGACACAGGAATGGAAGCCATTTCGTGGATAAAGCGCTGTGTAGAAATGGGCGCCGGCGAGGTTGTTGTTAATTCCATTGACACCGACGGCGTGAAGAAAGGCTTCGATTTAGAGCTTCTTAAACTTGTTTGCGATGCTGTGAATGTTCCTGTTATTGCATCGGGCGGCGCAGGGTGCGCCGAAGATTTTGTTACACTATTTAACGAAATCCCCACCATCGATGCAGGGCTTGCGGCTTCTATTTTCCATTTTGGTGAAGTTGAAATCCCCGCGCTTAAACAAGAACTTAAAGCAAACGGCATTAACGTTAGAATTTAACAAACCCTGAAAGGATGTTTTAAATGATATATTTCGATATAGAAAAATTAAAGTTCGATGAAAACGGCCTTATCCCTGCGATTGTGGTTGATTCGGTTTCGAAAAAAGTGCTAACCTTGGCGTATATGAACCGCGAAAGCCTTAAAATTTCGCTTGAAAAGGAAATGACCTGTTTTTACAGCCGCTCAAGAAAAGAGCTTTGGCTTAAAGGCGAAACCAGCGGCAATTACCAACACATTGTGTCAGTAACGGCCGACTGCGACTACGACGCATTAACGGTGGTTGTTGAAAAAGACGGCCCCGCTTGCCACACAGGCACCGATTCTTGCTTTGAAAACACATTGTTTGAAAGCGATACTTTAGAGGACTTTTCGATTCAAAAGCTTTACGACCTGCTTGCAGGCAGAAAGGAAAGCATGCCCGAAGGCTCTTACACAACCTACCTTTTCAAAAAAGGGCTTGATAAAATTCTTAAAAAGGTTGGCGAAGAATGCACCGAGGTTATCATTGCCGCCAAGGCTGATGACAAAAAGGAAACCATTTATGAAATTTCCGACCTACTTTATCACATTTTAGTGCTTATGAACCAAATGGGTATATCGGTTGAAGAGGTTCACCGCGAAACAGCCGCCCGCAATATAATCGACCACAAGGTTAAGCAAGAAAAAATGACATCTTAAAGTCTGCCTCCCTCTGATGAGGGAGGTGGCTTTTGCAACGTAAAAGGCGGAGGGAGAGAAATGAAAGAATACAACAACGATAATATCCCTCTTGCAAAAACACTTCGAAAAAACATGACACCGTGGGAGCGAAAACTGTGGTATGAATTTTTAAGGAGTTACCCTGTAAGATTTCAAAGGCAAAAAGCAATTGGGAACTATATAGTAGATTTTTATTGTGCAAAAGCAAGGCTCATTGTTGAACTTGATGGCGGCGGGCATTACACAGAAAGCCAAGCAAAGAAAGACACCGCCCGCACAAAAGAGTTAGAAAAAATGAACCTTACTGTTTTAAGAATTTGCAATTTGGATGTCAACCGTAATTTCAGCGGAGTTTGTGAATATATCGATACGGCAGTTAAAAAATCTCTCCCTCAGTCAGCTTTGCTGACAGCTCCCTCATCAGAGGGAGCCAATGTGAAAAAACACCCGCTAAAATGAGGGCGGAAAATTGACATCTTAAAAAATTTCACTGTTTTTTGCCCTGCGGCGGTTTGAACACACTGTTTTCTAACCCGCCGCAGGAAAATTTTTGCGGTTATTTATAAAAAAGTTTGGCAATAATATTGAAAAAGTTGAAAGTTTGCGTTACAATAGGAATGTTGAAAATTTAACAATCTTTTTAATGAAAGGAAGTTGCACAATGGCATCGTTAAACAAAAAGACCGTTGAGGATATTGAAGTTGCCGGCAAGCGCGTGCTTGTTCGTTGCGATTTTAACGTTCCGCTGAAAGACGGCGTTATCACAAGCGATAAGAGAATCGTTGCATCATTACCCACCATTAAATATCTTTTAAGCAAAGGCGCAAAGGTTATTCTTTGCTCTCACCTTGGCCGCCCGAAGGGTGAAGTTGTTCCCGAGTTTTCATTAAAACCGGTTGCTGCCCGCCTTTCAGAGCTTTTAGGCCTTGAGGTTAAAATGGCAGAAGACGTTGTTGGCGAAAGCGCAGTGGCACTTGCAGCCGACCTTAAAGATGGCGAAGTTTTACTTTTAGAAAACGTTCGTTACGAAAAGGGCGAAACCAAGAACGACCCGGAACTTAGTAAAAAATTCGCAAGCCTTGCCGACATCTTCGTTAACGATGCATTCGGCTCGGCTCACCGCGCACACTCTTCAACCACAGGCGTGGCTGATCATATCCCCGCTGTTTGCGGTTACCTTATTAAAAAGGAAATCGAATTCATCGGCGGCGCGCTCGAAAACCCGAAGAGACCTTTAGTTGCTATTCTTGGCGGCGCAAAGGTTTCGGATAAAATCGGCGTTATCACCAACCTTTTAAACAAATGCGACACCATCATTATCGGTGGAGGTATGGCATACACCTTCTTCAAGGCTCAAGGCTATTCAATCGGCACATCAATTTGTGAAGATGACAAGGTTGAAGACGCTAAGAAGATGTTAGAAACAGCAAAAGAGAAAGGCGTTAAGTTCCTTCTCCCCGTTGATAACATCATCGGCCGCGAATACAACGAAAACACCGAACCCAAAAAGGTTTCATCAGACAGCATTCCTGATGACTGGATGGGGCTCGACATTGGCCCTGAAACCACAAAAATGTTTGCCGATGCAGTTAAAGACGCAGGCACCGTTATCTGGAACGGACCTATGGGCGTTTCGGAATGGGCTAACTTTGCAAACGGCACAATCGGCGTTGCAACCGCAGTTGCTGAATCGGGCGCTATTTCAATCATTGGCGGCGGCGACTCTGCAGCGGCTGTTCAGAAGCTCGGCTTTGCAGATAAAATGAGCCACATTTCAACCGGTGGCGGCGCTTCACTTGAATACCTCGAAGGCAAGGTTCTTCCCGGTATTGCGGCGCTTAATGAAAACAACTAATTTGGTTTAAAATTAATGCGGCATAAGGTTTTTCTTGTGCCGCATAAAAAATGAAAGGATGAATATATTATGAAAAAAGAACTCCGAAACGCAGTTATCGCCGGTAACTGGAAGATGAATAAAACTCCCGCCGAAACAACTGTGCTGATCGGCGAAATCGCACCTCTTGTAAAAGATGCTGAATGTGATGTTGTTGTTTGCGTTCCTTATGTTGACCTTCAGAACGCTCTTGAAGCTACCAAAGGCACAAACATTAAAGTTGGCGCTGAAAACTGCCACTTTGAAGCTTCTGGCGCATACACAGGCGAAATTTCAGCCCCTATGCTTAAAGAAATGGGCGTAGAGTATGTAATCATCGGCCACTCAGAGCGCAGAACATACTTTGGCGAAACCGATGTAACCGTTAACAAGAGAACACTCGCAGCACTTAATAACGGCCTTAAAGCTATTGTTTGCGTTGGTGAATACCTTGAACAGCGCGAACAGGGCATCACAAAAGAGCTTGTTGCTATGCAAACTAAAATTGCTCTTAACAATGTTACAGCCGAACAGCTTAAGAATGTTATCATCGCTTATGAGCCTGTTTGGGCTATTGGCACAGGCAAAACCGCAACAGCCGAGCAGGCTAACGAAGTTTGCGCAGTTATCCGCGATGCAGTTGCCGACCTTTACGGCCGCGATGCAGCAGAAGCAACCACAATTCAGTATGGCGGTTCAATGAACGCAGGCAACGCAGCAGAGCTTTTAGCTCAGCCCGATGTTGACGGCGGCCTTATCGGCGGTGCGTCCCTCAAGGCTCAAGACTTCAGCGTTATCGTTGCTGCTGCAAAATAATTCTTTTTGGAGATGCTTTAATGAAAAAAACCGTAGTTTTATGCATAATGGATGGCTTTGGCATTAGAAACACCGATGTTGGCAACGCTATAAGCGCCGCTAACACACCTAACCTTTCGCGTCTTTTTGCCGAAAACCCATTCACAACCATTGGCGCATCGGGCCTTGATGTTGGCCTGCCCGACGGGCAGATGGGTAACAGCGAGGTTGGGCACACAAACATTGGCGCCGGCCGCATTGTTTACCAGATGCTTGTTAAAATTTCAAAATCAATTAAAGATGGCGACTTTTTCGAAATCGGCGCTCTTAAAAACGCAGTCGAAAACTGCAAAAAGCAGGGTTCTGCGCTGCACCTTATAGGCTTACTTTCCGACGGCGGCGTTCACAGCCATATTGAACACCTTTATGGCCTTTTAGAAATGGCTAAAAAGAGCGGGCTTGAAAAGGTTTACGTTCACTGCCTTATGGATGGCCGCGATGTTTCAACAACATCGGGCGTGGGCTTTATTAAAGACCTGCAGGCCGAAATGGCACGCATAGGCGTTGGCAAAATTGCAACCATTGCAGGAAGATACTACGCAATGGACCGCGACTTCGCTTGGGACAGGGTGGAAAAGGCTTATTCTGCCTTTGTTTACGGCGAGGGCATTAAAAACTCAAACCCTGTTGAAGCTATGGAAGAATCGTATGCCGATGGCGTTACCGATGAATTTATCGTTCCAACAGTTGTTGACGAAAACGGCATGATTAACGCGAACGACAGCGTTGTTTGCTTCAACTTCAGGCCCGACCGTGCGCGCCAACTCACCCGCACATTTGTTGACCCTGAGTTCGACGGATTTGAAAGAAAGAAAGGCTTTATGCCACTGAATTACGTTTGCATGACCCAGTATGATGAAACAATGCCGAATGTTTCGGTTGCTTTCCCGCCCGAAGAACTTAAAATGACCTTGGGCGAATACCTTGCAAGCCGTAATATGGCCCAGCTTCGCATTGCCGAAACACAGAAGTATGCACACGTTACATTCTTCTTCAATGGCGGCGAGGAAAAGACCTTTGAGGGCGAAGACAGAATTTTGATTAAATCACCCGATGTTGCAACCTTCGATTTAATGCCCGAAATGAGCGCATACCCCGTTTGCGAAGCGGTTTGCGAAAAAATTAGCTCGGGCGAATACGATGCCGTTATTCTCAACTTTGCTAACTGCGATATGGTTGGGCACACAGGCGTGTTCGACGCGGCAGTTAAGGCTGTTGAAGCGGTTGACGAATGCGTTGGTAAGGTTGTTGATGCCACAATGAGCGTTGGCGGCAGCGTTTTAATCACAGCCGACCACGGCAACGCCGACCAAATGGTAGACGAAACCGGCACACCCTTTACCCCGCACACAACCAACCCCGTTCCTTTCTGCGTTGTGGGCTACCCCTGCGAACTTAAAAGTGGTGGTCGCCTTGCCGATATAGCACCAACAATGCTTAAAATTTTAGGGCTCGAACAGCCTGCCGAAATGACAGGCGAAAGCCTTATTAAATAGGTTTTGCGCAGATTATAATATAACCCAACCCCAGCAGAGCATTACGCTCTGCAGGGGTTTTTATTGCGAAATATTTAATTAAACGGTTTATTTATGATAGGTGCCGCCGCTTAATATTTTAAAACCGCGGTAGATTTGCTCAGAGAGCATTACCCGCGCTAAATCGTGCGGAAATGTCATTTTCGATATTGACAGCCTGTAGCCTGCCGCTGCCTTAACTTCATTCGACAGCCCGTGTGAACTTCCTATAATAAAGCTAATGCACGGGTGGGTCATAGCCTTTTCATTTATCATTTCGGCAAGCTCGGTGCTACCAAGCTGTTTTCCCTCAATGCACATTGGCACAACGAAAGCGCCATTTGGCACCGCCGATAAGATTTTTTTGCCTTCGGCTTCAAGCGCTGAATCAATTTGCGCGCTCGACGGCCGCTCGGGCAGGTAGGCGGGCGAAATTTCGGTTACTGTGAGCGCGCACAGCGTTGAAAGCCTTTTTTTATATTCCGCGAAGGCCTCTTGCAGGAATTTTTCTTTTATTTTGCCAACGGCAATTATTTGTATTTTCTGCATTTTTGCCACCCTCGTTTAAAAAACTATAAGCTCGCCACCTGCGGGCGGCGCAACATTTAAAAGGTAATCACTGCCGTTTACCATATTTTCGGCTATGAGTGCTGCCTCGGCTGTGCTTTTAGCAAGGGTTGGCAGGTTATTTTCGCGGCTTAGGTGTGAAAGGGTGATTCTTGTTGTTCCGCTTTTTATAAAGCCCCCAAGCTCGGCCGCCGCCGCGCCGTTTGATAAATGGCCATTGTCGCCCAAAATTCTTGATTTTAGGTGGAACGGGTAGTTTGGGTTTTTTTCTAACATATTAACATCGTGGTTCGATTCAAAAACCAGCGCCTGAGCGCCCGAAAGCGCGGCCCTTATTTCATCGGTTACAACCCCTAAATCGGTGCACACGGCGGCCGAAGTGCCACCCGGCAAATCTATGCGATAACCCGAAGAGCCGGGGCTGTCATGACTTGTTGAAAACCTCGTAAATTCAAAATCTTCTGCGCCGCCGTTTTGTTCTAAAACAATACCCTTAAAATTCGGGTGAACAAGGCTTCTTTCTTCAAGGTCGCAAAGTGTATCATACGACGCAAAAATGGGGATGTTATAATTTTTTGTTAGCGTTTTAAGGCCACAGATATGGTCGCAATGGGTGTGGGTGATTAGCACTGCTTTAACCGTGCTTAGGCTAACATTTATATTTTCGAGGGCGGCAATTATGCGCTTGGTGCTAACGCCCGCGTCAACCAAAATGCCGCTGTTTTTATAGCCAATATATGTGCAGTTGCCTGAGCTTCCGCTGAAAAGTGTGCAAATTTTCGGCATATTGTTGCCCCCCTTTTTTGCTGTTTTTGCGCCGAATACGCTAACAAAAATAATTATATAATACGCCGCCGCCGAAATCAATAACGCTTAATATAAATTTTACAAATTTGTTTGCAAAATCACTGTACAAATAACTATGTTTGTGATAAAATTAATGTGTATAATTATTTTCTAAAAGGGGGCAAAGGGCTTATGAAAAATCAACTCATTTCAATCATTCTTTGCTTATTTATCTGCCTTACCCTTTGCTCTTGCAGTTTTGGGTTTGATGTTACCGAAATGTTAAAGCCACCAAGGCTCGAGGGCGACAGTGGCGAGGTTGCCGAAGCCCTTAAACACAGCGTTGGCGGCGGCATTTCTTTGCGATATCCCCATTCGGGCGAAAACCGTTCAGCCGTTATTTTAAGCGACATTGACGGCAACGGTGAGCGCGAGGCGTTGGCTTTTTATTCGAAGTCGAACCAAGAAAAATCTGATATAATGCATATAGCACTGCTTACACTCGAAAAAAAAGATTGGGTTATTGCCTCTGACATCGAGGTGAAAGCAAGCGCTGTTAGCCGCGTTGATTTTTGCGATTTTTCGGGCAACGGCATTAATGAGATTGTTGTTGGATGGGACATATACGCCGACAGCACCAAGCACATAACCGTATTTAAACTTGACAGCGGCGTTCTGGTTCAAAGAAACGATGAACCCTGCATTGTTTACACCACCTGCGATTTAAACGACGACGGCAGAACCGAAATTTTCTTGGTTAACCGCAACGCGGCCGAAAAGCGCGCTTATGCATCGCTTCTATCGGTTGAAGAAAAAGAAATAAAAGAGCTTTCTCAAACCTTGCTTGATTCTTCGGTTAAAGAGTATATCTCGCTAACCGTTTCAAGCACTGCCGAGGGCAAAACAGCAATTTACCTTGACGGTTTAAAGGCGGGCTCGGCCACCATTACTGAACTGATTTTTGTTGACAACGGCAGGCTTAAAAATCCGTTTTACAACCAAGAAACGGGAACAAACAGCATGACAGCACGCCCATTTGAGATTAAATCATGCGACATTAATGGCGACGGTGTTCCTGAAATCCCCTATTCGCAGGCGTTGCCGCTTATAAGTGGCGACGGAACTAATAAAGACACTTGGCTTACCACCTGGAAAACCTACGGCGCCGAGGGGCTTGCCGACACAGCGGTTTCGATTGTTAATGTTACAAACGAGTATATGTTCCTGTTGCCCGAAGGCTGGGGCAGTGGGATTGGCGTGGTTCGCGCGGCCGAGCAGGCGCTTTGCACCGTTTACCAATACAACCTTGAAACGGCCGAAGCAGGCGCGGAAGCATTAAGCATAAAAATCATACCAAACAGCGAATGGGAGGCCTTGAAGGCAGGCTCTGCCTACACCGAAATTGAAAGCCGTGAGGGCCAGTCGTATTTGGTTCACCTGCCAAACGGCGGAATTTACAAATCGGCAAAAGATGCAAAGGCCGCATTCAGGCTTATTCAAAACGGCGATATAATTAGTTTGCAAAACAGTAAGGAGGCAAACGGCAATGAAAAAGATACTAATAGTTGAAGATGAAGCCGACATTAGGGGCTTTGAGGTTATAAATTTAAAGCGCGCGGGCTACTCTACAAGCGAAGCAGGCTCGGGCGAAGAGGCTATTCAAATATTTGAAGAAAACGGCGGCGACTTTGATATAGCACTGCTTGATATATCAATGCCGGGGATGGACGGGTTTGAGCTTTGCAGGATACTTCGCGAACGCTCGCCGGAAATCGGCATAATTATGTTAACCGCAAGAACCCAAGAGATGGATAAAATCAGCGGGCTTATGATGGGGGCAGATGATTACATCACCAAACCTTTCAGCCCGTCGGAACTTACGGCCAGGGTTGATTCACTTTACCGCAGGGTTGAACTTCATAAGTCTAAAACGGTGCAGCCCAAGCTTACCGATGAAATTAAAATGGGCAACTTCACCCTTAATTTGCGCAAACGCACGCTTTCTAAAAACGGCACCCTTATTGAGCTAACCCAGGTTGAGTTTCAAATTATGGAATACTTCTTCACCAACCCCGATAAGCCCTTAAGCCGCCTTGATATTTTAAAGCGCGTTTGGGGCGAATCGTATTACGGCGAAGAAAAGGTTGTTGATGTTAACATAAGGCGCCTTAGAATGAAGGTTGAGGATAACCCCTCGGCTCCGAAGCATCTTTTAACCATTTGGGGAATGGGCTACCGCTGGAGCACAAAACCTACAGTTTAGTTTAAAAAACCAACAGTTTAACTATTAAACAACACAGCAAATAAAACCACATTTTATAAAGGGGCGGTGAAAAAATGAAAAGGTTTGCGCCAAAGTTTGCCTATAAATCAATATTTAAAACCAGCGGCATTGCGCGGCGTTGGCTTTTGAACGTTTTCACTATTGTTGCCGCCGCGGTTCTGGTTACGGTTATTGCTGTTTCAAGCGTTTTTATAAATTCGGTTTACAAAACCGTTTCCGAAACGGCTTCGGGCTATGCTAAAGAATTTTCAAAGCTCGCCGCCGAAAACGAAGATGAATTTGCCCAAAGCGCAGTGTTCATGGCCGAAGAATTCGCATTTCGCGAAAGAATTGAGGTTCAGGTTTTTGATAAAAACGGTAACCTTGTTGCAACAACCGGCGGCGAACACGGAAACCTCAACACCGCAGATTTTGTTGACTATGCAAATGCGCAAAGCTCAACCTCGGGCTATGCTTATGCCACTATGCTTTCAAAAAACGGCGAAAGCGTTATGGCGGGAACCACAGTGCTTCCCGATTACGGATTTGGCAGCAACGGTTCATACCGCTGGGTAACATCGCTTAAAAGTATAAACACCTATATTGTTATTGTTGTGGCCTGCTTTTTCCTAATAGGCATTGGAATGATGGCGTTTTGCTTCTTTTCGGGAATGTATTTCGTTAGGTCTTATGTTCGCCCCGTTAATATGATAACCCAAGCGGCCGGCAAGATTGCAAGCGGCAATTTCAACGATCACCTTGAAATCAAGCGCGACGACGAAATTGGCGAGCTGTGCTTGGCGCTTAACCACATGGCAGATGAGCTATCGCGAACCGAAAAAATGAAGAACGATTTTATTTCCTCGGTATCGCACGAGCTTCGCACCCCCTTAACCGCCATTAAAGGCTGGGGCGAAACGGTTAAATACTGCATTGGGGAAGACGAAAAAACGGTTGAACGCGGAATAGATGTAATTTTAAACGAAGCAAACAGACTTTCGGGCCTTGTTGAAGATATTCTTGATTTTTCAAGAATGCAATCGGGCACGCTTAGCGTTCAGCTTGAAAAGATTGATGCAATCGAGATTTTAAACGAAGCCGCCGCAATGTATACCGAGCTTGCGGCCAAGCAAAGAATTGACCTTGTTAACATAGGGGCCGGTGTGCACCCGCCCGTTATGGCCGACCGCAACCGCCTTAAGCAGGTTTTCATAAATATTATTGATAACGCTATAAAATATTCGGTTGAAGGCGGCCAGGTGCTGATTTCCTCTGTAGTTGAAGAAGAATGCTTGCGAATAGAGGTTTCCGACACGGGCGTTGGTATCTCTGCAAAAGATTTAGAGCACGTTAAAGAAAAGTTTTACCGAGCCAACAAAACCGTTCCCGGTTCGGGTATTGGGCTTGCCGTGGCTGATGAAATAATCCGCGGGCATAACGGCCTTATGTTCTTAGAAAGCACCGAAGGTGTGGGAACCAAGGTAACAATTGTGCTTCCTGTAACCAAGCCCGACGAGCCAGATGAAGTTACCGCGGTTTACTTCCCACCTATGAGCGAAGAAGAAAGCATAGACGACGTTAAACAGGCAAACTCGCTTAAAGAGATAGAAAATGAACTTACAACCGAAAGGGATGAAAAAAATGAGCAATAAAAAGTTTACCAGCATTGGTGGGCAAGCGCTGATTGAAGGCATTATGATGAAGGGGCCAAAAAAAACGGTTATTGCTGTTCGCCTTCCAAACGGCGGGATTGACGTTGTTGACCATAAAGAATTATCCCCCCAAAAGAAATATAAGATTTTAGGTTGGCCGGTAATCAGGGGCATTACTGCATTTGTGTGTTCGCTGCTTTCGGGTTATAAGGCGCTTATGATTGCGGCCGAAAAATCACTGCCTGATGAAGAAAAAGAACCAAAGCAGGCAGAAAAACCCGCAGAAGAAACTGCAGTAAAAGCCACCGAAGAAGTCGCAACAGAAACCGCAGAGGAACTGGCAGCAGAAACTGCTGAAGCACCTGCCGTGGATGAAGCCGAAGAATCGAAACAGCCCGAAAAACCGGCGGCAGAAAAGGCAGATAAAAAGGAACAAAACGGTGGCCTTGGCGCTTTGTTTAACGCAATTTTTGCAGTGGCATCGGTTCTTGGGGTTGTGCTGGCGTTTGCTTTGTTTATGCTGGTTCCATCACTTATTTTTAACCTTATGAACGCCGCCGCAACACCGGGCGTTGCTGTTACACTTTCAAACATTTGGAACGGAATCGAGGGCGGAAGCCTTGATTTATACAGGGCGCTTATTGAAGGCCTTATGAAGATGGCTGTGTTTATTGCTTATGTTGCGCTGGTTTCGCTTCAAAGCGATATTAAGCGCGTGTTCCAATATCACGGCGCCGAGCATAAAACAATTTTCTGTTATGAAGCAGGCCTGCCGCTAACGGTTGAAAACTGCCGCATTCAAAAACGCCTTCACCCAAGGTGCGGAACATCTTTTATGTTCTTAATGATTGCAGTTAGCATCATCATTTCAACACTTATTGTTGTTTTATTCCCCGCGGTTACAAAAATCACCGCGCTGTGGGTTGCTATTAAAATTTTAATGATTCCCCTATTTTGCGGCGTTGGTTACGAAGTGCTTAAGTTCTGCGGCCGCCGCGATAACCTGTTCACAAGAATTGTTTCGGCCCCAGGCAAATGGATACAGCTTTTAACAACCAAAGAACCCGACGACAAGATGCTTGAGGTTGCCATTGCTTCTATTGAAGCGGTTATTCCCGAAAACGGTGAAAACGTTAAATGATTAAAGATGTTTTGAAACTAACCCTTGAAATTCGCCGCCGCCTTGAAGCCGCAGGCATTGAATCGGCAGGGTTTGAAGCAAGGCAGCTTGTTAAAGAGTTTTACGATGACGCAGATGCAGGCCTTACCGCGCTGGAAGATGCTGTTTGCCGCCGCGAAAAACGCGAACCGCTGCAATACATAATCGGCGAGTGGGAATTTTATGGGCTGCCGTTTTTTGTGGGGCCGGGCGTGCTTATCCCGCGGGCCGACACCGAAATTTTAGCCGATTTAGCGATTGAGCACATCTGCACGCTGAAAAAAAGCGATGCCTCGGTGGCCGACCTTTGCTCGGGCAGCGGCGCGCTGGCAGTGGCAATAGCGCATAATTGCCCGGGTGCTGGCGTTACAGCTGTTGAACTGTCGAACGAGGCTTTTCATTACCTTGAAAAAAACATTTCACGCAACGGTGTTTCGGTTAATGCCATTTTGGGCGATGCACTAAAGCACGAAGGGCAGTATGATTTAATTGTTACAAACCCGCCCTATATTAAAAGCGCCGATATTTTGGCGCTTGAACCCGAGCTTGCTCACGAGCCGAAACTTGCGCTCGACGGCGGCGAAGATGGGCTGATATTTTACCGCGCATTGGCGCGCCGCGCCACCGCCCTTTTAAAACGCGGCGGCGTTATTATGGCCGAAATCGGGTTTGATGAAGGCGCCGAGGTTACCGAGATATTCACGTCATGTGGGCTTCAAAATGTTTATTGCAAAAAAGACTATTCGGGTAACGACCGCGTTGTTTGCGGAACGTTGCCTTGACCTAAGTGTCCTAATTTTAGGGCTCGCACCCCGATACAATAAAGTTGTATTAATGCGGCTTTACGTTTTGATGCTTGCCGCTGATATAAAATTTACGCGCCGCGCACTTTTTGCGGCAGAATGGAGAAAATTATGTCTGACGATAAGAAAAAAGCCCTGCAAACTGCGATTGACCATATTGAAAAGCAGTTTGGTAAGGGAACTGTAATGCGCCTTGGCGAAAACACAAATATGAATGTTGAGCACATCCCAACCGGTTCTATCTCGCTTGATATGGCGCTTGGAATCGGCGGCGTGCCCAAGGGCAGGGTTGTTGAAATATATGGCCCTGAATCTTCGGGTAAAACAACCATCGCGCTTCACATTGCGGCTGAATCGCAAAAACGCGGCGGCGAGGTTGCATTTATCGACGTTGAGCACGCGCTCGACCCTGTTTATGCGGCGGCGCTTGGTGTTGACATTGATTCACTTTTAGTATCCCAGCCCGACACAGGCGAGCAGGCGCTTGAAATTGCCGAAGCACTTATTCGCTCGGGGGCTATTGAGGTTGTAATTGTCGACTCGGTTGCGGCGCTTGTTCCTAAAAGCGAAATCGAGGGCGAAATGGGCGACAGCCACGTTGGACTTCACGCCCGCCTTATGTCGCAAGCACTGCGTAAGCTCACAGGCGCGCTTGCAAAAAGCAACTGCGTTGCAATCTTTATTAACCAGCTTCGCGATAAGGTTGGCGTTTTCTATGGCCCAACCGAAACCACAACAGGCGGCCGCGCGCTTAAGTTCTATGCATCGGTTAGAATTGATATAAGAAAAATCGAAACCCTTAAAAACGGCGGCGAGGTTTACGGTTCACGAACCAGAGCAAAGGTTGTTAAAAACAAGGTTGCTCCCCCCTTCCGCGAGGCCGAGTTCGACATTTTATACGGCCAGGGAATTTCGCGACTCGGCGAGGTTGTTGACTTGGGTGTTAAGCTCGATGTAATTAAAAAGTCGGGCGCTTGGTTCTCATATAATGAAATTCGCATTGGCCAAGGCCGCGATAAAACAATGGCATTTTTAAGGGATAACCCTGATATTTTGGCCGAGATTGAAGCCGCGATTGAGGTTAAGATGAAAGAGGCGAACGCCGCACTTCTTGCTAAGCGCTCGCAAACAAGGGCGCCCGCCGCACCCGCTGAACCCGAAGTTCAGCCCGCCGCACCCGCAGCCGAAGAACAACCGGCACCGCGCCGTAAATCGAAAATAAATATTGACGTTCTGGCCGACGATTGATGAAAATAACCGAACTTAAACTGCGCCGCAAAAAGCTTTACGGCGTTCAGTTCGATACGGAAATTGATATTGCCGAGCTTGGCGGCGAACAAGACGCCGCAGGCTGGCTTGCGCTTGACAGCAGCCTTTGCGAGAGCGAAGGTGTTCGCGTTGGGAATGAATATAGCTTTGAGGAAATTGCTGAGCTTATAAAAAAATCATTCTGCCATCGCGCCAAAGAGCGCGCCTTTTGGCACCTTGAACGGCAAGATATATCGAAAAAGGCGCTTATAACCAAACTGCGCCGTTCGTTCCCCCAATATGCTGCCGAATATGCCGCTAAAAAGTGCGAAGAATTAGGGCTTATTAACGATGAACGCTATGCTTCGCGCCTGGCCGAACGCTACATAAACGGCAAGCAGGTGGCGCACGGTATGGCGGCGGTAAAGCTGCAGCAAAAGGGAATCCCGCGCGATATTGCAAAGGCGGCAACGGCCGAGGTTGAATACGACGCGGTTGAGAACATTAAAATTCTTATTGAGAAAAAATATCAGGGCAAAATGGGCGATGAAAAAGCCCTTAGAAACACCATTGCTGCGCTATCGCGCCGAGGGTTTAGCTTTTCGGATATTCGCGCGGCAATAAAGCAATTTAACGAGGCGAAGGAACTGGAACTATACGATGAATGAAAATAATATAAAGGTTGGAATGGTGTCGCTTGGGTGCCCAAAAAACCAAATCGATGCCGAAATGATGCTTTATTCACTTAAAGCCGAGGGCTTTGAGATAGTGGGCAGTGAGGCCGCGGCAGATGTTGTTATTATAAACACCTGCGGCTTTATTGAAGACGCAAAACGCGAGGCGATTGAAACAATTCTTGAAATTGCCGAATTTAAAAATGAAAATCTTAAGGCGCTTATTGTTACGGGCTGCCTTGCCGAGCGTTACGGCGAAGATATTGTTAAAGACATCCCAGAGGTTGATGCCGCCGTGGGCATTGGCAAAAACGGCGAGATTGCCGATATTATCAAGAACACACTTAACGGAAACGGCGGGCTATTCACCGATTCGAAAGATAGGCTTGATATTTCGGCGCCGCGAGTGCTTTCAACCCCGTTTTACACAGCCTTCGTTAAGGTTGCCGAAGGGTGCGATAACTGCTGCTCGTATTGCGCTATTCCAAAAATTCGCGGCCGCTTTAGAAGCCGCCCTATGGAAAGCATTATTGCCGAAATTGAGGGCTTGGCAAAAGGCGGTGTTAAAGAAATTGTTCTTGTAGCGCAAGACACAACACGTTACGGCGAAGATATTTACGGCGAATCAAAGCTGCCCGAACTTATTAAAAACACAGCGGCGGTTGAAGGTGTAAGCTGGGTCAGGACGCTTTACACCTACCCCGAAAGAATAACCGATAAGCTGCTTGAAACCATTAAAAACGAGCCAAAAGCGGTGCACTACCTCGACATTCCCATTCAGCACTGCTCGGGCGAAATTTTAAAGCGGATGAACCGCAAAGGAAACCGCGAAACATTAACCGAGCTTTTAGAAAAAATAAGGGCCTATTTGCCCGATGTAACCCTTAGAACAACCCTTATAACAGGTTTTCCGGGCGAAACTGAGGAACAGTTCGAAGAACTTTGCGAGTTTGTGGCAAAAGCGCAGTTCGACCGTTTGGGCTGTTTTGCCTATTCGGAAGAAGAGGGAACGGTTGCCGCAACATTGGCCGACCAAATCGACCCGCAGCTTAGGGCCGACCGAGCCGACATTATTATGAACGACCAGCTTAAAACGGTTATAGATAAAAACACCGCAAAAATTGGTTCGCTTCAAACCGTTTTGGTTGAAGGATACGACGATTACATAAAATGCTTTTACGGAAGAAGCGCTGCCGACGCGCCCGATATCGACGGAAAGGTTTTCTTCATATCGGCCGAGCCCACTAACATTGGCGATATGGTAGCGGTTAGAATAAACGACATTTTAGAATACGACCTGCTTGGAGAAAGGGAATAAATTATGAATTTACCTAACAAATTAACACTCGCAAGGGTTATTGCAACACCCATTTTTATGGCGGCATTAATGTTTGAATTTAAGTTCCATTACACGGTGGCGCTGGTGCTTTTCATAGCGGCATCGTTAACCGATTTGCTCGACGGGTATATTGCCCGCCGCGACAACCTTGTTACCGATTTCGGCAAATTTGTTGACCCTCTTGCCGATAAAATGCTAACAACCGCGGCTTTTCTTGGCTTTATGGTTCAAGGCATCGGCTGGCAGGTAACCTGGATTGCGTTTATTGTTCTATTCCGCGAATTTTTAGTTTCATCACTAAGGCTTGTTGTTGTAACAAGCGGCGGCGAGGTTATTGCCGCTAACATTTGGGGCAAGGCCAAAACCGTTACCCAAATGGCAGGCATTATTTTCGCCCTTGCATCATACGCCGTTATGGGCGACTTTGGCGTTAACATCGTTTGGCTTACCCCTGTGCTTAACATTGCCATAAGCGTTCTGCTTTGGGTGTCGGCTGTGCTTTGCGTTATTTCGGGCTTTATTTACCTAAAAGCCAGTTGGAAATATATTGACTCTTCAAAATAAACAAAAAACGCGCCCCCGAAATTCGGGGGCGCGCGTTAACTTAAATTTGCGTTATTAATGCGTTAACTTAAATTTGCAACGACTTACGCAAGTTCAGGTTGAACTTCACCGTCTTCGCATTCGATGTAGCTGCAGAAATCTTCATCTTTTTTAGCTAAAAAGTGGTTAACAACGGCAGCAACGGTTGCAGCAACAGCAACAATACCGATGATGAAGGCGAAAATCTTTAATACTTTTGATAAATTCATATAAAACACCCTTTCTTAAAGTGTATAGTTTACACAGTTATTATATATCATCGTGGCGATATTGTCAACATTTTGGCGAAAATCATTTTACCACACTAAAATGTGCGCGCCCCATGTTTGGAGGGAAAACCTATGCAAACCGAAAACGAATTAAAAAATCAGCTTAAAAACGGCGCCCTGCCATATGCTGTTCTTTTATTTGGCGATGAGCATTATATGATAAGGCAGTATGTTAAAAAAATTATTGCCGCAACAGTAACTGCCAACCCCGATTTTAATATTACCGAACTTTCGGGCAACATTCCCATTCAAAAAATTTACGATGCCGCCGAAACATTACCCTTCTTTTCAGATATGCGGTGCGTTACTGTGGGCGACTACAACCACGATAAAATTTCCGAAAACGATTTTTCAGAACTTCTTGGCATTATAAGCCGGTTAGACGGCAGCTGCCGATTGGTTCTTTATTATGAAACGGTTGAAATCAACCAAAAAAAGCCCTCGGCCAGGGCGAAAAAACTTATAAAAGCGGTTGAAACTGCAGGCGGCGCGGTTGTTAACATTTCGCCAAGGGGCGAAGCTGAACTTATGAAAGCACTGGTTGCAGGCGCTTCGAAACGCGGGGTGCAGATGCACCCAAGCGCCGCGCGGCATTTAATTGAAACCTCGGGAACCGACCTGCAAACACTGGTTGGCGAGCTTGAAAAGCTTTGCGCTTATGCGCGCGGCGGCGCGGTTACCAACGAAATGATCGATAACATTGCATCGCGTTCGATTGATGCAAGCATTTATAATCTTTCAAAATTTATTATCTCGCGAGATGCAAGCGGCGCACAAAAACTGCTTGATGAGCTTACCTTTATGAGGGTTGAACCCATTGCAATGATTTACACCTTGGCAGGTGTTTACACCGATATGACCCGCGCAAAGCTTGGGGCTGCGGCGGGGCTTTCGCCCGCCGAAATTGCAAAAACATTCGGCTACCCTGCAAACCTTGCATTTAGAATAACCAACGCCCTGCGCGATGCCAAAAAATTCAGCGATGCGGCGCTAAAACGCTCGCTTGAGTTAATACTTGCAAGCGATAAAAGGCTAAAATCAACCCCTGCCGACCCGAAAATAGAACTTCAGGCTCTGATAACAAACCTTATTATTGCATCAAAGGCTTAAAGGGGGCGCGGTATGATAAAATTAAACAGCGCCGTTATTGTTGAGGGCAAGTATGATAAAATTCGCCTGCAATCGGTGGTTGACGCCCCAATAATTGCAACTAACGGTTTTGGGATATTTAAAAACGCTGAACTTCGCGCCCTTATTAAACGCTTAGCAGAAGAATCGGGGATTATAATTTTAACCGATAGCGATTCGGCAGGCACAATGATTAGAAACCATATAAAATCATTTGTTGATGAAAAGCATATTATAAACGTGTATGCCCCAACCATTAAGGGCAAAGAGCGAAGAAAGCAATCACCCGGAAAAGAGGGCGTTCTTGGCGTTGAGGGAATTGACAGTGCCGTTTTAGAGCAGTGCTTTTTAAGGGCGGGCGTGCAGTTCGGCGGCGGTGCAGAGCGCGAAAAGGTAACAAATGCCGATTTATTCGAACTTGGCTTTTCGGGGCGCGAGAACAGTAAAGCGGCAAGGGAAAGGCTTTTAAAGTTTTTATTACTTCCCCAGAGTATGTCGGCCCCGTCGATGTTAACGGCGATAAACGCGCTTTACGAGCGCGAGGAATTTTTAAAATTAGCGGCAGAGCTTTTGGCCCAAAATTAGAGGTGAGTTCAAATGGCAAACAGCGCAAACAACAAATTAAAACTGCTTCACACATTAGAATTCATTAAAAGAAACACCGATGAAAACAACGCCGTAACGGTGCCGCAAATTACCCGGCACCTTGAATCTTTAGGCATCAGCGCCGAACGCAAATCGGTTTATGACACAATCAATAATCTTATCGACTTTGGGTTTGATATTATAAAGGCAACCTCACCAGCAAGGGGATATATGATGGCAAGCCGCGAATTTGAGCAGGCCGAAATTTGCCTTTTAACCGATGCCGTTCAGGCGGCAGGGTTTATTAGCCGCAAAAAAAGCGCCGAGCTTATTGGCAAGCTGGGTTCACTTTTAAGCGATAAGCAGGCGGCTGAGGTTCGTGAACGCGTTTTCATTCTCGACCGCAAGAAAACGGGCAACGAAGAGGTTTATTATAATGTTGACAAGGCGGGCCGCGCCATAACCAACAAAAAGAAAATAACCTTTAGTTATATAAAGCGCGGCGTTTCGGGCGGGAGCGTGGCCGCGGCAACCAAACAAATAACCTTAAGCCCTTATGCAATTATTTGGGCTAACGACCACTACTACCTTGTTGGCAATGTTTCAAAGTATGATAACTTGGCGCACTTTAGAATCGACCGAATGAAATCGGTTGAAGTTTTGCCTGATGCCAGCCGCCATTTTAGCGAAGTGAGCGATTATAAAAACTTTTTCGACACTGCCGATTATTCACAAAAATCGTTTAATATGTTCGGCGGCGAGGTTCAAGGTGTAACCCTTAGGTGCAAATGCTCGCTGCTTGATCAGGTTATTGACCGTTTTGGCGAAGATATAACCATTAAAAACCCCAGTGAAGAATATTTCACCCTAACAACCGAAGCCCTTATAAGCGAAGGGCTTGTTGCCTGGATTTTGCAATACGGCAGCGGCATTGAGGTTTTAAATCCACCCGTTTTGCGCGATATGGTAAGCACACGGGTTAAAGAGCTTTATAATTTATATTCTTAAGGCACGAAGGTTTGTTGTAATGCGCTAAAAGTGTTGTAAATAAAAGGTTAATATGTTATAATTACGAAAAATTTCGATTTTTTAGGGGGAACAAAAATGAAAAAGTTTATATCTGCCGCGCTAATATTCGCCTTATTATTCACACTTTGTGCGTGTAGCGCTAAAAAGACGGGCGACACTAAAGAACTTTCTGCCGAAGAATGCTATTTGCGCGATGCTAAAATTTACACAAAGCATTTGCTGGGCGGCGCTTTAGACGAATATATCGAGTATATGGGAACAAACGAAACCGACAATCTTGAAATTCAGAGCTGCCTGTTCGATTTTAACCAAGATAAATCTTACGAGCTGTTGCTTACCGTGACTGGTGAGTTAGGTATAAGAGGTCCGCTCACTTCAACGGTGTTTTTGGCCATTAAAGATGAAAAGGTGGAGGTGATATCCGAAGCTGCTTATAGCGGGGGATCAATGGGTGGTGATAGTTTAGAACTGGTGTATGACACTGAAGCATCCGAGCATGTTTTATTATATTTCTCAATCGGCCGCGATGGTTCGTATTATCAATCTGCAACCAGAAAAATCTGCACATACGACGGTTCTGAGATGGTTACCTTAAAAACCTTTGATATTTTATCGGTTGATGGGGAATCGGAATATACATCATACGAAAAAGAAGCCAACGAAATCAAGCAAAAAACCGACCTTTACACGCAAGACGGAGTTTATGTTAGATGCTATGAGATTGATGGAGAGTATGTATCTGAACAAGACTATAACAAAAATTTAGACATTTATGTTGCCCCGGAAGATGAAGATTATAAAATGAAACCGGGAACCTATGATAACCCGTTAAACCTTAGTGAAGAAGATTTGGCCGAGATTTTCCCACCGCAAAAATCTGAGCATTCAGAACAATCTCAGGTGGAACAGGGTTCAACAGCTTCAAACAACACAAAAACTTACTACCCTTCTGATTTTATAGGGCTTACACTTAACCAAATAAAAGCAATTTTGGGCGACTCGTATGAAACCGATTCTTTGGGTTCCGGAATTTACGATCTGCAGTTTCCTCAAGTTCCCTTTTCGTTTGAATTCGGAACATCGGATTGGTCTATTGATACACACTTAATTGACGGAAACAAATCCATTTTCGACAACGAGCCACTTGACAGAGTTGTTGTTAAAACAGAACAGGAAATTAAACTTTTCCCTGATCAAACATATACAAACCGCGAAACATTAACAAGTTTAAAACCTAAAAACCCCGCAATTGACCCCCCAATAGAAGGTTTGTATGGGTTAACGGTTTATGTGAATGTTGGAGCTGTTATGGCAACATATATATGGGATATCAGCGATAACCCCGACACCGACTTACCGTATTTGGTTTATGTTAATAAGTTTTAAATAAAAAGAACGGTTTATGTTAACCACAAAATTGTTTGCATTAAAAAATGGCCTTGGGGTATACCCGAGGCCGCTTTTTGTTTTTAGGTTAATGCGAAAATCGGGCGGCCAAAGCCACCCGATTTTTTGAGTTTATTTATGTTTTTGATATATAACGGTTGGTGTGCCTTAAAACTGCCGCTATTGGAACTATAAGCATTCCGCAGAAAAAGTTGCTAACCCCGTGAATTAAATCAAAGGGGATCCCCGCGATTATCCAGGTTATCATACCATTAAAATCAAGCCCGAACAAAAGCGCCTGCGCCGGGGCATAAAGCGTTCCATATAAAAATCCATGAAGCGCACACACCACCATGCACACAAGCGGCAGCGCCTTTTTTGGCGTTTTTTTCGGTATTAGCATTGCAAAGCCCCACAAAACCGCCCAAATGTAAATATAGGGCAGCCACCAGGCATCGAACCCTGCATAAAAGCCGGTTATTAAAACAAAAACGCTGATTGGGTATAATGCTTTTGCCCTGAACACCAGCGTTATTGCCACAATGAAAACGCCAATTAAGTGAATGTTGGGTAGCAGCTCGGTTAGGATTTTCGAGGCAAACATCATAGCCCCGAGCATTCCGAAAACCGCTATTTCTTTAATGTTTGGCTTCATTATTCTGCCTTAAACGTATAGCTCGCACCGTTTTCAATTTCGGTTGCATCAACGCCCGACACAGCGTATTCCCCGTTAACATAAAACGCCCAATACTTTCCGTCTTTTTCAAAGTCGAGAGTAACACCGTCAACCGTTTTTACATAAAGGCCATAAGGGCCTGCATCGCCTTCAATGAGCCCAAGCTCAAGAAGTGCGTCGCCCACCGTTTTCTTATCGGTTTTAATAATGTAGGCGGTGCTTTCGCCTTCGGCGTTTGTAACGGTGAAGTTGAATTCGGTTGCGCCCTCACCCATCGTTTCAATCTCCGCCTCGGCGCTGCTACCTGTTTCGGTAACAGACTTATAAGTGTTGTAAGCGGTGCATCCCGAACCTGACAATGCTATAGCCGTAATAAGCATTATGCAAAGAATGAATGACAGCATACGTTTTAAAATGTTTGCTTTGTTTTGCATGATCTTTTCTCCTTTAAATTTATTTCCCCTGCTGAACAAGTTCACGCCGGCGCTCGCAGCTGGCAGAGGCTTTTGCCGCAGGATATTCCGACTGAAGGTGCGCCTGTTTGCCGCCTTCTCAAAGATTTCTTCAATGGCGTTTCCCCTTATATACGGCTTTAAGGGTAAGGCAAACAGTTTTTAATGCACATCACGGCAACGGGCTTGTTCAGGATTTTCACCTGATTCCCCCGACGGCAAATTTATGCTTCGGTTATTTCTTTTTTGAAATAACGTTCACAACTGTGTAGTAAACCGGAATGGTTAAAAATAAAACCCAATATGGGTGCCACATATTTAGCATAAGCCCGAGTAAGCAGTAAACAAAAACCACCAAAACAGGGAATGCGAAACGCGCGGCGTTTTTATGAATTATGGCATCGATTAATGAATGAAACAGCGGGATAAGCAAAAACAGCACCCACGAAACATTAAAGCCGTGCCCCAAAAACCCCCAAAGCAAAAAGCCTATTATAACAACCAGCGCTATGGGCAGTTCAGCCAGCACTCTTAAAAGAGGTTCACTGCCTGAATTACTTTTTTTCTTTGCCTTTTTAGCTTCTTTTTTGGGCTTTTCCAATCTTGCCGATTGCTGTGCGGGTTCGCTTTCCTCTTCCGCGATTTCTTCTGCCACTGCTTTTTCAGTAGAGACTTCTGCTTCGGCGGTTTTTTCTGCCACTGCTTCTTTCAAGATTTCTTCTGCCGCTTCTTCGGCAATTTCTTCCGCAGTTTCTTCGGCGGTTTTTAAAGCCTCTTGAAGTTCTTCGGTTTCTTGCGGTTGTGCAGCGGTTTCGTTTAATTCATCGTTGTTTAAAACCTTAAATTCTCCCATAGCGCTCTCCTTTAAATAAAAAGGCCGCGCCGAAAGCTACACGGGCGGCCTTAAACTATTAAATTAATTATTTGGGCTGCGCTGTGTTTGCGCCGTTTTTAAGCGATGCGCGAGTTTTGCGAACTGCCGAAAGGTTTTCGGTTAAGCCTTCATCGGCGCGGCGCATAATATCATCAACAAAATCTTGAGCTGCTTTGCGCATTTCTTTTGATTTTGCCTGAGCTGTTGAAATAATTTCAGCAGCCTTTGCCTGAGCAAGTTTGGTAATCTCTTCTTGAGCAACCATTGCCTTTGCGCGTTCTTCGGCTGCGCGGATGATTGTGTCGGCTTCGCGTTTTGCGTTGGTGATAATATCGGCGCGGTCGGCCACGATAACCTTTGCCTGCTTAATTTCGTTAGGCATTGTCATATTCATATCATCAATAATAGCGCGAACTGTTTCAGCACTTAAAACAACCTTCTTACCGGGGAGTTTCATACCTCCCTCAAGGGCTTCGTCTAACTGTTCAATTAATTCGTCCATATTCATTCTATTTTACTTCCTTTCCTGTTAATTTTTTAAGCACGAATTCGTGAATCGATTCGGGAACGAAATCTTTAATATCGCCGCCCATGCTGCCGATTTGCTTTACCATGCTTGAACTTAAATAAAGGTTTTGCTCGCTTGTGGTTAAAAATACCGTTTCAACATTGGGGTTGAGCTTTTTGTTGGTTAGCGCCATTTGGAATTCGTATTCAAAGTCTGACACGGCGCGAAGACCTCTAACAACTGCACTTGCCCCAACCTTAGTGGTGTAAACCGCTAAAAGGCCGCCGAAGGTATCTATGGTAACGTTTTCTATGCTGGCGGTGGCTAACTTTAGCATATTAACCCGTTCTTCGGTGGAAAATGTGGGGTTTTTAACGCTGTTTGTCATAACCGCAACTATAACCTTATCGAACATTGTTGCGGCACGTTTAATAATATCAATATGCCCCACTGTAACCGGGTCGAAGCTGCCCGGGCAAACTGCTACTCTTTCTTTCATTATTGCTCCCTGCTTCTTGCGTAGATAGTTACCAAAATTTTCCCGTAACGGTATTGCTTTCTAACCCTAAAACCTTCGGTAGATTCGGGCAGAACAACATCACTCGGGTGTTCGCATATAATAATGCCCGCCGCGCTCATAACCCGGCACACCTTGTTTAATGCATCTTCCCAAAGCCCTTCGGCAAAAGGGGGGTCGATAAAAGCAATATCGTAAACCGATTTTGACGCCGACAGAAAATCAGAATAATCGCTTCGGAACACTATGGCCTGTTTTTCAAGGCCTGTGGTTTTAAGGTTTTCTTTAACTATTTCAACCGATTCAATTGAATTATCGATAAAGGTGGCGGTTTCGGCGCCGCGGCTTAAGGCTTCAATGCCAAGCTGCCCCGAGCCCGCAAATAAATCGAGCACGCGCCTGCCTTCAATATCGAACTGAATAGAACTGAAAAGACCTTCTTTAACGCGGTCGGTCGTTGGGCGAACATTATCACCCTTAAGCTCTTTAAGCCTTTTTCCGCGCGCTGTTCCGGTTATTACCCTCATATAAATCTCCGTTTCGACTAAAATACACACACAAAACTATATATGTACACTCTATTATCTCATTTTTATATGCCGCTTGTCAACTGTTTTTTGTATTGCGGCACAATTTACTAAATTACACCAACCGTGCGCTAAGATTTTACTTTTGTAGCCTTAGCCACTCCTTAACAGACTCAAGGCACACTTCGCGCGGAAGTGTGCCTTTAAAAGGTTATCTTTTTTGAGTTTCGTAAATTATTTGTTTTTCGACTGTGTTACCTCAAACGGGTTTTCAACAGCATTGTTTGCCGATTCAATAGCAACAGCCTTTTGCTCATCAGTTACGCCTTCGGGAGCAAACTCAATATCATCAATCGATTTGCCTGTTAACTGCTTAACAAGGGTAAGACCCGCCACATAACGGCCTAAATCGTATGAAAGGTGATAGCCGTCTCTTGTGAAATCATCGCCAATGAATGATGTTCTGCCGTTTTGAATAGCGGTGCCCGAAGGTATTACAATAGCAAAATCTTTGTTATCGACAATTTTTTCGTTAACAGTGTCAACAATGGCTTCATACATTGTCATCTGGTCGCTGTCGTACGCCGCGAAATCTTCGTGGGTTGTTGTTTGCCCATAGGCCCAGGTCATATTCCAAACAAAGGTTGCATCTTTGTTTGCGTTTTCCTTAACATATTCCACAAGTTTGGGGAGCAGTTCGTATGCCTCGGGCTGGCCGCTTTGGCCGCTAACCTGCTGCATTGAGATATAATCCCAATTTTCTGCCTTTATGGCATCACCCATTTTATAGTTGCCAACCGCGTTCCACTTGCCGTCGGTATTAGTGTAATACTCGTATGTAGCGGCGTCGATCTGCGCGTTGTAAACATGCCCGTCTACCGAACAGCCCCCAACATAAAGGTTGCCAAGCACAATTTTTTCAACGCCTGCGCTCTTTGCAATGTCGTAAGCGTATTCGAATGTGTCAACCGAGAAGCTGTTGCCTATGGCCAAAACCTTTAAAACGCCGTCGTCATCCCATTTTTCAAGCGCCTTTTCGGCAGGGTCGCCGCAGGCGGTAAGGCAGAGCGCCAATGCTAAACATAAAACAACTGCTAAAATCTTTTTCATAATTTCACCCTAAATTTAAAGTTTATTAATAAGCCTTGCCCCAATAGAGCATATCTTTTGCTTCTTTGCCGCAGCAAACGCATTTGCCGCCCTCGTACTCTTCGTTCATAGGAATGCACCTTGAGGTTACGCCTGCAAGCTCTTTAAGTTTATCTTCGCATTCGCGGCAGCCGCACCAGTAAGCCTTAATAAAGCCGGGCTTTTCTTCGGCGGTTTTAATCATTTCATCGAGTGTTTCAACAGTGTAGGTCATTTCCTCGCGGCGTTCGAGTGCGCGGTTATAAAGCGCTTCGCCGTACTCAGCCAAAATTCTTGGAATTTCGGTTTCAAGTTCATCAAGCGAAACGGTGATTTTTTCTCTTGTGTCGCGGCGAACAATAACGCACTGGTTGTTTTCAATGTCGCGGGGTCCAAGCTCTAATCTAAGCGGTACACCGCGCATTTCGTGCTCGGCGTATTTCCAGCCGGGCGACTGATCGCGGTCGTCAAGCTTCACTCTTGCGATTTTTGCTAACCTATCGGTAACCTCGGCCGATTTTTCTAAAACGCCGGGCTTATGTGATGCAACCGGAATAACAACAACCTGAACCGGCGCAACATCGGGCGGTAATACTAAACCGCTTTGGTCGCCGTGGGTCATAATAATGGCGCCGATAAGCCTTGTTGTAACGCCCCAAGAGGTTTGGAACGGGTTTGTCAGCTTATTTTCTTTATTAACATACTGAATGTTGAAAGCCTTTGCAAAACCATCGCCAAAATAGTGCGATGTTCCGCTTTGAAGCGCTTTGCCATCGTGCATGAGTGCTTCGATTGTGTAGGTTTCTTCGGCACCTGCAAAACGCTCTTTAGCGGTTTTAATTCCGCGAACAACAGGCATACAAAGGTGCTTTTCGCAAAATTCGGCATAAACATTTAACATTTGAATGGTTTCGGCCTGTGCCTCTTCTGCGGTTGCGTGAATGGTGTGGCCCTCTTGCCATAAGAATTCGCGCGAGCGAAGGAACGGCCTTGTTGTTTTCTCCCATCGAACAACCGATACCCACTGGTTGTAAAGCTTGGGCAGGTCGCGATATGACTGAATAATATGCGCATAATGCTCGCAGAACAATGTTTCAGAGGTGGGGCGAACGCAGAGCCTTTCTTCAAGCTGTTCGTTACCGCCCATTGTTACCCAAGCAACCTCGGGTGCGAAGCCTTCAACGTGATCTTTCTCTTTCTGTAAAAGGCCTTCAGGGATAAACATAGGCATGCAAACGTTTTCGTGCCCTGTTGCCTTGAACATTCCATCGAGTATTTTTTGAATGTTTTCCCAAATGGCGTAGCCATAAGGCCTGATTATCATGCAGCCCTTAACGCTTGAATAGTCGATAAGCTCGGCTTTAAGCACAACATCGGTATACCATTGGGCAAAATCTTCCTCCATTGAGGTTATTTCTTTAACAAGTTTTTGGTCTGCCATTGTTTTCTCCTTATCTGCCGCAAAGCGCTTTCGCGGCTATGATTTTAGCGGGCGGGAATTTGCCGCCGCACCCTTTAAACATCTATAACAGATTAATTATATATCGCGCGAAACGGTTTTTCAAGTGTTAAATGAAAGGTTTGGCAATCACAAACCCAGCCAAGGCACCCCGAGATTAGCTTCCGAGCAAAGCGGGGATGATGATAGCTGTGGCAACTGCAAGCCTCAAGCCCCATAATTGGGCCTTACGCAACGTTCGCGTTTTGCAAAACGCCAACCTTTATAAGGCGACAATAATATTATTATTTATATAAAAATGGTTGGCTGGTTCGAATATTTCCCGCAAGCAACAAAGCAAAGAAAATCCCCAAACAGGATTGACAATCGGGCGGTTTTGTAGTAGTATTTATGTGTTGCCTGAATTTCGGGCAGCGGGCACAAAGCAAACGCCCCCTTAGTTAAATGGATATAATAAACCCCTCCTAAGGGTTAGTTGTGTGTTCGATTCACGCAGGGGGTGCCAGAAAAAGCCTCGTTCTTCGGAACGAGGCTTTTTCAACTAAATCCGCCCTTTCGGGCGGGATAAATCTGTTTCACAGATGAAATCACCCCGGTGATGAAATCTTGCTTCGCAAGAATAATAAGGCGGATTTAATTTCATCTGAAGCCGCAGGTGAAAGATTTCATCCGAGTAAAACGAGGATTTCACCGTGCGCCAGCACGATTTCATATAATTGATTTACCTTTACCGCTGTGCTATAATAAACACATAAGGCGGTGATTTAATGAGTAAGGTTTTAGGCTCTTGGAGCGCGATGAGAAAATATTTAGAAGATGAAATGCTTTGTGAGAGTTTAAAAGGGCGAATACGCTACGGCTGCACATCATACCCCGGAATGGACGGCTGCAAGGTGTTCGAAATCTGCATTGACGGAAAGCAGGTTAAGCGCTTTTCGCTTGAAACGGTTAACACATTTTTTATTAATAACGGCTTTAAAGAAAGCGCCGAACCGTTTGGCAAAACCGAATATTGGGCAGAGTTTTGGCCGCTTTTAGAAAAGGTTCCGCTAACCGAAAGGTGTGAATACACCGACACCGAGTTTTGCAATGCCCTTAATGCTTACCGTAACCAAGATATTAATTTAAGCCTAACCGCCGAAAACCCTATAATCAGAATGTTCGCGATTTTAGACAGAAGAATAGGCAAACGAACATTATTAAATGTTAAAAGCGCCACTGATGCTAAGCCCAAATGGCTGCAAAAATTTTACGAATTAAGAATAACCGCCGAAGGCATATAGGGTTTAATAAAAAAAGAAGGCTCAAACGGAGACACTTCGTAAAGAAGTAGTCTCCGCTTTTCTATCTAAAACAGAAAATGACACTTTCGGTAATCGAAAGTGTCACAATGGGTTACATAATTTAAGAAAAGCTATTACTTACCGAAAAATAAATAACTACTTTTTCGGTGCGTATAAGCGATATTGCAAACTAATGTTTGCAACGATATTTTTACCTTGTGGTAAAAGCGATATAAAAGCCTTCGGCTTTTGCGATATTATATTCGTGCCATTTTCACACGGCAAAGGCCGTATATCGCGCGGAAAAGCCGCATATCGCATCAAAGATATATCGCTCGTGTGAAGCACGAATATAGCTGAGGCACACGCCCCTTTTTTTGGAGTGTGCCCCAATAGCCTTCTTTTTTATTTTATTTCATTCAAATTATATGGTGTTGTTTGGTATAGAAAATAATTCATCCAGTTTGAATAAAGCAAATTCGCGTGTGAGCGCCAGGTAACGTTTGGCGCTTTAGTGTCGTCGTCATTGGGGAAATAATTTTCGGGAACGGCGATGGGAAGCCCTAAGTTTTTGTCTCTAAGGTATTCGGTTTTTAATGTTTCGGCATCGTATTCCGAATGCCCTGTTATAAATATCTGGCGGCCGTTATCGGTCGACACGGCGTAAACCCCCGCCTTTTCCGATTCGGCTAAAATTTTAAGCTCGGGGCGGGCGGCAATATCCTCGCGCAAAACGGTTGTGTGCCTTGAATGGGGAACCATAAATTCATCATCGGCGCCGCGGAAAAGGATTGAACCGTTGTGAACAACCTTGTGCGGAAAAACGCCGAACAGCTTGCTATCGAGCTTTTGCTTTTTAATCCCAAAATGGTAGTAAAGCCCCGCCTGCGCGCCCCAGCAGATGTGGAAAACGCTGTGCACGTGCGACTTGCTCCATTCCATAATCTCGCAAAGCTCATCCCAATAGTTAACCTCTTCGAACTCCATAAGTTCAACCGGTGCGCCTGTTATAATCATTCCGTCGAAATTGCGGTGGCGAACATCATTAAAGGTTTTATAAAAGGTTAAAAGGTGGTCTTCGGGTGTGTTTTTCGATTTATGGGTGGTGGTGTAAATAAGCTCAATCTCAACCTGAAGCGGAGTGTTGCTTATAAGCCTTACAAGCTGGGTTTCGGTTTGAATTTTTGTTGGCATTAGGTTGAGAATTAGTATCTGAAGCGGACGAATATCTTGCTTGCCTGCTCTAACCTCGTCCATAACGAATATATTTTCTTCGGTGAGTGTTTTGAACGCAGGCAGTGTTTGCGGTATTTTTATAGGCATTTCTTTCGCCCCCCTTTTTTGGTTTTTTGTTTATTAGTCAATAAGCTCAAGCGCGTTTTTAATATCGGCCAACAAATCGTCGCCGTTTTCAATGCCAATCGACACGCGAACAAGGTCGGGGCGAACGCCGCAGGCTTCAAGCTCGGCATCGCTTAACTGCCTGTGGGTTGCGTTGGCAGGGTGCAGGCAGCAGCTTCTGGCATCGGCCACGTGTGTTTCAATGGCAATAAGCTTTAAGCTCTTCATAAATTTTTCGGCAGCGGCGCGGCCACCTTTAACGCCAAAGCTTATAACGCCGCAGGTGCCGTCCTTCATATATTTTTGCGCTAAATTATAGTATTTATCGCTGGGTAGCGACGGGTAGTTAACGTAGTTTACCTTTTCGTGGCCGTTTAAAAATTCGGCTATCTTCAATGCGTTTTCGCAGTGGCGAGGCATTCTAACGTGAAGGCTTTCAAGCCCTAAATTGATGTAGAACGCGCTCTGGGGTGATTGGGTTGCGCCAAAGTCGCGCATTAATTGCGCGGTTGCTTTGGTGATGTATGCACCTTTGCCAAAGCGCTCGGTGTAAACAATGCCGTGGTAGCTTTCATCGGGCTCGCAAAGGCCGGGGAACTTATCGGGGTATTTAGCCCAATCGAAATTGCCCGAATCAACAATGCAGCCGCCAACGGTGCCGCCGTGGCCATCGATATATTTGGTTGTTGCGTGGGTAACAATATCAGCGCCCCATTCAAACGGGCGGCAGTTAATTGGTGTTGGGAATGTGTTATCAACAATAAGCGGAACGCCGTGTGCGTGAGCAACGCGGGCGAACTTTTCAATATCTAAAACTGTAAGCGCAGGGTTCGCAATGGTTTCGCCAAACACAGCCTTGGTGTTGGGCTTGAATGCCGCCGCAATTTCTTCTTCGGAAGAATCGGGCGAAATAAAGGTGAAATCAATGCCCATTTTGCGCATTGTAACATTAAAAAGGTTAAATGTGCCGCCGTAAATTGCCGAAGACGCAATTACGTGGCTGCCGCAGGGGGCAATGTTGAAAATGCTGAAAAAGTTTGCCGACTGGCCGGATGATGTGAGCATTGCGGCGGCGCCACCCTCAAGCTCGCAGATTTTTGCGGCAACCATATCGCAGGTTGGGTTTTGAAGCCGCGAATAGAAATAGCCTGTTGCCTCTAAGTCGAAAAGTTTGCCCATATCTTCGCTTGTGTCGTATTTAAAAGTTGTGCTTTGAATTATCGGAATCTGCCTTGGCTCACCGTTGCCCGGTGTGTAGCCACCCTGAATGCATTTGGTTTCAATTTTGGTTTGCATAAACAAAAACCTCCTTAATTAATAAAAAAAGCCCCAAAGCCCTTGCTTTGAGACGAGAATAACCCGCGGTACCACTCAAATTGCAGAAAACTGCCACTTTAGCAGGGTCTATCAACCCTTCAAGCCTTAACGCGGCCGCTACGTAACGCCCTAAAGTATCACCCTCGAACGTTCGGTTCAGAAGCCATAAGTTGCAAAAGCCCCAAACTGTAAATTCACACCAACCATTTACTCTCTGAAAAGCTGTGAGCTTAAACCCTCTTCGTCATTACCTTTAAAATAATTATATCTACACATTACAGCTTTGTCAACAAATTTTTGAAGCCAAATTGCCCAAATTTTGCACTGTGCGGGCGCCGCCACCGCTTGAAAATCGGCAGGCGCGGTGTTATTATATAATGTGTGTTAAATTAAAATAAAATTCTTTAAAGTAAGAGGAGCATTTTATGAAACATAAAGAAAAAAAACGCGGCAACCTTAGAAGGTTTTTGCCCTATTATAAAAAGTATATCCCCATAATTATTTTCGACCTTTTCTGCGCGGCACTCACAACAGCGTGCGAGCTTGTTCTGCCACTGATTGTGCGAAGCATTACCGATGCCGCATCGCAAGATATTTCCAAAATCACGGTAGAGTTTATAGTTAAAGTTGGCGTGTCTTACATAGTTTTGCGAATTATCGACACAGCGGCGAGCTACTACATGGCAACCGTGGGGCACATTATGGGAACTCGGCTTGAAACCGATATGCGAAGCGATATGTTCGCCCACCTTGAAAAACTGCCCTTTTCGTATTACGATAACGCGAAGGTAGGCAGTATTATGTCGAGAATGACTAACGATTTGTTCGATGTAACCGAATTTGCTCACCACTGCCCCGAAGAATTTTTTGTAACGGGAATTAAGGTTATAGCATCATTTTCAATTCTATGCACAATGAGCGCGCCCTTAACGCTGCTTATTTTTGCGGTTATGCCGCCAATGATTTTAATTTTAGGGTATTTTAATCATAAAATGCGCGATGGTTTTCGCGAATCGCGCCGCCGCGTTGGCGAGCTTAATTCCCAAATTGAAGATAGCCTTTCGGGCATTCGCGTTGTAAAATCGTTTGCTAATGAAGATGTTGAAAAAGAGAAGTTCGAAAAGAACAACCAAGGCTTTTTGGCTATCAAGCGCAAGGTTTACCGTTATATGGGCGGCTTCCAGTGCTCAACCCGATTTTTCGATGGCCTTATGTACATATTTGTTGTAATCCTCGGCGCGGTGTTCTTAATGAACGGCAAAATAAGCGCCGCCGATTTTATAGCATTCCTTCTATATGTTAACACTTTGCTTACCTCAATTAGAAGAATTGTTGAATTCGGCGAGCAGTTCCAGCGCGGTATGACGGGGATCGACCGCTTCTTTGAAATTATGGATGTTGAGCCCCTTATTACCGACAGTGCCGATGCCACCGAGCTTAAAACAGTTCGCGGCGACATTGAATTTAAAAATGTTTCGTTTAAATATTCCGAAGAAAACAGCGCAGTGCTAAAGGATTTTAATATGAAAATTCCTGCAGGCAGTTGCACAGCGCTTGTTGGGCCCTCGGGCGGCGGCAAAACCACCGTTTCGGCGCTGATTCCAAGGTTTTATGAGGCGGTAAGCGGTGAAATATGGGTTGACGGGCGCAATATAAAGGGCTATACCCTTAAAAGCCTGCGCGAGAATATTGGCATAGTTCAGCAAGATGTTTACCTGTTTTCGGGCACGGTGAAAGAAAACATTGCCTATGGCAAGCCGGGCGCGAGCGATGAAGAAATTATAAAAGCCGCTAAGCTTGCGGGCGCCGAAGAGTTTATTGAAACCTTGCCAGATGGCTACAATACTTATGTTGGCGAGCGCGGCGTTAAACTTTCGGGCGGGCAAAAACAGCGAATTTCGGTAGCGCGCGTATTTTTAAAAAACCCGCCAATTTTAATTTTAGACGAAGCCACATCTGCGCTCGATAACGAAAGCGAGCAGGTTGTTAAGCAGTCGCTTGCACGACTAGCAAAAGGGCGCACAACGCTTATTATTGCCCACCGCCTAACAACGGTTAAAAATGCCGACACAATTTTAGTTATGGGTGACGGCGGCGTGATTTTAGAGCAAGGCACGCACGACGAACTTTTAGAGAAAAAGGGCGCATACTTTGGGCTTTACAGCTCATATGCCGAGTAGCATTAGCCTTCCACCCCCGAGGAAGGCGTGCGCTAAGACGGCGGTTTTTGGCGCTTATTTTTTGCGTTTTGAAACTTTTTGGTGAATGCGGTTTATTTCGGCGGAAAAATATCGAATTATCCTTGACGGCGAGCGGGATTTTTGGTATACTTACAGTATGTAAATTTAACACCCCCCGTAACTGACGGATTATGCAGAGCACTGCGTGGAACGGGGGCGTGGGCAGGGCTGTAAACCCTTTAAGGCCGACCGTCTGGGCACACTTAAATCCTTTGGGGTTTAGGCGTGCCTTTTTGCGTTTAAATATCTACAGGAGGAGTAGTTTATGAAAAAAGTTGCAATCATTATGGGAAGCGACAGCGATTTGCCCATTGTTAACAAATCGATCGACACGCTTAAATCCCTTGACATCCCCTTTGAGGTTCACATTTACTCGGCGCACAGAACACCCGAACAGGCAGCAGAATTCACCAAAAACGCCGCTAAAAATGATTTTGGCGTTATCATTGCTGCGGCAGGCATGGCGGCGCACCTTGCGGGAGCCATTGCCGCTAACACAACACTCCCCGTTATTGGCATCCCCTGCAAGGGCCCCACACTCGACGGGTTAGATGCGCTTCTTTCAACCGTTCAAATGCCTTCGGGCATTCCGGTTGCAACCGTTGCAATTGGTGGCGGCGTTAACGCGGCGCTTTTAGCGGCACAAATTTTAGCCCTTGGCGAACCCGAGCTTGCCGAGAAACTTGCGGCTAAAAGAGAAGCCGATAAGCAGGCAGTTTTAGCAAAAGATAAGGCGCTTACCGAAAGCCTTAATTCATAAACACAAACAAAAAACGGAGGTAATTATAATGCACGAACTTTCAAGATCGGAAGCCTACGCTGCTGCGGGCGTTGACATTAACGCAGGTTATAAATCGGTTGAACTTATGAAAGAGCACATTGCCAGAACCAAAACCGAGGGCGTTTGCTCGGGCATTGGCGGCTTTGGCGGCCTTTTTGAACTTAATATGGAGGGCATCACTAACCCTGTTTTAGTTAGCGGAACCGACGGCGTTGGAACAAAACTCAAACTTGCATTTTTAACAGATAAACACGACACCGTTGGCATCGACTGCGTTGCAATGTGCGTTAATGATATAATTTGCAGCGGCGCAAAGCCACTTTTCTTCCTTGATTACATAGCCTGCGGCAAGAACGTTCCCGAAAAGATTGCCGACATTGTTAAGGGCGTTTGCGAAGGTTGCGTTCAGTCGGGCGCGGCGCTTATTGGCGGCGAAACCGCCGAAATGCCCGGCTTCTACCCCGTTGACGAATACGACCTTGCAGGCTACTGCACAGGCGTTGTTGATAAATCGAAAATAATTGATAACAATTCAATGGCAGCGGGCGACGTTATCATCGCGCTTCCGTCAAGCGGCGTTCATTCAAACGGCTTTTCGCTTGTTCGCAAGGTTTTCGATGTTGAAAACAGCGATATAACCACACCTGTAGCAGAGCTTGGCGGCAAATCGGTTGCCGAAACATTGCTCACCCCAACAAAAATTTATGTTAAACCTGTTTTAGCATTAAATGAAGCGGTTAAAATCAAGGGTATTTCGCACATTACAGGCGGGGGATTTTACGAAAACATTCCGCGCAGCATCCCCGATGGACTTGGCGCAAAGATTACAAAGAGCGCTGTTAAAGTTCTGCCGATATTCGAGCTTATTGCAAGCACAGGCGGCGTTTCAGAACGCGATATGTTCAACACCTTTAACATGGGCGTTGGCATGAGCATTGTGGTTTCAGCCAGCGATGCTGAAAAGGCGCTTGAAGTTTTAAAACAGAACGGCGAAGAACCTTACATCATTGGCGAAATAGTTGAATCTGATAAAAAGATTGAAATTTGTTAAGCGTTTAGCGCCGAAATGATTTCGCGAAAGCGCTTGGGGGTAAAATATGAATGGGGCAAAAACTAATATAGCGGTGCTCGTTTCGGGCGGGGGAACAAACCTTCAAGCCCTTATAAACGCCGAAAAAAAGGGCGTTATAACGAGCGGCACCATACGCCTTGTTATTTCGAATAACGAGGGCGCTTATGCATTAAAACGCGCAAGCCGCGCAGGGATTGAAACCGCAGTTGTTTCGAAAAAGCAGTGCGGCTCGCAACAAGAGTTTGAAAGCAAAATTATTTCGCTTTTAGAAGAACGCGGAATTGGGCTTATAATTCTTGCAGGGTTTATGTGCATTTTAAGCGAAAACTTCACAAAGAAATTTGAAAGAAGAATTATTAACGTTCACCCGTCGCTAATTCCTGCATTTTGCGGCGAAGGGTTCTACGGGCTTCGCGTTCACGAAGCGGCGCTAAAAAAAGGCGTTAAGGTTACGGGAGCAACCGTGCACTTTGTTAACGAAATCCCTGATGGCGGCGAGATAATTGCCCAAAAGGCGGTAAGCGTCCGCGAAGATGACACCCCCGAAACACTTCAAAAAAGAGTAATGCGGCTGGCCGAATGGAAGTTGCTTCCTGCCGCGGCCGAAAAAATAAGCAAACAAATGCTGAATACGGAGGAAAAATAAATGAACGTTTACGAAACCAAGGATATTGCCAATCGCATTGAGGGCAACTCATACGTTGGCAGGGGCATTGTTATTGGCAAAAGCGAAGACGGCACAAAGGCAGTGAGCGCGTATTTCATTATGGGCCGCAGCGCAAACAGCCGCAACCGCGTTTTCACCGAGCGCGACGGCGCGGTTTTCACCGAACCGTTTGACGCTTCAAAGGTTGAAGACCCAAGCTTAATAATCTATGCCGCTATTAGAAAGTTCGAAAACAACTTAATTGTTACAAACGGCGACCAAACCGATACAATTTACGAAGGGCTTCGCGATGGCAAATGCTTCACCACTGCGCTTGAAGCAAGAGAGTTTGAACCCGATGCACCAAACCTAACACCCAGAATCAGCGGTATGCTCACATTCGCCGATGGCGACTTTAGCTATCAGATGAGCATTTTAAAAAGTGCCGATGCTGAAGGCACAGCCTGCAACCGCTACACCTTTAAGTATGCGCCCTTAAACGGCCTTGGCCACTTTATTCACACCTATGTGTGCGATGGCAACCCGATCCCAACATTCCAAGGCGAGCCCGAGCGCGTTAACATCCCGAACGACATCGACGCTTTCACCTCATCACTTTGGGATGCGCTTGATGCTGACAATAAAATTTCGCTTTATGTTAGATACACCGATTTAGCAACAGGCGAAGAAGAAAACAGGCTTATAAACAAAAACTGAGGTTAAACGCGAAAATTCGCGTTAACACCAATTTAAATGCCGTGCTGTTTGCGCCACTTGCGCCACAGCACCCGGCGAAAATCTCCACCTGCCGCTAAGGAGATTTTCACTTTACAATTTGCGCTTAATATTTTAGCGGCGGAATGGAGATTATGATGAAAGAATTCGAATTAAAATACGGTTGCAACCCCAACCAAAAGCCTTCGAAAATATTTATGGCAAACGGCGATGACCTGCCGATTGAAATTTTAAACGGCCGCCCGGGTTACATCAATTTTCTTGATGCGTTTAACTCTTGGCAGCTTGTAAAAGAACTTAAAGAGGCTTTAGGGCTTCCTGCGGTAACATCATTTAAGCACGTTAGCCCAACCTCGGCTGCGGTTGGCATTCCGCTCCCCGAAAAACTAAAAAAGGCCTGCTTTGTTGATGATATTGAAGGGCTTGATGATTCACCCCTTGCCTGCGCTTATGCCAGGGCCCGCGGCACCGACAGAATGTGTTCATTTGGCGACTGGGTTGCATTATCTGACGTTTGCGACGTTACAACAGCCCGCCTTATTCAGCGCGAAGTGTCTGACGGGGTTATTGCCCCGGGCTATGAACCCGAAGCGCCTGAAATTTTAAAATCAAAGCGTAAGGGCGGATATAACATTGTTAAAATAAGCCCTGACTATGTTCCGCAAGAAATCGAGCGCAAGCAGGTTTACGGCATCACCTTCGAGCAGGGAAGAAACAACTTTGAAATTAACCGCGAGCTTCTTTCAAACCTTGTTACAAGCAACAAAGAGCTTCCCGAAACTGCCGTTCGCGACCTTATTATCGCGCTTATCACATTAAAATACACCCAGTCGAACTCGGTTTGCTACGCAGTTGACGGGCAGGCAATCGGCGTTGGCGCAGGCCAGCAATCAAGAATTCACTGCACACGCCTTGCCGGCAGCAAGGCCGACACTTGGTTCCTACGCCAGCACGACAAGGTTTTAAACCTTCCGTTTAAAGATACCCTTGGCCGCCCCGATAGAGACAACGTTATCGACGGTTACATCAACCGCAATGAAGAAGACGTTTGCGCCGACGGCAACTGGCAGAAGTATTTCACCACAAAACCCGAACCGCTTACCGACGCCGAGATTAAAGAATACCTCGACAGTATCGACGGTGTTGCCCTTGGCTCTGACGCGTTCTTCCCCTTTAGCGATAACATTGAAAGAGCTTATAAGAGCGGCGTTAAATATATTGCAGAGCCGGGCGGCTCTATCCGCGATGATGTTGTTATTGAATGCTGCGATAAATACGGCATGGCAATGGCATTCACCGGAATGAGATTGTTCCACCATTAAAATACAAAAAATTCAATTTTAAGGAGAATTAAAATGAACTTTTTCGACGAATTAAAAAACTACGATACCGAGGTTGCCTCTGCCTGCGACAAAGAACTTCAAAGGCAACAGCACAATATTGAGCTTATAGCATCTGAAAACATTGTTTCAAAGGCTGTTTTATTGGCAGCAGGCGGCGTTCTTACTAACAAATATGCCGAAGGTTACCCCTCAAAGCGTTACTATGGCGGTTGCCAGTGCGTTGACGTTGTTGAAGACATTGCCCGCGAGAGAGCTAAAAAGCTCTTCGGCGCAGACCACGCTAACGTTCAGCCTCATTCGGGCGCTAACGCTAACCTTGCAGTATTCTTTGCACTTTTAAACCCGGGCGACACCGTTATGGGTATGAACCTTTCAGAAGGCGGCCACTTATCACACGGCTCACCCGTTAACATTTCGGGTAAATATTTCAACATTGTTCCTTATGGTGTTAACAAAGACACCCAAGTTATTGATTACGACGAAATGGAGCGCATCGCTCTCGACTGCCAGCCCAAACTCATTGTTGTAGGTGCCAGCGCATATTCAAGAGTAATCGACTTTGCTCGTTGCCGCGAAATTGCCGACAAGGTTGGCGCATATTTAATGGTTGATATGGCTCACATTGCGGGCCTTATAGCTGCAGGCGCTCACCCGTCACCCGTGCCTTATGCCGACGTTGTTACAACAACCACCCACAAAACACTTAGAGGACCGAGAGGCGGTATGATTCTTTGCAAGGAAGAACTCGCAAAGCAGATCGACAAGGCTATCTTCCCCGGCACACAGGGCGGCCCGCTTATGCACATTATTGCCGCTAAGGCAGTGGCCCTTGGCGAAGCTATGACCGATGAATTTAAGGCATACCAAGAGCAGATTGTTAAAAATGCCGCTGTTCTTTGCGAAGAACTTAAAGCTCGCGGTGTTAAAATCGTTTCAGGCGGAACCGATAACCACCTTATGACCCTCGACCTTAGGGATACAGGCCTTACAGGTAAAGACCTTGAGCATTATTTAGATGAAGTTCACATCACAGCTAACAAAAACACAATCCCGAACGATCCTCAAAGCCCGTTTGTAACAAGCGGACTTCGCATTGGCACACCTGCAGTCACTTCACGCGGCTTTAAAGAGCCCGAAATGAAGCTCATTGCAGGCTGGATCAGCGATATTATTAACGATTTCGAGGGCAACCGCGAGCGCGTAACCGAAGAGGTTCAGGCACTCTGCGCACAGTTCCCCATCTACGGCGAATAATAAAAACAGCGCCCGGTGCACTAAAGGTACACCGGGCAGGACTATGTAAAAAGATATATTTAAGGGAGATTACAATGAAAATACTGGTTGTCGGCGGGGGCGGAAGAGAGCACGCCATTATAAAAAAATTAAAAGAAAATACCGATATAACCGAAATCATCGCGGTTCCCGGTAACGGCGGAATAGCGGCTGACGCGCGTTGCGTTAACATTGACGCTAAAGACGTTGAAAAAATTGCGGAATTTGCCGAAAGCGAAAAGATTGATTACGCAGTGGTTGCGCCCGACGACCCGTTGGCGCTTGGCTGTGTTGACCTGCTTGAAGATAAAGGCATTCCCTGCTTTGGCCCAAAAGCGAATGCCGCAATAATTGAAAGCAGCAAGGTTTTCTCGAAAGATTTAATGAAAAAATACGGTATTCCAACCGCAAGTTACGAGGTGTTTACCGATGCTAACGCGGCGCTCGAATACCTTGAAACCGCGCCCATTCCAACCGTTATTAAGGCTGATGGCTTGGCGCTTGGCAAAGGCGTTATAATTGCCGAAACAAGGGAAGACGCAAAGCTGGCCGTTACTGAAATGATGCTTGATAAAAAGTTCGGAAACAGCGGCAACCGCATTGTAATTGAAGAGTTTTTGGTGGGGCCCGAAGTTTCGGTGCTTTCATTCACCGATGGTAAAACTGTTGTTCCAATGGTTTCATCAATGGACCACAAGCGTGCAGGCGACAACGACACAGGGCTTAACACAGGCGGCATGGGAACTGTGGCGCCAAACCCCTATTACACCGAAAACATTGCCGCCGAATGCATGGAAAAAATATTCCTGCCCACAATAAACGCAATGAACGCCGAGGGCAGAACCTTTAAAGGTTGCCTTTATTTTGGGCTAATGCTCACCCAAAACGGCCCCAAGGTTATTGAATACAACTGCCGTTTTGGCGACCCTGAAACTCAGGTTGTGCTCCCGCTGCTTGAAAGCGACCTTTTAACCGTGATGCAAGCGGTTACAAACGGAACACTTGCTGAAACGGAAGTTAAGTTTAAAAATGCCAACGCTTGCTGCGTTGTTATGGCATCAGCCGGATACCCTGAAAGCTATAAAAAAGGCTTTGAAATCACCATACCCCAAGATATTGCCGATTCAGTTTTCGTTGCAGGTGCGGCTCTCGAGGGCGAACGCCTTGTAACATCCGGCGGCAGGGTTCTTGGTGTTACTGCAGTTGAAAGCAGTTTAGAAGATGCAATAAAATCGGCCTATAACAAGGTTAAAAACGTTACATTCGAAAACGCATATTACAGAAACGACATTGGCGCACGCGCCTTAAAAGCAAAGGAGGAATAGGCCTTATGGTTTATAGAGTTTATGTTGAAAAAAGAAAAGAGCTTGCAGGCGAAGCGGCAGCACTTAAAGCCGATTTAACAACACTTCTTGGCATAAAGGGCTTAACAGGTCTTCGCATTATTAACCGCTATGATGCCGAAAACATCACAGAAGAGCTTTTTGAATATTCAAAGAAAACAGTTTTTTCCGAACCCCAGCTCGACATTGTGAGCGACACGCTTGAAACAAACGGAAACATCTGCTTCGCAACCGAATTTTTACCCGGCCAGTTCGATCAAAGGGCCGATTCAGCCTGCCAGTGCATTCAAATTATCTCGCGCGGCGACCGCCCGCTTATTCGCGCGGCAAAGGTTTATGTTCTTGAAGGCGATTTAACCGAGGGGGACGTTGAAAAAATCAAAAAATACGTTATCAACCCCGTTGAATCGCGCGAGGCAAGCCTTGAAAAACCCGAAACCCTTAACATTAACTACGATATCCCTGAAGACGTTAAAACTCTCGAAGGATTTATAGGTCTCGACCGCGAAGGTTTGCAGAATTTTGTTGATCAGTACGGCCTTGCAATGGACGCCGACGACGTTGCTTTCTGCCAAGATTACTTCAAAACAGAACAGCGCGACCCAACCATCACCGAAATTCGAATGATCGACACCTATTGGTCTGACCACTGCAGGCACACAACCTTCTTAACAGTTATCGACGACGCAAAGTTTGAAGACGAACTTTTGCAAAAAGCTTATGACGAATACATTGCCGTTAGAAAAAGCCTTGGCAGAACAAAGCCCATTTGCCTTATGGACCTTGCAACCATTGCGGTTAAACACCTTAAAGAAAACGGCAAGTTAGAAAAGTTAGATGAATCGGAAGAAATCAACGCCTGCACCGTTAAAATCGACGTTGAGGTTGACGGTAAAAAACAGCCTTGGCTTCTTTTATTTAAAAACGAAACCCACAACCACCCAACCGAAATTGAACCGTTCGGCGGTGCGGCAACCTGCATTGGCGGCGCAATACGCGACCCGCTTTCAGGCCGTTCGTACGTTTATGGCGCAATGCGCGTAACAGGTGCGGCCGACCCATTAAAGCCCATTGACGAAACCATTAAGGGCAAACTCCCGCAAAGGAAGATTGTAACAACAGCGGCCGCTGGTTATTCATCTTACGGTAACCAAATTGGCCTTGCAACAGGCATTGTTGATGAAATTTATCACCCCGGCTATGCCGCAAAGAGAATGGAAATCGGCGCGGTTATTGCCGCAGCACCTGCTGAAAACGTAAGGCGCGAAGTTCCCGCCCCAGGCGACATTGTTATCTTGCTTGGCGGCGCAACCGGGCGCGACGGTTGCGGTGGTGCAACAGGTTCTTCAAAATCTCACACCGAGCAGTCGCTTGAAAGCTGCGGAGCCGAAGTTCAAAAGGGTAACGCACCGGAAGAACGCAAACTTCAAAGGCTTTTCCGCAACAAAGAGGCAACCCTTATGATTAAGCGTTGTAACGACTTTGGCGCAGGTGGCGTTTCGGTTGCTATTGGAGAATTGGCCGATGGCCTTGAAATTAACCTTGATGCCGTTCCTAAAAAGTATGAAGGACTCGACGGCACCGAGCTTGCAATCAGCGAATCGCAAGAAAGAATGGCAGTTGTTGTTGAAAAAAGCGACGTTGACGCATTCCTCGCGCTCGCGCTCGAAGAAAACTTAAACGCCTGCCCCGTTGCGGTTGTAACAGAAGAGCCCCGCCTTGTTATGAACTGGCGCGGTAAAAAGATTGTTGACATCAGCCGCGAATTCTTAAATTCAAACGGTGCCAGCAAGCACATAACCATCACCCCTGCCGCACCCGAAAGCACCCAAAAGAATGTTAGCGGCAGCTTCACCGATAATATGAAAGCCGTTGCAGATGACCTTAACACCTGCTCAAAACGCGGCCTTTCAGAGCGTTTCGACTCAACCATTGGCGCAGGCACAGTGCTTATGCCGTTTGGCGGTAAGAACCAGTTAACACCTATTCAGGCAATGGTTCAGAAAATTTCGGTTGAAAAGGGCCACACCGATGATTGCTCACTTATGGCATTCGGTTACAACCCCTTTATTTCTGAAAAGAGCCCATATCACGGCGCATACCTTGCAGTTGTTGAATCGGTTTGTAAGCTTATCGCATCAGGCGCTGAATTTAAAGATGTTTATTTAACATTCCAAGAATACTTTGAGCGCCCGGGGAAAGACGGCAAGCGTTGGGGCAAGCCGCTGGCAGCACTTCTTGGCGCATTCAAGGCGCAGATGGAACTCGAAATTGGTTCAATCGGCGGTAAAGACTCAATGAGCGGCACATTCGAAAAGCTCGACGTTCCGCCAACACTTGTTTCGTTCGCTGTTACAACCGAAAAAATTAAAAACATTATCTCGCCTGAATTTAAAAAGGCAGGCAACAAGATTGTTTGGCTTAAACCCGAATATGATGAAAACGGCCTGCCCGAAACAGCATCGCTTATCGCGCTGTTTGGCACTGTAGCCGAGCTTGTGCGCTCGGGCAAAGCGGTGTCAGCATACACCCCCGGCATGGGCGGCGCGGCCGAGGCTATTATGAAAATGGCGTTCGGTAACGGGCTTGGCGCTGAACTTTCAACAGATGTTCAGGTTGAAGATTTATTCGGCTATTCATACGCTTCGTTCTTAATTGAAATCGAAGGCGACGCGAGCGAAAACGTTATTGGTACTGTTACCGATAACGGCAAGATTACCTATGGCGCTGAAGAGCTTTGCATTAACGAACTGCTCGGCATTTATGAAGATAAGCTCGAAAGCGTTTACAGCTGCAATATTCAAAATAAAAACGTGAACCCGCAAAACTTCTCATACGAGTGCAAGGAATGGGGCGCACCCGCAATTAAAACTGCAAAACCGCGCGTGCTTATCCCTGTGTTCCCCGGCACCAACTGCGAATACGACAGCGCAAAAGCGGCAACCGATGCAGGCGCCGAGGCTCAAATTTTGGTTATCAACAACCTGTCATCCGATGGCATCAGCCGCAGCGTCCAGCAGTTTGCCGATGCACTTAAAGATTCTCAAATGATATTTATCCCAGGCGGCTTCTCGGGTGGCGACGAGCCCGACGGCAGCGGTAAGTTCATAACCGCATTCTTCCGCAATGCGGCAGTTAAAGAGGGCGTTACAAACCTTCTCGAACAGCGCGACGGACTTATGTGCGGTATTTGTAACGGCTTCCAGGCTCTTATTAAGCTCGGGTTAGTGCCCTATGGCAAAATTATCGACACCGATGAAAACTGCCCAACCTTATCGTTCAACACAATCGGACGCCACCAGTCGCGCATTGTTCGCACACGCGTTGCATCGAATAAGTCGCCCTGGCTCGCGCTTACAAATGTTGGCGATGTTTACAACGTTCCGATTTCACACGGCGAGGGTAGATTCTTAGCAGATGAAGCGCTTATTAAAAAACTTGCCGAAAACGGGCAGATTGCAACCCAGTATGTTGATTTAAGCGGCAACGCCACAAGCGACATACACTTCAACCCCAACGATTCAGCCGCTGCAATTGAAGGTATCACTTCACCCGACGGCAGCGGTAAGTTCATAACCGCATTCTTCCGCAATGCGGCAG
>JAZNGF010000035.1:0-66932 GCA_045576295.1 Acutalibacteraceae bacterium | reverse complement strand
GGCGGTATCAACATTTCACTCGGTGGTACTTCGGTACTCATTATGGTTGGTGTTGCACTTGACACTGTTCAGAACCTTGAATCCCAGATGATGATGCGTCATTACAAAGGATTCTTAGATTAATTGGAGGTATTAGAATGAATTTAATTCTTCTTGCTGCTCCGGGTGCCGCCAAAGGCACACAGGCCGAAATAATTTCTGAAAGAAAAGGCATTCCCACAATTTCAACAGGCAACATTATTCGCGAGGCTATCAAGAATGAAACCGAGATGGGCCTTGCCGCTAAGGCTGCTGCTGAATCGGGCGAGCTTGTTTCTGATGAAATAGTTATTGGAATCATTAAAGAGCGTTTGGCTAAGGGCGATTGTGAAAACGGATTCATCCTTGATGGTTTCCCGCGCACAATCCCTCAGGCTGAAGCACTTGATGCAATGGGCATCAAAATTGATAGAGTTATCTCTATTGAGGTTTCTGATGAAGCCATTGCAAACCGTATGTCGGGCAGGCGTGTATGCCCCAAATGTGGCGCAAGTTATCATTTGGTTTATAAAAAGCCCGAAAAGGAAGGCATCTGCGCTTGCGGTGCTGAACTTATTCAGCGTAAAGACGATGCCCCCGAAACGGTTCTTGAGCGTTTAAAGGTTTACCACGAGCAAACCGAACCGCTCAAAGATTACTATCAAAAAACCGGAAAGCTCTACATCGTTGAAGGTCAGGAAGAGTTGGCTGATACAACCGCTCTGACAATGAAGGCGTTGGAGTCTTAAGAATGATAGTACTAAAAACGGCGAAGGAACTCGCCATAATGAAAGAGGCTTGCGTGATCTCTGCGCGAGCGCTGGATTTGATAGGTAAAGCGGTTGAGCCCGGCGTTACAACGGCCGAGCTTGACCGGATAGCCGAAAAGTTCATATTAAGTCAGGGTGCAAAACCCAACTTCAAAGGGCTTTATGGGTTCCCGGCAACCGCTTGTATATCTATAAACAATGAGGTAATTCACGGCATACCGTCTAAATCAAGGGTTTTAAAAGCGGGCGACATCGTCAGCGTTGACCTTGGTGCAAAAATCGGTGGCTATAATGGCGACAATGCTGCCACTTTTGCTTGTGGGGACATTTCACCCGAGGCAAAGCGGCTGATAAGCACAACCAGAGAAAGCCTTTACGAAGGCATAAAAATGGCACGTGCAGGCGGCAGAGTAGGCGATATAGGCGCTGCAGTTCAGGGGTATGTTGAGGCGCGTGGGTACTCGGTGGTTCGAGACTATGTCGGACACGGAGTAGGTACGAGCCTGCATGAATCACCCGAAATCCCCAATTTCGGAGTATCCGGCAGAGGAGTACGGCTTGTCCCCGGTATGACTATTGCCATTGAACCTATGATAAATGAAGGTTCAAGTGGAGTGAAAGTTATGCCTGACGGCTGGACGGTTTTGACATCGGATGGTTCATTATCAGCTCATTTTGAGCACACCGTTGCCATAACGGCAAACGGCCCCCAGATAATGACAGTTGTTTAGGGGGGATTGAATGCCATTCGAAACAGGACGTGTGGTTTATTCACTAAAAGGGCACGACAGCGTTAGTTTAATGGTGTGCGTTGGAACACGTGGTGATAGAATCCTTGTGTGCAACGGCAAGCAAAGGTTAAAAGAAAAGCCTAAGGAAAAAAATATTAAACACATTACGCCAACCCATATAATATTAAGTGAAGAACAACTTAGAACCGACAGGCAGATAAGGCGCGCACTGCGCGAAATAATTTCAAGTCAAAAGGGAGATGAGCTAAATGTCTAAAGAGGATATGATAGAACTTGAGGGCGTAGTTGTTGAGGCAATGCCCAACGCAATGTTTAAGGTAGAAATTCAGGGCGGACACGTTATTCTTGCTCACATTTCCGGCAAACTTCGTATGAACTATATAAGAATACTGCCGGGCGACAAGGTAACAGTAGAAATGTCGCCTTATGACCTTACTCGCGGACGCATAACATGGCGTTCAAAATAATCCTGTGTTTAACACAAGTATGGAGGTAAATACGAATGAAAGTCAGACCTTCTGTTAAAAAGATTTGCGAAAAATGTAAAATAATTAAGCGCAAGGGAAAGATCATGGTTATCTGTGAAAATCCCAAGCATAAGCAGCGTCAGGGTTAATCCTGAGCTAACTTAGAATGTGAGGTGCAATACAAATGGCGCGTATAGCTGGTGTTGATCTTCCAAGAGATAAAAGAGTAGAGATAGGCCTTACCTATATCTTCGGTATCGGCCTTACAACATCAAAACAGGTTCTTGCAGCAACAGGTGTCGATCCCGATACCCGCGTTAAGGATCTTACAGAAGACGATATTTCAAAGCTGCGTGAGTACATCGACCACAACCTTCAGGTAGAAGGTGATCGTCGCCGCGCGATTGCGTTTGATATCAAACGCCTTATTGAAATCGGAAGTTACCGTGGCACTCGTCACCGTAAGGGTCTCCCTGTTCGCGGTCAGCGTTCAAAGACTAATGCTCGTACCCGTAAGGGCCCGAGAAAGACGATTGCCAACAAGAAGAAATAAGCGGGAGGAAGATAAAATATGGCTACTAAGGGTACAAAGAAAACAACAGCAACCCGCAGACGCCGCGATAAAAAGAATATCGAACGCGGTGCTGCCCATATCCAGTCAACCTTCAACAACACTATTGTTACCATTACCGACGTTCAGGGCAATGCTATTTCATGGGCATCAGCTGGTGAACTTGGTTTCAGGGGTTCAAGAAAATCAACCCCATTTGCTGCACAGAGTGCTGCAGAAACAGCTGCTAAGGCTGCAATGGAACACGGTTTAAAAACCGTTGAAGTGTTTGTTAAGGGCCCGGGCGCAGGTCGTGAAGCTGCAATCCGTGCATTACAATCGGCCGGCCTTGAGGTTAGCATGATTAAGGATGTTACCCCAATTCCGCATAACGGTTGCCGTCCGCCTAAGAGAAGGCGTGTATAACCTAATTTTTGGAGGTGTAATGAATGGCTAGATATACTGGTCCGGTATGCAGACTTTGCCGCCGCGAGGGTGAGAAATTATTCTTAAAGGGTGAACGCTGCTATTCCGATAAATGTTCCGTGGGACGTAGGTCATATGCACCCGGTCAACACGGTCAAGGACGTAAAAAGTCTTCAGAATACGGTCTTCAGCTCCGTGCTAAGCAGAAAGCAAGGCGTTACTACGGAGTTAACGAGGTTCAGTTCCACCACTACTTCGAAATTGCTGAACGCAAGGTTGGCGTAACTGGTGAAAACCTTTTAAGAATCCTCGAAAGCCGTTTAGATAACATTGTTTACAGGGTTGGTTTCGCTTCATCCCGTGCAGAAGCAAGGCAGCTTGTTGGTCACGGTCATTTTGAAGTAAACGGTAAGCGCGTTGATATAGCTTCTTACCTTGTTAAAGCAGGCGATGTAATCGCAATCTGCGAAAAGGCACGTAAGAGCGAAAAAATCAAGGCTGTTATCGAAGCAAACAGTGCTCGCCCTGTTCCCCAGTGGATTGATGTAAACCGCGATGCGCTTGAAGCAAAGGTTATTAACCTTCCTGCTCGCGAGATGATTGATGCTCCTATCGAGGAACAGCTCATCGTCGAATTCTATTCGAAATAATCGAGGTTTTTTGCCTGCATTGTTTTCAAACATTGTTACTCTGCAAGGCTTAGCCGCACTAAGCTTTGCATAGTCTAATTCGATGAATTTAAACATGTGCGGAGAAATGGAGCTTTTATGATCGAAATAGAAAAGCCCAGAATAGATACACTGGATTTAACTGATGATGGCACTTATGGAAAGTTCACATTAGAACCGCTCGAGGGCGGCTACGGTACAACACTTGGTAACAGCCTTCGCAGGGTGCTTATGTCATCTCTGCCTGGTGTTGCTGTAACCAGCGTTAAAATCGAAGGTGTTCAGCACGAATTTTCCACAATACCCCATGTTAAGGAAGATGTAACCGAAATTGTTCTTAACATCAAAAGCTTAATTGCCAACCTTCATAGCGAAGGCCCCAAAACGGTTTACATTGAAGCCGAGGGCCCCTGCCGTGTTACAGGCGCGCAGATTAAATGCGACAGCGAGGTTGAGATTTTAAACCCCGAGCTTCACATCGCAACGGTTGATGAAGGCGGAAAGCTTTATATGGAAATGACCATAGATAAGGGCAGAGGTTACGTTCCGTCAGACCGCAATAAGAGCGAACAGAACCCGATTGGCACCATCTCGGTTGACTCAATCTTTACACCTGTTGTTAAGGTGAACTATTCGGTTGAGAACACCCGTGTTGGCCAGCAGATCGATTACGACCGCTTAATTATCGAGGTTTGGACAAACGGAACGATTACAGCATCTGAGGCAATATCTTTATCAGCCAAGATTCTCACTGAACATCTCAACCTGTTCGTAGGCCTTTCAGATACTGCGTTTGAAAGCAGTATCATGGTTGAAAAGCAGGGCGATGATAAGGAAAAAGTTCTTGAGATGACCATTGAGGAACTTGATCTGTCGGTTCGTAGCTTTAACTGCTTAAAGAGAGCCGGAATAAACACGGTTGAAGACCTTATCACCAAAACAGAAGATGATATGATGAAGGTTCGCAACCTTGGCCGTAAATCGCTTGAAGAGGTTATTGCAAAACTCGATTCACTCGGTTTTGCCCTTGCAAGCGAAGAAGAATAATGAGTTGAAGGAGTGTTATAAATGCCTGGAACCAGAAAACTCGGAAGAACGAGCGATCACAGAATCGCTATGCTTCGCGCAATGGTTACCTACTTGCTTGAAAACGGCAAGATAGAAACAACCGTTACTCGCGCTAAAGAGGTAAGTTCAATGGCCGAGAAATATATCACACTCGCTAAAGATAATAGTTTAAACAGCAAGAGAAGGGCGTATGCTTTTATCACTAAAGAAGACGTTGTTAAGAAATTATTCAACGAAATCGCTCCCTCTTATGCAGATAGGAACGGCGGTTACTGCCGTATCACTAAAACAGGTCCCCGCCGTGGTGACGCTGCAGAAATGGCTATTATTGAGCTTGTAAAATAATTTCTCTTTAGAGAAAATCACACCACAGCCTGATTTTCAGGCTGTGGTGTTTTTTTGCTTTAAATCACTTTTACAATATTAAACCTCGCATCTATCAGCTTAAAGTTAACTATGTTTAGCCGCATTATTGGCCAAAAACTAACCCCTGCAAGGCCGAATTCTTCAACAAGGTTCAGCCGCGCATTGGTGCTTCGCGCGTTATCGAACCATACTATATGTTCGGCACCCGTTGAATCTGTGTATTCAAAAAATGGTGCCTGTGCTCCTTCGCTATACTGAATTCTGGCGCCAACCGTGAAGGCCAAGTCTCGCGCTTCGTTCACCGAAAGGTACCTTGCTGGGCGGCCCTCTACATAGGGCAGAGTCCAATCATAGGCATAGTTTGGCATACCCATAAGTATTTTTCGCGGCGGTATTTCGGTTACCGCGTAGCTTATAACCTTGCGTACTTCGCTGTAAGGTGCAATGGCAAGCGGCGGGCCGTAAAGGTAACCCCATTCATAGGTCATAATTGTAATTCGGTCGGCAAAACGGCCGTGAGCCGCGTAGTCGTGTGCTTCATATAATGTGCCAACCTGCGTAGCGCTTAGTTTAGGTGCTATTGCAGTGAACAGTTTAAAACCGTTTTCTCTTAAAATATCGCCTGCCCGATCTAAAAATGAGTTATACGCCTCGCGGTCGGCAGGGGGGATGTATTCAAAATCTACGTCGAGCGCGTAGTAGCCCTTTTGGTTCATAATAGTTATGCAGGCGTTAAGTAAGGTGTCTATCGCGGTGGATGAATTTAAAATGCTGCTAACAAGGTCGCTGTCGAACCCGCCGCCCGCAACCGTGTTTGTTATAACCATAACAGGTGCAACGCCCCCGTTTTTGGCGCGGGTAACTAAATCATCATCGTTAATGTTATTCAGTGTGCCATCTGCATTTACGCTGTAGCTGAAAATTGAAAGATAGGTAAGGTAGGGCAGGCTTGCGTCTAACACTGAACGTGATATGTTCGGGTAGGCGTAGCCGTTAACTTCAATGTCGCGTTTGGGGGTGTTTTGCTCAGGCAGCCTTATAATCTGCCCGGGGTAGATTACAAAGGGTTCGGTAATATTCGGGTTTATCCTTAAAAGCTCGCTGATGTTCGTGCCCTCAAGCAGTGCCACCGAATAAAGCGAATCACCCCGTTTTACTTCGTAAAACCTGCCATTTGGAATTAGAATATCTTGCCCCACAACCAAGTTTTCAAGGTTTGTTATGCCGTTATCTTCGGCAAGCCTTGCAGGTGGAATTCCGAATTTTTGCGCAATCGAATAAAGTGTGTCGCCTGGGTTTACGGTGTAAATATACATACAATTCCCCATTCTGCCGCGCTTAATTACGCTTTGTGTGCTTTAAGGCCGCGGCCGCCTTTCATAGCTTTTTAGTTTATAACATTTTATGCCCTGGGTGTTCTTTTGTTCCCATTTTCGTATTGAAAAAGCTCGGCTTTTAGTTTAGAATAGTTGGTGTAGAAGATGAATTTATCTGAATGGAGAAAATTATGGTTTTCACAATAAACGATTTAAAAAACGAGTGCAATAAATTCGGCCTGGAGCTTACTGATGACGCCGCAAACGGGCTTCGTGTCTATTCAAAACTGCTTCGCGAATGGAACGAGAAAATGAATCTCACCGCAATCACCGAAGAAAACGAGGTTATGCTTAAGCATTTTTATGATTCGCTTTTGGTTTTTAAAATGTATGATATCCCCTATGGCGCATCGGTTATCGATGTTGGAACGGGCGCAGGCTTCCCCGGAATGGTTATGAAGATAGCCCGCCCCGACTTAAAGGTTACATTGCTTGATTCGCTTAATAAACGTTTAAACTTTTTAAATGCGGTGAGCGAAGCTGTGGGGTGCGAGGTTGAGCTTGTTCACGCCCGTGCCGAAGAAGGCTCAAAAACCAAACTTCGTGAGAGCTTTGATATAGCTGTGGCAAGGGCTGTGGCGGCGCTCCCAACGCTAACTGAATTTTGCCTGCCCTATGTTAAAAAGGGCGGCGCATTTATTTCGCTTAAAGGACCTTCAGGTGTGGGGGAGGCAGAAGACGCTGCTCGCGCCATAGAACTTCTTGGAGGCAAGCTTCATTCGGTAGAAAGCTATGAACTGCCAAATGGCGACAGCAGAGCCGCAGTTATAACCAAAAAAGTTTCGCAAACTCCGCCAAAATACCCAAGAAAGAATTCTGAAATTGCTAAAAAGCCGCTTTAAATTATCAAACCGGGCAGGTAACTGTCCGGTTTTGTCATACTGTTTTTATTGAAATATTTACCAATTTGGGTATAATAAACATTGTAAGAACAATGTTTGGACAAGTTAGGTGGTGCAAGGTTTGTTTATGGTCAAAAAGAGGATGGCGGCTTCGCGCCTTGTTTCAATATCGGTTGATTTAATCGACCCAAACCCCTTGCAGCCGAGAAAAATCTTCGATGAATATGAGCTTAATCGCCTATCGCTTAGCATTAAGCAAAATGGTTTATTGCAGCCGGTAACCGTTCGGCAAATGCCCGGTGGCAGGTATGAATTAGTTGCGGGTGAGCGTCGGCTTCGCGCGGTTCGCCAGCTTGGACACCGCCAGATTGATGCAATTATAATCACACCGCAAGCACAGAGTGCCGCTATCCTTTCGTTGATTGAAAACCTGCAGCGGCAGAACCTTAGCATGTTTGAAGAGGCCGAGGGAATTTTAAAAATTATGCAAACCTTCTCTTTAAGCGGTACTGAAGCCGCAGCGCAGATTGGCATTGCACCCTCAACGCTTTCGAATAAGCTTAAAATTTTAAGTTTAACCGAAGAACAGCGCAAAAGAATGGTTGCCGCCCGCCTTTCGGAGCGGCACGCAAGGGCGCTTGTTCGCTTGAATGAAAAAAATCGAGATGAAATATTAGATATTATTATCGCCGAGGGCCTAACGGTTGCCGAAACCGATGCGCTTGTTGAGCGCACACTCACCCCGCGCGAGGCCGAAAAAAAGCCGCATATTAAAGGCTATGCAATGGGCGATATAAGGATAATATCGAACAGCATTGATAAAATGGTTGATTCAATAAAAAAATCGGGCGTAAAGGCCCACACACTTCGCAACGAAACGGCAATGAAAATTGAGTATAGAATAATTATCGATAAGCCTCAGGCCAAGCGCAGTGATTCGCGCCAGCTTAAAATGCCCGATTTAATTTAGCCCACCCATATTCATCCCCATATAAGGAGAGCGCTCGCCCGAAAGGGTGGGTGCTTTCCGCTTTTTTATGCCCTTTCTCCCGTAACAACTGGGCACTCGCGCACATAAAATATTTAGGGGAGGCCAAGACCCAAAAAGAAAAGGAGGTAATTCAAGTGGCGATATTTTCAAATCAGGCAACCTTAACCTATAACGGAATAACAACAAATTCGAATGTTGCTTTCGGCGAAATTCTCGACGTTTTAACAGCCACAAAAACGTCGATTGAAGGCACCTATGAGCAAGGCGAACTCGTAACTTATGTTGTAACCCTTCGCAACACAGGCACAGCCGCCCTTACCGACCTTACGGTAACCGATGACCTTGGCGGGTATGACGCCGGTGGCGTAACACGCTATCCGCTAACCTATGAAGAAGGTTCAGTGGCTTTGTTTGTCGACGGTGTGCCCGAGGCTGACCCTGCAGTAACAGCAGGCCCGCCCCTTGTTATAACAGGCATTAATGTTCCCGCAAGCGGCAGTACAGTTATAGTATACCAAGCCCGCGCTAACGGTTTTGCAAACCCTGCCGAGGGCGGCACAATCGTTAACACTGTAACAGTAACCGGTGATGGCATAAACACACCCATTACCGCAACCGAAACTGTTGAAAGCTCGGCGAGAGCCCAGCTTACCATCACTAAATCAATAACACCTTCACAGGTTGTAGATAACGACCGCGTAACCTACACCTTTGTTATTCAAAACTTTGGAACCGCAGCGGTTGTTGCAACCGATAACGCAGTTATAACCGACACCTTCAACCCAATTTTAACCGACCTTGCAGTAACCTTCGGTGGCGCTACGTGGGCCGAAGGTGTTCAGTATAATTACAATGAAGCTACAGGCTTATTCACAACAGCGGCAGGTCAAATCACAGTGCCTGCGGCAACCGTTGTTATAAACCCTGTAACCGGCGAATACACCGTAACCCCCGGCACCGCAACATTAGTAGTTACAGGAACAATCTAACGCATATTAAGCGCTTTAAAAGCACGCCTTCTTTTTGGGGCGTGCTTTTTGTGGGGTAATTTTCTTATAACTGTTAATATTACTTGAAAAAAGCTGGGTATTAATGTATTATAATAAATAGCAAACTTAAATTTTACACGGAGGAATACATATATGGGCTTTAAGAAAGATTTTGTTTGGGGTGCGGCAACCTCATCTTACCAAATAGAAGGCGCATATGATACAGACGGCAGGGGACTGAGCGTTTGGGATGTGTTTTCGCATAACCCGGGGCGCGTGCACCGCGGCGAAACGGGCGATGTAGCATGCGACCATTATAACCGTTATAAAGAAGATGTTAAACTGATGAAGGAGCTTGGCATCAAGGCATACCGCTTTTCTATGAGCTGGACAAGGCTTTTCCCCTCAGGCACAGGCGAATTTAATGAAAAGGGCGCACAGTTTTATTCCGATCTTATTGATGAACTGCTTGCAAACGGAATCGAGCCTTATATAACATTATTCCATTGGGACTACCCATATGAGCTTCATAAATTAGGCGGTTGGCTCAATCCCGACAGCGTTAAATGGTTTGCCGATTACGCTGCCAAGGTTGTTGAACTTTATTCCGACAGGGCTGTTAATTTCATAACCTTTAACGAGCCGCAATGCTTTATCGGCTCGGGCTACCTTATGGGTAATCACGCGCCCGGCCTTCGCTCAACATATAAAGATATTTTCCAAATGTGCCACAATGTTTTAAAGGCTCATGGTGCGGCTGTTAAGGCAATGCGCGAAGCCGCAAAACAGCCCATTCGCATAGGCTTTGCCCCAACCAGCACACCGAACTACCCTGCCGAAGAAACCCCCGAAAATATCGAAGCGGTTCGCAAGCAGATGTTCTCGTGTGAACCGGCCGATGGCCGCAATGTTATGTGGAATGTATCCTGGTGGAGCGACCCTGTTATTCTCGGCCGCTACCCTGAAGATGGCTTAAAGTTATATAAAGACTACCTTCCCGAAATCACTGAAGAAGATATGAAGCTCATTAACCAGCCGCTTGATTTTTATGCTCAAAACATCTATAACGGCAAGGAAATGAGACTTGATGAAAACGGCAATCTTCAGCTCGTTCCGCGTGAGCTTGGCTCTTCAAAAACATCAATGTACTGGTCGATTTCGCCTAAGTGCATTCGTTGGGGCGCAAGGTTTTTATACGAGCGCTATAAGCTGCCGATATTTATTTCCGAAAACGGTATGGCCTCGAACGACTGGGTAGCTCTCGACGGCAAGGTTCACGATCAGTCGCGAATCGACTTTGTAACCCGTTATTTAAACGAGCTCGAAAAGGCGGCCGACGACGGCGCCGATATTGGCGGTTACTTCTTATGGTCGCTTATGGATAACTTCGAATGGGAGTGCGGCTATGGCGAGCGTTTTGGCCTTATTTATGTTGATTATTTAACCCAAAAGCGCATACCTAAAGATTCATTCTATTGGTATAAAAAATGGATTGAAGATCATTCGAAATAATTGTTTTTAAAATGTAAAATCTGCCGCTTCACTTAGTTTTGAAGCGGCAGATTTTTGTTGTAGCCTAATACCGTGCTGATTAAAAAGCTCGCCAATTAACATTTGGCGAGCTTTACATCTTTATTTAATTTTTCAAAAAGTTCTTCAAAGGTTATAAAACTGTAGCCTAATTTTTTAAGCATTAAAATAAGCTGTTCAATATGCTTGCCGTAGCTTTTAATTCCATATTTTAAATAATATTGGTCGTGCAGTTTTAAATCTTTCAGGGTTGGAACCTTTTGGTTTGTGAGTTCAAACGGGTGCAAATAAAAAACATAAAAATCATTATGCTGCAAATATTGTTTAATAACGCTTTTAATAAACGGCCAGTTGTTAAGGCGAACATACCCCCCACCCGAAATAGGAAAGGGAACACCAAAAATCTTATGCTTTGAAAGCCCGAATTCGAAAAAATCGCCGTCGTAAAAAATGCTTTTTGAAATGCTTTTAAAGCCGTTCATATCAAGCTTAACGGTGTGCCGCGCTTTTGTAAAATCAAGGTGGCTTGAATCGTATTTAAAGCCTAATTCCTTAAGAATGTTAAGCCTTTGGTTATCAAGGCTGAAAAAAGGCGCACGAAACCCTGAAATTTCGGTGCCAAAGAGGTTTGATAAATTATCTTTCGCCTTTGAAATTTCGGTTTTAAAGGTTTCGGGGCTAACATCAAGCGGTGCTATATGCTCGTAATTGTGCAAAGCAAGCTTGTGCCCGTTTTTAATGCAGCTTTTAAGCTTGCTAATCATTTTAGGCGCAAGTGAGCCAACCGTGAAAAGGGTGCTTTTAATATTGTGTTTATCAAGTATTTTAATGTATTCATCGAAACCGTCTAAAAGGTCAACATCAACGTCATGGGCCGAATTTGCAACACATTCGGTATCGGTGAACGATTCTACATCCATTGTTAAAACAGCGTATTTCTTTTTAAGCATAATCTATTCCTTGAAAAAATTAATAATAGCGTTGTCGTACTCTTGGGTGTTGTTTATTCTAAGGTGCGAGTGACCGCCCTTTGAAAACCAAACAAGTTTTTTATCTGATGCTTCGCAGGCATCAAACAGTTTTTGCGATTTTTCGGGTAATGAGAAAATATCTTTTTCGCCGTAAAGGAACAGCGCGCGTGAGTCTTTTTTAATTTTCTTCATTGCCGATATGGGTGTATCTTTATAAACATTTGTGCCCGTATAGCGGTTTATGTGCAGCATTACAAGGTCTAAAACCGGGAACAACGGGCGCTTGTCGGCAATCATGTGGCGTTTAAATGTTTCGCGAAATGAAACAAAACAACCTTCGGTTACAAACCCTTTTACATAATCGGGGCAGGTTTTATCGGTTAGGGCAAAAATGGCCGAAGCAGTGCCAATGCATATCCCGTGGTACCAAACCTGCTCGTTGCCAAGCTGCTCTTTAGCAAATCTCGACCAAGCAATTACATCTCTTGATTCTTTAACGCCGATTGTGTTGTAGGTGCCGTCGCTTTTTCCGTGGCACCTTGTGTCAATCACCAGAACATTAAAGCCCGCCTGTTTGTATGGTGGTGCAAAATAATACGAATATATAAGGCTTTCGCACCTGCCCGGAATTATTATAATGCAGCGTTTAGCGCCAAAATCAAAGTATTCACCGTAAAGGTTGAAACCATCGTTCTCGATATGAACCTCTGATGAAAAGCTGCGGTTTTCGTTTGCCCATTCAAGCCCTGCATTCCACATTGCAAGTTGTTCTTCGTTTTCGGGCGCAGAGCACACGCGGCCCCACTTTTCGTTGCTTGTTCTAACAAGCTGGGTGTGATACACCTTTTTTGAAATAGGGTAGGTGTATATTAACATAAACCCAAGGCCGCCTAAAAGCAGACCTAATATAATTAAAAGAACAATTAGGAATGGGTTCATAAAATCCTCCAAGACAAAAATAATCCAAATTATTATAACACATAATTTTTGGAATTTCATCAATTTTATTTAAAAAATGTTGAAAAATTAGCGAAATAGTGATAAACTGTAATATATGTTTATTTTTTAATGTATTATTGGAGGATAGTTATGCCGAATTTTGCAATTATACCTGATACATCTTGCGACCTTACTAAACCCTTAAGGGAAAGGTTTGGAATTGATGACTATATTAGCGGGCTTGTGTATTTCCCCGATGGAAGATGCGAAAAGTCTGACCTCGACTGGGAAAAATACAACCCAAAAGATTTCTACGAATCAATGAAAGATAAAAAGGTGCAATACAAAACCTCTTGCGCGCCAACGGGCGATATTATTAATGTTTTTGAAAAACAGCTTATGGCAGGAAAGGATATTTTGTGTATAACATTATCATCGGCTCTTTCGGCCACATTCCAAACCTGCGAAATGGTTAAAAACCAACTTCTTGAAAAATACCCTGAAAGAAAAATCATTTGCATAGATTCAATGCGTTATTCAACAGCATTATCAATGCTTGTTATAGAAGCGGCGCTTAAAAGGGGCGAAGGTTTAACACTCCAAGAAACTGCCGATTACATTGAAGCTAACAAGCATAAGTTACACCAAATTGGCCCTATGGATGATTTATTCTTCCTTTGCAAAACAGGCAGAATTTCAAACTTCAAGGCCTTTTTCGGCACACTGGTTGGCATTAACCCAATGGCCGACTTTAACCGCAAAGGCTTGGCCGAAGTGCTTGGCAAGTTCAAGGGCAAAAAGGCTGCATTTGATGCAGTTATTAAATATATGCGCAAAACAGTTAAAAACCCAAGCGAGCAAATTATGTTCGTTGCCCATTCTAACCGCCCTGCAGCGGCAGAGGTTTTGCGCGATATGATTATTAAAGAATTCAACCCGAAAGAGGTTATTATTAACCACGTTGGAATGTCTTGCGGTGTTTCGGTTGGCCCGGGGCTCTGTGCGGCATTTTATTGGGGCGAAGAAATAAGTGAAGATATGGCTAATGAAAAGGCAATAATGGAAGAAATAATTAACAACCAATAAGGTGAGGAGAACATTATGAGAGAATTTGTTATTTTTGGTGATTCAACCTGCGATTTAGATAAAGAGCTACGTGAAAAATACGGTATAGACTATGTTGCAATGAACTTTTCGATAGACGATAAAGAATATGTTGCATCGCTCGATTGGGAAACCTTTAGCGTTAAAGAGCATTACGATATTATGCGTGCCGGAAAGCGCGTGTTCACAAACCAGGTTCCCCAAAATGTGTATTACGAAAGCTTCAAAGCGGCATTAGAGGAAGGCAAAGATATACTTTACATTTCTTGTTCATCGGCGCTTTCTGCCTCTATCAACACCGGAATTATAGTTGCAAAAGAACTTAAAAAAGAATTCCCCGAAGCTGAAATTTGCTGTGTTGACTCTCTTATCAGCTCGCTTGGCCAAGGTTATTTGTTAATTGAGGCTTCAAAGCAGCGCGCTAAGGGATTAAGCGTTACAGAAACTGCAAAATACATTGAAGATATTCGCTTAAAGGTTAACCAGTTCGGCACTGTTGATTCTATGGAATACCTTCGCCGTGCAGGAAGAATTAAGGCTTCAAAAGCCTTTTTCGGCAACCTTTTTGGCGTTAAACCAATCATCATTTCAGATATTAAAGGCCAAAATTTTGCATATAAAAAGGTTAAGGGCACTGCAAAGGCCCGTGCCGCAATTGCAGAAGATGTTGTTGAAGCGGCTAACGGCGTTTACGACACACTTTTAATTGCCCACGCAGATTGCTTAGATGAAGCATTGCTTCTTCGTGATGAAATATTAAAAAGGGCAGAATTTAAAGAGGTTATATTAGGCTACATAGGCCCAATCGTTGGTGCATCTGTTGGACCGGGCACTGTTATTGCGTTTACTTTCGGTAAGGAAGTTACTATTGAAGGGATTGAGTAATCAATGCAAAACTATATTGACGGTATAACGCTTAATTACATATTTACCGTTGGATATCGAAACCTTAAAAAGAATATGTCGGCAATTAACGACCTGAATGTATTCCCCGTTCCGGATGGAGACACGGGAACAAACATGGTTCACACCTTTGGCGGCGGCCTTGCTTCTGTTACACCGCAAAATAATGTTGGTGAATATATGAGGGAGCTTTCGCAGGCCGTTTTGCTTAGCGCCAGGGGAAATTCCGGTGTTATATTTTCGCAGTTTGTTGGTGGGCTTGCGCGAGGATTGGAAGGCAAAGATAAAATTTGCTTTAACGATTTAAAGCTTTCGTTCGAATGCGCTAAGGAAGACGCATATAAGTCGATCATTACGCCAACCGAAGGAACAATATTAACCGTTATTCGTGAAGCTGCCGAGTTTTTAGATAATAATGCCAATAAATATGACGATTTTAAATCGGGGATAGAAGCGCTAATTAAATGTATGAAAGACACCCTTGCAAGAACACCCGATATGCTACCCGTTTTAAAAGAAGCGGGAGTAGTTGATAGCGGTGCGGCAGGTTTTATCTGCTTTTTTGAGGGTATGCATGCATATTTTTGCGGTGTTTCAATCGAAGATGTTGGCGAGATTGATTTTTCGGCCTTCAAGCCGAATGGCAGCGCAAACTTCGGGCCCGATAGTGTTATGGAATACGGCTATTGCACAGAATTCATACTTCAATTAATGAATGCCAAAACCGATATTAGCGCCTTTTCAAGAGACGATTTTGTAAAACCGCTTGAGGCCATGGGCGATTCGATTGTAGCAGCAGTAAGCGGCGGAATCGTAAAGGTACATATTCACACCTTCACACCCGAAAAGGTGTTGGCCTATGCCAGAAATTATGGCGAATTTGTTACCTTAAAAATAGAAAATATGTCGGTTCAGCATAGCGAAATTCAAACCGAAGTTAAAAAAGAAAAGGTTAAATATGCAATTGTAACCGTGGCTTCGGGTGAGGGAATCATTGATTACTTTTACAGCATTGGTGCAACCGCGGTTATTAACGGCGGCCAAACCAACAACCCCTCGGTTGAGGATTTCTTAAAAGCATTTGAAGCATTCGAAGCCGAGCATATTGTGTTGCTTCCGAATAATTCTAATATTATTTTAACCGCTAATCAGGTTGCTCAAATTTATAAAGACACCCCTGTTCACGTTATACCAACAAAATCAATTGTTGAGGGCTACAGTGCCATTTCAATGATGGACCTTTGGAGCGACAGCGTTGAAACCCTTATTGAAGATATGTCTTCAGGGCTTGAAACGGTTGTTTCTGCCAGCGTTACCACCGCAACAAGAGATGCTAATATTGGCGATGTTGAAATTAAACAGGGCGAATATTTAGGTATTAAAAACAAAGATATTTTGCTTTCTTGCAGTGATAGATTTGAAGCCGCAACCAATTTGATTGACCAAATTATGGCTGAAGATGAAAAGGCGGTTATAATTGTTTTCTATGGCAAAAATGTTAGTGAACAAGAAGCAGATAGTTTAAAAGAACACATTGAAAACGAATACCCGCTTACTGATGTTGGGTTTATCGAAGGCAAGCAAGACATATACGATTATATTATTTCTATGGAATAGGTGCCGTATGAAAAAAATTGTTGTTGATATTTATGGTGCAGATGCCGGCACCGACGTGGTGATTACAGGCATTGCAAAAGCTGTGAAAGAGCTTGATATTTTCCCTGTAATGGTTGGCGATAGCGAACTTATAAAGCAGGGAATGGATGCTTGCGGCATTTCGCAAAGCAGGTATGAAATCATCCACACAACCGATTTTATAACCAACAACGAACCCGCAACGGTTATATTTGGTGGAAGAGACGAAAGCTCAATTGCCTTGGCATATAAAAAACTTAAAGAAGACAGCGACTGCATTGCAATGCTTTCGGCAGGAAACACAGGTGCTGTGCTTGTTGGGTCAATCTGCCGTTTAGGGCTTTTGCCTTCGGTTAAATTCCCCTCTCTTTGCAGTGCGCTTCCCTGCAAAGAAGATAATCTTCTTTGCCTTGTTGATTGCGGAGCAGTAATTGATTGCACCGCTAACGATTTGGTGCGCTTTGCAAAAATGGGCCATGTTTTTGCAAAATGCTATTGTGGGATAGAAAGCCCCCGCATTGGTTTGATGTCGGTAGGGCGGGAAGATTCAAAAGGCAACGCCTTAACAACCGAAGCCTTTGGCAAACTTAAGGAGCTTGATATTAACTTTATAGGCAACCTTGAGGGCAGCGATATGGTTTCGAGCTATGCCGATGTTGTAGTTACCGATGGTTTTTCGGGCAATATACTTCTTAAAAACACCGAAGCCTCGGGCAAAAAAGCATTAGAAATTGTTGAAAGCGTGTTAAGCGGCCACCCCGAGCTTATCCAAAAGGCAAGGGCAGCCTTGCTCGGCTTTTTCGATTTCAATTCTCGCGGTGCGGCAACATTTTTAGGTACTAAAAAAATTGTTGTTAAAATGCACGGCTGCGCAAATGCCGATACAACCTTTGCATCGGTTGAGCAGATTTTGCGCTTAGAAAAGGCAGGTTTTTCTGCCGAAATGTCAAATATATTATCGAACTAAAAAAATAAAGACAAACGTTTTAAGTTTGTCTTTATATTATTATTCTCTTGTTACAGATGCTATAAATAATAGCTGGTGCAAGAAATACCTTAACGGCAAGCAAATTAAAAACACCAGATTGAAGTTAATAAACAGTGAAATGTTAGGGAATATAAACGTGCATAAATGGCAAAGCAGTGTGTATACAAAATAATAAATTATTGTATACCCTGTGGTGGTAAGGTATTCGCCCACCGATATATGCTTAAAGAAAACAAATTTATTAAGTATAATATAGGTAAACAACGAAATCGCACCAACCGATGGAATAACGATGTTTATGTAACGGTTATTTAAAAACAGTGATGCAATAAGTATTAAAAGCTCGGCCGTTAAAAGCGAAAGAAATGTTGCGCGCGCTAATGAAAACAGGCTTTTATAAATTTTAAGTGTATCTCCAATGGGGTTGAAGTGTGATGAAGCGTTGTTTTCAATGTATATGGCATCGATAGTAAGTGTTGTGATTTTAAGCCCCATTTTAGCGGCATAATATAAAACGTTCATTTCATAATCGTAGTTGTTTTTTTCAACCTTTATAAGCCAATCAAGGTTGCTGCGGGCAAAACCGCGAAGCCCCGATTGATTATCTGATAAATAGCGGTTGGTTAGCAATGTGTAAACAAACTTCGAAAGGTCGTTGCCGAATCGTGAGCGTAGCGGGATTTTACCTTTTCGCTGCCTAACGGTTAAAACAAACTTGCTTCCTTTATGTAGTTGCTCGCTAACGCGAACAACATCTTTTGGCAGGTGCTGGCCGTCGGCATCGCAGGTTATAAAGTTTTCGCATTCAGGAAGGCTATCTTTTATATAGCGCATGCCGGCTTTCAGTGCCGCGCCTTTGCCGCTGTTGGTTTCAAGTGTTACTATATGTGCGCTAACGCTTACAGCTTCAAAAATATGGGTATAGTCTTTTCCGCTGCCGTCGTTAACCACAACTATTTCAAAATCATTTTTTCTAAGCTCGTTAACAAGCCCAATTAGTTCTTCGCCGGGCTCATACGCCGGTATCAGAATCACATCCATTAGGGGCCCCTCCATCCCTATTTAATGTTTTTTATTAAAAAATCATTAATCTTCTCAATCACTTCATCGTCGGCTGTGCCGTCTTTTGAAAAAAGTAGGTTTGTATGCCCTGAATTATCGGGCGAATTACGCACAAAATACTCAGCGTTTTTATTCTTTATTTCGGCTTTATGCGAAATAATAGAATATTTATCAATTGGAACCTGTTTATCGCCTTCACCGTGTATAAGTAAAACGGGAACATCGGTTGATGATAAAACCTTATCGGCGCGAAGGTTTACGGTGCTGCTTCCAAACAGCATGGCTTGATAGAGCCACAAAAACCCGTAATTACCGTAGGCCAAGTTGCCAACATACTGTGTGCTTGTGCCAATAACGCCCTCCATTGCGCTGTTAATGCCGCTAACCGAAACAACGGCCGCAACATCATAACCGTAGGCAAGGCTGCAACAGGCCGCATATCCGCCGCAGCTATGCCCAAGCAGGGCAATATTATTATAATTCAATTTATTGTTTTTTTCAAGATATTCAAGTGTAGATTTTAAATCAAGCACCTCTTGCGGAAACCCAACCGATGAATCGCCGCCCGAGCGGCAGCAACCGGTTGCATCAAAAGCAAAAACCGACCATCCATAGGCCAAAAGCTCTTGTATTTGCCACAAATAACTGTCAGAGCAGGCGTTGTGCCCCGGCGCTAACACAATAAGCGTGTCTTTACGGTTTTCGGCGGTGCTTTCGTATAAATAAGCTAAAAGGGTGTTTTCGCCCGAAGGGTAGCTCACACTTTTGCGCAGGGCAACGGTTTGTTCAAGCTCGCTTGAATAAGAAGTTACGCCGCAATCATAACGCGAAAAAATGTTATCGTATATAATTTTTGTTGCGGTAAATGAAACGGCGGTAAATAATAAAACAGCAATAATAATGGTTATCAGTACCTTTTTAATTTTTTTGTTTGATATCATTATTATCACCATTTTTTTGTTTTTTTAAGCAAAGGAGAGAAAAATGAAGTTTATTCCCAGTTACAAGTTCAGTGTTATTCCCGAAGAGGAGTTTCCTACAGCCATTAAAGATATTGAGCAAAAGCTCGAAGAAATTAAGGTTAGCGGAAACTTTAAGGCTTTTGACGGTACTAATATGTATTACGAATACTTTTTGGCCGAAAACAGCACAGCCTCGGTTGTTATAGTTCACGGGCTAAGCGAATTCACAAAAAAGTTTTATGAGTTTGCCTATTACCTTTTAAACCGCGGGTTTAATGTGTTTATTTACGATCAGCGTTGCCATGGCCTTTCGGGAAGATTAACCAAGGAAATGGATTTGCTTCACGTTGATAAATTTAACGACTACGTTCGCGATTTGGCGCAGTTTGTTGATGACATTGTTCTAAAAACCGAAGACAAGCCGCTATATTTATATTCACATTCAATGGGTGGCGCAATAAGCACATTCTATTTATCGCAACACCCAAACAAAATAAAACGTGCAGTTCTTGCGGCACCTATGTTCGAGCCAATAGTTGATTGTGTTCCCATGCCGATAGCACGCGGTGGCGTTAAAATGGGCAAACTGTTTTTAGGTAAGAAAAAAAAATTCCCGTTATCTCACGAGTTTAACCCTAATGTGCAGTATAAGGAATCTCACGGTTCAAGCAGGGTAAGGTTTGAATATAACCTTAAAATGAGAATAGATAACCTCAACTACAGGTCAACCCCAATGAGTTTTAGCTGGACCGATAATTCCATTAATATCGGCCGCAAAATTTTAAGTAAAAAGGTTATAAATAATATAAAAACGCCCATTCTTTTAATTTCGGCCGGAAATGATACAGTGGTAAACAATGAACTTCATTATAAGTTTGCCGAAAAATACAGCGGTTGCCGTTTAGTTAATATAGAAAACGAAACACATGCGCTTTTAGCCAGCAACAATGAAACATTAACAAAAATAGTAAATCTCACTTTCGATTTTTATTCGAAATAATTCTCTGGGTGTTCTTTTTTGATATTCGCTTTGCTTCATCAAACGCGGCGCGTAAAAGAGCATCAACAACCTTGTAAAACGGAATGGTTAAAACAACTTCATAGTCATAAGAGCTTTCGCTGCTTTCGAAGTCGCAGGAAATATTAATGCTTTCACCGCGGCTTCTAACCTTCATTGAAGAATGCAAAAAGTTCAAAATAGGCGAAATAACCGCATAGCAGGTTCCATAGTTAATTGCGGTTTTGTCGGGTTCGCCTTCGGCGCAAACAATGTTAATGCGCAAAACCTTTATTTTGCAAATTTTAACCAGTGCAAGCAACCTTTTTAACAGCCCCACTATGAGCGAAAAACTGTCTTTTAAGGTTTCAAACCAACTGCTTGCTTTTGCGCTTTTTTGAAGCTTTTCTTTGCTAAGCCTTGAAACACCCGAAATTTCTTTTAATGCTTTAACAATGGGCTGGTTAGGGTCTGGGTCTTCGCCAAAGGTTTTGAACAGTATTTTATACCTAATCATTAACTCGCCGTCATCGTCTGATTTAAATATAATATAAACCGGCAACAGCAAAATTACAGTAATAAGAATAACTATAAATGCGAGTATACCAAGGAAAATCCACATAACCTTCACCGCCCCTCGTTTTTGTATTGTAGTTGTTCACAAATGTTTAAGGAGAAATTGCATTGAACTGGTTAACAGGCCAAACTACCAACTTAACTGCCGAGCAGTATAGCGCCGTGTATGCTTCGCTTTCGCCTTCAAGAAAAGCACATATCGACAGAATGAAAAAAGAAGAAGCACGCAGGTGTTCGCTAATGGCAACCCACCTTTTAAACCAGCTTGTTTTAAAAGAACTTGGCAGAAGCGTGCCCATCGAAATGCACGAGAATGGGAAGCCTTATTTAAAAGGCTGCAATTTGTTTGTGAGCATTTCTCACAGCTTCGATATGGTTGCGTGCGCAATAAGCGCCGAGCCCATAGGCATAGATATAGAAAAAATACGGCCCGTTAGCCGAAAATTAGTTGAATATGTTTGCACAGAAAGCGAAAGGGAATATGTGCTTAAAAATAACGAACCTGATGATGTTAACCGCAGATTTTTCAAAGTGTGGACAGCAAAGGAAGCCCGTTTTAAAAAGGGCGGCGATGTTGCCGGCCTTCGGCCAATAGAAACCCTTTCGCTTAAAAAGCAGGTCTTTATAAGCGGCGATTATATTATCACTATAATATAACTTTTGCCGCAAAACATGATAAAAATGTTGCGCGCTCGCCATAAAACGCAAACGCGCTATTTGTTTAATTTTTTTCGAATTTTATCGCGCACACTGTTCAGGAACGATGAACTGCTTTCGCCAAAAACGCACTCGTTCACAAAGTGTTCGCAGTTATTGTGAAGAATGTCGTATCCGCCCTCTCCGATTCGTGAGCGGGCGATTTTTATTATATCTTCCGGGCTTCTCATACGCTTTCTTTCGCTGCTGCTTGGTGCCGCAGTTTCAAGCTCGCCACCGCCCAAAAAAGTGTAAATGTCGGTTGAAAGCACCTTTATTTGTTCTGCAGGCTTGCCCGGGTCATCGGGCAGGCCGAACTGAATAACCTCGTCTTCGCTAATAAAAATGCCATAATGATAATAAAAGCTAACCTTGGTTCTGATTATTTGGGCAGGCTCTGGGGTGTTAACAGTCCACTCCATTATGAAACCTTCTTTTCAATTATGGCAATAACATCGTTAACGGTGGTAATATCGGTGAAGTCTTCGTTAGTGAATTTAATGCCGAATTCTTCTTCAATGGCCAACGCCATATACAAAATGCCAATTGAGTTAATATTAATATCTTCGCGAAGCCTTGCTTCGGGTTTAATTGCAGATGTGTCAATATCGCCTTCAAAAACGGCAGTGCAAACATTTAATAATCTTTCAAATGTGTTCATTATTATTCCTCCGATAATGTGGCATCACTTGCCGATTTGCACCTTTTAAGTTCGAAAATTAGTGCATCGGTTATGTTTTTAATATCAGTTGTGCTGGGGAATTTACCCTTGCAAAATTCTTTTGGGTTAATGGTTTTGCCAATAATTACGTTGCGTTTGTTATACCAGTGCTTGCGCGGGGCAATGTGCATTGGAACAATGGGCACGCCTGCTCGAATAGCCATAAGAATCGCGCCCGATTTTACCGATTCAACGTTATCGTCTTTTTTAATTCCACCCTGCGGGAAAACGGCTAAAAGGTAACCTTTTTTAAGCTTTTCAACCGATTTGTTTATTGCTTCAATGTCGGCCGCCTGGCGGTCAATCTTAATTGAACCGATTCCCTTTAATAAAAGCGAGCGCAGTTTACCCTTCATAACCGTTTCAGCGGCTAAAAAGTAAAGCCTTCTGTACCAAAAGGTAACGCCAACCAAAAACGGGTCGATAAACGAAGTGTGATTGGCGGTAATAATGGCACCGCCCTTTAATTTGTTTTTGTATTTTTCGCCGCCCGGTGTTAGGCGCCTAATGCGAAGAATAGGTGGGAGAACGCTGCAAACCAATCGCGCCATATCCATTGGAAAATGCTTAAAACTAAAAAAACTGTGCAGTTTGTCGGCATTTTCGATTGTGTTCTTAAGGTCATACACCTTTTTTTCGGTGAGTTCGGTAAGGTGCTTGATTTGGTCTTTCTCTTCAAGGCCTTCTTTATAATAATCTGAAACATAAAAAGGCTTTCCTATGCACACCTTTGCTCGCTTGAAAAGGCCATAATTGCCGTTTGTGTAAATGGGAACAATGGGTGCATCTGAATGTATGGCAATAAAAGCGGTACTTGTTGTAAAGGGCCAGGGCTTGTTATTAACGGGTAGCCTGCCTTCGGGGAAAATGCCAACTATGCCGCCTCTATCTAAAACTTCAATAGATTCAGAAACAAAGGAAAAATCGTGAGCGTCGCGCTCAACCCTTATTCCGCCCCAGGAATTAAGCAAAAATGCAAAAAACTTGCTTTTGTTATAAAGCACTTCGGCCATTAAAAAGTGTATAGTTCTAAAGGGGAATATAATAAGGTATAAAGCAAAATCGAAAATTGATTTATGGTTAGAAACCAAAATGCAATTTTTAGGCAAGCGCCTTTTTGCCCCATCTTCAGTATACACTTTAGGCTTAAAAAATATAAGTGTAGGTATAAATCCTGTAAGCTTTGTAATTATAAGAAAAAATCTAACAAACCATTTATTCTTCATACTAAATACGTTTTTCTAAATATTCGCAAATGTCTTTAACCGTGTAGCAATACTTATCATCTTGCTGGTAATCGGGAACTTCAAACTCTTTTGAAAGGCTTGCAATGATTGAAAAGTATTGAATGCTTGTTGCGCCAAGGTCGTAGAAAATGTGGGCGGTGCTGCTAACATCGGCGGGGTTCATAGCAAGTGCTTCGGCAACGATTTCTTTAACCTTTTCGGTAAGGGGTGAATCTTCGCCGCTGCCGGCATTTGCCTTCATATCTGCGAATAATGTAAGTTTAATTTCTCCATTATTTATTTTTTTAACAAGCTGTGCACGGCTAACCTTAATGGCATTTGGCGGGCACAGATTGTCGGTTGTAAAATAGAACTTTTTAATTGCGGTGGCTTTGGGGAGCGTATCGTTAATTTCGTAAATATCGTTTCGAATTTTAGAAAGTTTATTGTCAGAAATAAAATTATTAACCTGAACAACTATCGATAATTCCTGCCCGTTTTCGCCATCCATCCCTAAAACCGAAAATGCGCTCGCGTCGGGCACGGTTATTAACTTTTCAATGCTGTCGGGATTAATGTTTTCGCCGTTTTCACCAATAACCATATCGCCAAGTCGGCCAAGGATGTAATAGTCGCCGTTTCGGCATTCCATTTTATCGCCGGTGTAGAACCAGCCGCCGATTTTTTGTTCTTCGCCGTTCACTAATTTTCTAACACATAGCGAACTGCCCTTAACAAGCAAAATGCCGTTGTTATCTATTTTATATTCAACCGATGTAAACGGCCTGCCGATAGAATTAAGGTTGCGCTGTTTTGCCTTTCTTCCAAGCTCAACCGAGGTTATTCCTATTTCGCTCATTCCGTAGCCGTTATAGGTGCTGTAACCAATGCCGTTTAAAAGTTTCAGCGTGCTGTCTTTAAGGTAGCTTCCGCCGTTTATGCAAAACATAACCGATTTACCAAAAACCTTTTCGGTAACCTCGCTTGTGATTTTCTTTGCAATTTCGGGGCCAAAACTTGGGAAAATGTTTTGAATTGCGGTTGTAAACTTAATGGCGCGCATAAGTTTATTATATTTCTTTTCGCCTCCGTCTTTTGCGGCGGCAATTATGCCGGCTTCAACAGTGTGCCATAAAACGGGCACCGCAAAAATATGAGTAACGCAGTGCTTGCGGCAGGTTTTAAGAATAGTATCTGCCGAGTAATCACGCAGGAACACCAGCGTTCTTCCAAAAAAGGTGAACCAAAAATAAACCGCAAAAAGCCCAAACACATGGTAAAACGGCAAGAAAGCAAGCTGCTTTAAATAGCCTTTATAATGCTTTATCATGCGTGGTTCTAACTTAATAATATCTTCAAAGTTTAAAATCTGTTCGGCTATTTGTTGCCCTGTGTAAAAGCAAACCACCTCGTTCATTGAGGTTGCCGATGATGAAAAGGCAATTTCGTTTTCAAATTCGCCTTCGGGCACCGAAACATCGCCACTTAGCGAAGAAACAAGAATATCTTCGGCATTTAAAGACGTTTCTGCCGAGCAAACGGCATATTTAATGTTAAGCGTTTTTAAAATCCCATTAGTTAACGAATCGGGGTAACGCAGGTTAACAAGGTAGGGTTTGTTGCCGCTTTTTAAAATAGCCCAAAACGCAACTATCCATTCGGGTGAATTATCTATTGCAAGGGCTATGTAGCTATGTGTTGCGCCGATTTTTTGGTAAAGCCCCGAAGCAGCAGTTTCAATTTTTTTTAAAACATCGCGGTAGGTTTCTTTTTTAATTCTAAAACCATCGTTATATTCGCATAAAATATTATCTTCGCAGTGGAACATAACTTTAAAAATATCGCTAAGATTTTTTTGCGAATTAACAAGCGCATCGCGATTATAAGAAATAACTTTTTTAAGGTTTTTGTTCATATCGGCCTCACAAAACTATAAATTTGAATTAAAAACCTGCACCAAGCGACATAACGCCGATAAACAGGCTAACGCCATAAAGAATAATGCCAATAAGCCCTAAAATTTTGCCAACCTTCGAAAAGGCTAAGTTATCGCCTGCGTTTCGGCATTTATTTGAAAATATAAGTCCAACAACCGAAAGTGGCGCATAGAATAACGAAAAACCAACTGAAAATTCGAAAGAAAACGGCTGTTGAATAAGGCCCACAAGTGTTAATATTAAGGTTACATAAGCTGCATAAAAACCCTCAATAGATAAAACCATTGAGATAATTTTAAATGCAAGATGCGGCTTTTTAACGGTAGTGCCACTTGCCGACTCAATAGGTTGCTCGGTCGTGTTTTGTTTCGAAACAACCTGTGCTCCGCACATGGGGCAAAAATTCAATTCAGAATTGTTTGTAAAACCGCATTTTGAACAAGTATACACAGTAGTTGCCCCTTTCGAGAAGTGCTTTATTTAACTAACCAAAACTATAAATTTGAATTAAAAACCTGCACCAAGCGACATAACGCCGATAAACAGGCTAACGCCATAAATAATAACGCCAATAAGCCCTAAAATTTTGCCAACCTTCGAAAAGGCCGAGTTATCGCCTGCGTTTTGGCATTTGTTTGAAAGAATAAGGCCAACAATCGAAAGCGGCGAATAGAAAATTGAAAAAATAAATGAAAAAACAAACGCAACGGGTGGCTCAATTAGGCCGAAAAGTGTGTAAAAGAAAGTAACAAGAGCAAGAACAAAGCCGCCAATAGATAAAGCCATTGAAACAATTTTAAATGCTAAGTGCGGTTTTTTGGGTGCGGTGGGTGTAGTATACACATCTTGATAAGGTGCATAGGTGTTAGAACTATGCTGTGTGTAAGCAGGTTGCGAGTAAGTGGGCGGTGCATAGGTGGGTTCGGCCGATTGCTGCGCTGCTGGCTGAACATAAACCATTGTGCCGCCGCACTCGGGGCAATAATTTATAGCGGTTTCAGTTTTAAAATCACATTTTGAACAAGTATACATAATAATTCCACCTTTTTAAATTCTAAATTCAATTAAATAAATTAAACCAATCAAGCGTATTAGGCTAAACTAACAAAACCAAAGAACAGGCTTAAACCAAACAACGCAAGGCCCACTATGCCAAGGATTTTACCAACCTTGGAAATGGGCGATGTGTCGCCGTCGTTTCGGCATTTGTTTGAAAGCACAAGCCCAATAATAGGAAGCGCGCCGAATAAAAGTGTTAAAATAAAGGCGCCGTCGAATGCATCTTCGTAGCCCATTGAATCTAATGTGCCAATGAAGGTAAAGAACGCGAAAGCAGCACCGATAATCGAAAGAACCATGCCGGCGATTTTGCGGCCCACCGAAACCTTTGGCTCGTTAACGGGCTGGTAGAAATTATTGTTTTGAGCCGAATAATTATGCGAATTATATGCGTTGTATTGATTTTGTTGCGGCGCAGAAGGCGGTGCGTATGTAGGTTCAGCCTGAAATTGCGCGGTGGGCTGGCTATAACCCTGTGTATTATATTGATTATGCATAGGCTCAGCGGGTGCGCTTTGTGTAGTGTATGCTTGATTTGCAGGCTGTGGCTGAACAGGTGGTTGAACATTTTGCTGTACAGGCTGCGCGAAGGTGGGTTCAGCCGGCTTTTGAACCATAGGTTTAACAAACAACATTCCGCCGCCGCACTGCGGGCAATAATTTATAGCAGTTTCGGTTTTAAAATTACATTTTGAACAAGTATACATAGCAATACCACCTCATAATACATATTTAGTACATTATACCTCATATTACGCGCTTTTTCAAGAGTATATTATGCCTAAAACCTTGCTTGTTGCTTTAATAAAAATTAGTGCACTGCCCACGAAAACACAAGGTAAACCGTGGTGTTTTCGCCGTTTTTGCAGGTTTATAAGTTTTGTTAATTATTGTGAAACTAAAGTAATTATGGTAAAATGCTGTTGCTGATAATTAGAAGCATTGCACAGCGCTGTGAAGTTGTTCAAATTATGTATAATATAAATAAAAACAGCATTTTTCAAAACCAAATAATTATTAATAGCAGGTGCGAAAAAGCATCTGCTATTTTATTTACTTATAAAATTTTTGTGGTATACTAAAATAAAAGTGTAAAATGGGAGGAAAGGCTTTGGAAAGGTTCGAATTAGTATCACCTTATAAACCAACGGGCGACCAGCCCGAGGCGATCGAAAAGCTTATAAACGGCATCAACAGCGGCTTAAAAGAGCAGGTTCTCTTAGGCGTTACGGGTTCGGGCAAAACCTTCACAATGGCCAACATTATTGCAGGCGTTAATAAGCCAACCCTGGTGCTGGCGCACAATAAAACCCTTGCGGCACAGTTGTGCTCAGAGTTTCGCGAGTTCTTCCCCAATAATGCGGTTGAGTATTTTGTTTCTTACTACGATTATTACCAGCCCGAAGCCTACATCCCGGGGAGCGACACTTATATTGAAAAAGATTCAGCCATTAACGACGAAATCGACAAGCTTCGCCATTCTGCCACCTGCGCGCTAAGTGAGAGGCGCGACGTTATTATAGTTGCCAGTGTTTCGTGCATATATAGCCTTGGCAACCCAATCGACTACCGCAATATGGTTATTTCGCTTCGCGTTGGAATGGAGAAAGACCGCGACGAGCTTATAAGAAAGCTGATTGAACTGCAGTATGACCGTAACGACATTAACTTCACCCGTAACAAGTTCCGCGTTCGCGGTGATGTTGTTGAAATTTTCCCTGCCTATTCGTCTGACAATGCCATTAGGGTTGAATTTTTTGGTGACGAGGTTGACAGAATAAGCGAAATCAACACCGTTACAGGCGAGGTTAAAGGCCTTTTATCCCACGTGGCAATCTACCCTGCATCGCACTATATTGTTCCCGAAGATAAAAAGGAGCAGGCGCTGAAAGAAATTTTAGCCGAAATGGAAGAACGCGAAAAATATTTTCTTGATAAAAAAATGTTCATTGAAGCGCAACGAATTCGCCAGCGAACCGAATACGATGTTGAAATGCTCAAAGAGATTGGTATGTGCAAGGGCGTTGAAAACTATTCAAGAATACTTTCGCGCCGCCCTGCAGGCAGCGTGCCATTTACGCTTCTTGATTATTTTTATGATGATTACCTATTATTTGTTGACGAATCTCACGTTACATTGCCGCAGGTTAGGGGAATGTTCGGCGGAGATAGATCGCGAAAAGAGAACCTTGTGAACTATGGCTTTAGGCTGCCTTCGGCCTTTGATAACCGCCCATTGAATTTCGATGAATTCTATTCCCACATAAATCAGGCGGTTTTTGTTTCGGCAACACCGGGCGAGCTTGAAAAGAGCGTTTCTGCCCAAACTGTCGAGCAGGTTATAAGGCCAACCGGGCTTTTAGACCCGCAAATTATAGTTAAACCGGTCGACGGCCAGATTGACGACCTTGTTGGCGAAATAAATCAAAGGGCGGCAAAAAATGAGCGCGTGCTTATAACAACGCTCACCAAAAAAATGGCCGAAGACCTTACCGAATACCTTGAAAATGTGGGTATTCGCGTGCGCTATATGCACTATGATATCGACACTATCGAGAGAATGGAAATAATCCGCGACCTTCGAACAGGCGAATTTGATGCCTTGGTTGGCATTAACCTTTTGCGCGAAGGGCTTGATATTCCCGAAGTATCGTTGGTTGCCATTCTCGATGCCGATAAAGAGGGCTTTCTGCGTTCTGAAACCTCGCTTATACAAACCATTGGCCGTGCGGCTCGAAATGCAGGCGGCACCGTTATAATGTATGCCGATAGTGTTACAGGCTCAATGGAGCGCGCAATACGCGAAACCAACCGCCGCCGCGAAATACAAACCGAGTATAACAAGCGGCACGGCATAACGCCAAAAACGATTATTAAAGATGTTAGGGAAATTATCGAAATCACGCCGCGTTCAAAGGGCGATGATAAGAGTGAAAAGCACCTAACAAAGGCCGAGCGCGAGATGCTTATAAAACGCTTAACAAGCGAAATGCGGCAGGCAGCCAAAATGCTTGAATTTGAGCACGCGGCATATCTTCGCGATAGAATTAACAAACTTCGAGGTACAAACAAATGAAATTAGCATCTGATATACTTTTTATAGTTTCGGTAGCAGCGGCAGTTTTAGGGCTTAGCGTTACCATATACCTTTTGATATCAAAAAAGGTGAACAGCAGCAGGCTTTCGCGCATGCGAATTGAAAACGAATCTTCGGCTTTAGGTGGTGGAAGCGAATCGCAACCGCCCAAATTCGCTTTCGATTGGAAATACGACGATTTCGACCGCAGTTTTAACGCCCGATTTGTTATTCCAACAATCGCCGGCTTTGCGCTATGTGTGGTGGCTGTGGTTTCGGCAATATTGGGAATGATTTTAGGATAGCGCTGTGCAAAATTCAATATTATTAACAAAAAGCCGGGTGTAAAGTAATTACAGTTTGACTTTTGGGCATTTAGTGGTATAATATAAATGTTGTATTATGATTAAATGGGTTTTTGCAAATAATTTAGGTTAGGAGTGCCGTGTAGATTGGAAAAGTTCATAATAAACGGCGGTAAGCGCCTGCATGGTGAAATATGTATCAGCGGCGCTAAAAATGCTGCAGTGGCAATTCTTCCGGCAGTTATTTTGTCGGGTGGAGTATGCCGTATTGAAAATATCCCCGATATTTCCGATGTTAATGATATTATAAATATAATATATAAACTTGGGGCTTCAGTTATCGCGCTTGATGCACACACTATTGAAATTGACCCAAGAAACATAAATTCAGCCGTTTTGCCGCACAGTTTAACCTCAAATATGCGTGCAAGCAGTTATTTTATAGGCGCATTTTTAGGCCGTTTTAATAAGGCAAAAGTAGCGCCCCCCGGCGGGTGCGATTTCGGCACAAGGCCGATCGACCAGCACATAAAGGGCTTTGAAGCGCTTGGCGCAAAGGTAACTTATGAAGATGGTATGGTGGTTGCATCTGCTAAAGAGCTTAACGGCAACTCGGTATACCTCGATAAGGTTTCGGTTGGGGCAACAATTAACATTATGCTGGCAGCCGTTCGCGCTAATGGTATGACTGTTATTGAAAACGCCGCACGCGAACCGCACATTGTTGACCTTGCAAACTTCTTAAACTCAATGGGTGCCGATATTATGGGCGCGGGCACTAATATTATTAAAATCCGCGGGGTTGACCACTTAAACGGCACAACCTACAGCATTATACCCGACCAGATTGAGGCTGGAACATATATGGCGCTTGCCGCCGCAACAAAAAGCAACCTTTTAATTAAAAATGTTATCCCGAAGCACTTGGAATCGATAACTGCAAAAATTATCGAATCGGGCGCAATAGTTCAAGAATTTGACGAAGCTGTTAGGGTTATAGCAAACGGGCGTCCCAAGGCCTGCAATGTTACAACCCAGCCGCACCCGGGCTTCCCAACCGATATGCAACCGCAGATGACAACGCTGCTTTCGGTTGCCGAAGGCGTTAGCATTGTAAGCGAAGGCGTGTGGGACAACCGTTTCAGATATGTCGACCAGCTTTCGTCAATGGGTGTTGAAATTCAGGTTGACGGCAAGAATGCTATTATAAAAGGCGTTGAAGAATTAAAGCCTTCACGCGTTCACGCAACCGATCTTCGCGCAGGTGCCGCTATGATTATGGCAGGCTTAATGGCTAATGGAAAAACTGAGGTTTTAGATATTCAGTATATCGATCGCGGCTATGAAACAATAGTTGATAAGTTAACGGCAGTTGGCGCTGATATTAAGCGCGTTTACGTGCCCGATGATTATGAAAACAAAAAAGCAATATAGTGGTTTACATTAAAACAAGGGTTCCTCACGGTTTAGTGGGGAACCCTTTTAAATTATTTATCTATATTATCGTTGGCTTTTATTCCGAACAAAAAATCTGCTGATACATTTAAAGCAGATATTATTTTGAGCAGTTTTATAAATGTGGGTGTTGCCGCACACGTTTCATATTTAGTATATAATGTGCGCCCAATGCCAATAAACCTTGCAAAATCTTCTTGTGTCATTTGCATTTGCTTGCGCATATCCTTTAAATTTGTGCAAAAGTTTTTGTGCATTTCTTCATATTCCAACATCAAAATAACCTCTTAAACAAAAAAGTGCGCCAACCGAAGTTAAGCGCACCGAAAAACGCATAACTCCAATTGCTGCGACGCAACTTCAGCACCCAATCAAGAATGCACGAAAAAGAGTATGCATTTTTACCTTAGTAAAATGCACCTCTCGACTGGGTAATATTCAAATGAAGTTACGTCGCAAGATTAGTTTACCACATTTTTCATCACTTTACAATAAATTTATTTAATAATTCATTTACTGTAAAAATAAAAGGGGGTTTATCATTTATCTTGTAGGGGACGATGCCCACATCGTCCCGCGGGCAATTAATGTGATATACAAGGGGAATTCAAAAGCATAGCTCTGCACGGGCGGATGAGGGCATCCGCCCCAACGATGCAGACGGTAGATTTATAAAAAATCAAGGCACTCCACACAGTGAAATGCCTTGACTATACGTGTATTCAGTTTAATCAATCAAGCTCGAATGCGCCGGTGTAAAGCTCGTAGTATTTGCCCTTTTTGGCCATAAGCTCATCGTGGCTTCCGCGCTCGATTATCTCGCCGTGATCAAGCATCATAATAACATCGGAATTTTTAATGGTTGAAAGGCGGTGCGCAATAACAAAAACGGTTCTGCCCTTCATTAAAGCGTCCATTCCGCGCTGAACTATAGCCTCGGTTCTGGTATCGATTGAAGATGTTGCCTCGTCCATAATCATAACGGGTGGGTCGTTAACGGCGGCGCGCGCTATGGCAATAAGCTGGCGCTGGCCTTGCGAAAGGTTGGCACTGCTGGCCGAAAGCTGCGTGTTATAGCCATCGGGCAGGCGCCTAATAAAACTGTCGGCCCCGGCAAGGCGTGCGGCGGCAATGCATTCTTCATCAGTTGCGTCAAGCTTGCCGTAGCGGATGTTATCCATAACCGTTCCGGTGAAAAGGTTAATATCTTGCAGAACAATGCCAAGCGAACGGCGAAGGTCGGCCTTTTTGATTTTGTTAATGTTAATGCCGTCATACCTAATCTTACCGTCGGCAATGTCGTAAAACCTGTTAATAAGGTTGGTTATGGTTGTTTTGCCGGCGCCTGTTGCGCCAACAAAGGCAACCTTTTGCCCGGGCTTAGCATAAAGCGAAACATTTTTAAGCACGATTTTTTCGGGAACATAGCCAAAATCAACCTCGTTCATTCTAACATCGCCCAAAAGCTTTGTATAGGTAACCGAGCCGTCGGCCGAGTGGGGGTGTTTCCAAGCCCACATTCCTGTTTTTTCTTTGCATTCGGTAAGTTTGCCGTTTTCTTCGCGAACATTAACAAGTGTTACATAGCCGTTGTCTACCTCGGGCTTTTCATCAATAAGCTCAAACACGCGCGATGCACCTGCAAGGCCCATTATGATTGAGTTGATTTGCGATGAAACCTGCCCAATATTGCCCGAAAACTGCTTGGTCATATTAAGGAAGGGAACCACAATGTTTATGCCTAAAGCAAGCCCCGAAATTGAAACATTCGGAACATTTAAAACCAAAAGTGTTCCGCCAACGAGCGCAACAATAACATAAAGAATGTTGCCTATATTTCCAAGAATGGGCATTAAAATGTTTGCGTATTTATGGGCTTTTCGTGAGTTTTCAAACAGCTCGTCGTTAAGCTTGTCGAATCCTTCGCGGCTTTCCTTTTCGTGGCAGAAAACCTTAACAACCTTTTGGCCGTTCATCATTTCTTCAACATAGCCTTCGGTGCCTGCAACCGAACGTTGCTGGCCGATAAAGTATTTCGAGGAATTTCCGCCCACCTTTGAAGTAACCATAAGCATTGCAACAACGCCAACGCATACAACAAGGAATAGCCAAACGCTATAGTAAAGCATTAAAAAGGCAACGGTTAAAACGGTTGTAACCGATGTTAAAATGTGCGGCAGGCTTTGTGATACCAACTGGCGCATAGTGTCAACGTCGTTGGTGTAATAACTCATAATATCGCCATTATTGTTAGAATCGAAAAACTTAACAGGAAGCCCTTGCATAACGCCAAACATTTTAAGGCGCATTTTGTGCAAAAAGCCTTGGGTGATGGTTGCCATCATTCGGTTATATAAAAAGCCTAAAATGATAGAAATAAGGTAAAGAGTCGCCAGCATAATAACGAATTTGATAATTTCGCCTGAGGCTTTTGCCCAAGGGGTTGAATCTTTAAGTGACTCTTCGATAAGCTTGTAAATGTTTTGCATAAACACTGCAGGAATTGATGAAACAATAGCGTTTACTAAAATTGCAACAATAACAATAGGCAGCGCTACGGGGTAGGCGCGGAACAACTCTTTAATAAGCCTGCCGAACACGCCTTTTTTTGGTGCAGGTCGCGGCCCGCCTTTGGGCATTTGCTTCATATTCGGTCTACCTCTCATCGCTAACACCTGCCTTGTTTTGAGATTCGTAAACATCTTTGTAGATTTCATTGCGCTTTAGCAGCTCTTCGTGGGTGCCAACGTCGTTTATCTTGCCGTCGTCCATAACCACAATGCGGTCGGCCTTTTCAACTGAAGAAATGCGTTGAGCGATGATAAGCTTTGTGGTTTCGGGAATATATTTTTCAAACGCGGCGCGAATCATTGCATCGGTTTTGGTGTCAACCGCGCTTGTGGAATCATCTAAAATTAAAATCTTAGGCTTTTTAAGCAATGCCCTTGCAATGCAAAGGCGCTGTTTCTGCCCGCCCGAAACATTGGCGCCGCCCTGCTCAATGAATGTGTCGTATCCATCGGGGAAGGATGACACAAACTCGTGTGCCGCCGCCATTTTGCAGGCTTCAATCAGCTCTTCATCGCTCGCGTCGGGGTTGCCCCAGCGAAGGTTTTCTTTAATTGTTCCCGAAAAGAGCTCGTTTTTCTGCAAAACAACCGAAACCGCATTTCGAAGCGATTCAATGTCGTACTTTCTAACATCACGTCCGCCAACCATAACTGAGCCCTCGGTTGCATCGTAAAGGCGGGGTATTAACTGTATAAGCGAGCTTTTGCCCGACCCTGTTCCGCCAATAATTCCAATGGTTTCGCCCGATTTAATGTGAAGCTCGATGCTTGAAAGCGCCATTTCTTTGGCCTTTTCGGAATATTTAAACGAAACACCGTTAAAGTCAATGCTGCCGTTTTTAACCTGCATTTCGGGGTTTTCGGGGTTTGTGATTGTTGATTTTTCGCCCAGCACCTCAACAATACGCGCGGCCGATTCGCCTGAAATTGTTATCATAACAAAAACCATCGAAATCATCATAAGGCTCATTAAAATCTGGAAGCCGTAGGTGATAAGTGCCGAAAGCTGGCCAACGTTAAGCGCGCCGCCCGAAATTATGATTTTAGAGCCAAAGAACATAATGGCTATCATATTAATATAAAGGCAGAGCTGCAAAAGCGGGTTTGAAAGCACCATAATTTTATCAGCCACTGTGAAGTCTTCTCTAACCCCGTCAGATGCGGTGTTGAATTTTTTCTTTTCGTAGTCTTCTCTAACAAATGATTTAACAACCCTTATTCCGCGAACGTTTTCTTGAATTTCGCGGTTGAGGTTATCGTATTTTTTAAAGGCTCGCTTAAATATAGGCATAACCTTTTTGATGATAAAAAGGAAGAAGAACGCCAAAACAGGTAAAAGACAGGCAAAAATGAACGCGAGCTTTCCGCCCATAACGGCCGCCATAACAAACGAGAAAATTATCATAAGCGGGCCTCTAACCGCGGTTCTGATAATCATCATATACGACATTTGAACATTGGTTATGTCGGTTGTGAGCCTTGTAACCAGCGATGAGGTTGAAAACCTGTCGATATTCGCAAACGAAAAGTCTTGAATTTTATAAAATAGATCTTTTCGTATATTCTTTGCAAAACCGCAAGAAGCTGTTGCGGCAGTTGAACCTGCAACCGCACCGAATATGAGTGATAACGCCGCCATAACGGTTAAAACACCGCCGTATTTAGCAATTTCGCCAACCGTTGCACCGGCCTGAATTGCCGAAACCAGCTTTGCAATAATAAACGGTATTAAGCATTCAAGAATAACCTCGCCTGTAACCAAAATCGGCGTGAGTATCGAGGTTTTTTTGTATTCTCGCACACATTTTAGTAATTTTAAAATCATTTGTTGAACCCCCGTGGTTGAACGTTAAAATTTCATATTAAATCTAACATATTAGTATATTTTAACACCCTAAAAATTATATGTCAACGGGAAGAGCACCATATTTCACGCACTTTTTACTATTTGTTAACAATTAAAAAACGATACTAAAAAACGGTGCCGTGTGGCACCGCATTTTATGTAAAACACTAATTATCATTATCGTTAAGCCCTAATAAAAAATCAGTTGATACACCAAGATTTTTAGCCATTTCATATAGCTTATAGCCGGGTGGCATAGATGCTCCGGTTTCATACTTTGTGTAAAGGCTTCTATCTATCGACAAGTGCTTCGAAAAATCAATCTGAGTCATTTTAAGTTCTTTTCTTATTGCCTTTAATCTTTTGCCGAATGTTTTGTAAATCTCTGACTTGTCTTTCATTTAATACCTCGTAAAAACAAAAAAGTGCGCAACCGAAGCTACGCACCGAAAAACACATAGCTCCAGATTGTTACCACACAAATCTTTTGGCATATCACAAGGAATGCACAAGCGGAGAATGTGTTTTTGCCGAAACAAAAAACATTCTCTTGTAATACGCCTATAATGATTTGTGTGGTGAGTTTATTTTATCACACTTTTAACGCTTTTACAACAAAATAATTTAAACACATACTTCTGCAATCTTGGTTATCATTTCCTTATAAAACAATCACACAAGACTGTCAAGCTTCTTACAAATTTCGGGTATATCCTCTGTAACTGTTTGATGAACAATATCAAACTCAACATCGCCGTATTCGTGAACAATTTTGTTTCTCATACCCTTGATGGCCTGCCAAGGAATATCGTTGTGCCTTGCCTTAAAATCAGGGGTAAGTTTCACTGAGTTTTCAGAGATTTGTATCAAACGAAAAAGAACAGAGTCGCACAGCACCTCGTTTGCTTCAAGCTCGTCAAGTGTTATTCCCTTTGTGTTATTTATAATAAACTTAATGTCCTTTAGCATTTTCTTAATATAGTAAGCGTCATTTTTTATATTATCCATAAATCTTTACGCCATCCTTCAGTATTTCATTTGTAAGTTCAAAGTTACCCATTATTTGTTTTTGGTCAAGCACATCAACCTTTTTCTTCAACTGTTCGCGCAGTTCTTCAACCAAACCGTAGAACTTTAATCCTGAAAGAGTGGTGTGGATTAGTAAATCCACATCACTTGATGGTTTTGCGTTGCCCTTTGCGTATGACCCAAACAAATAGCAATATTCAACAGGATATTTGGAAAGAATATTTACACAGGTCTTTTTGATCTCTTCTAATGTCAGCACCCCGTTTTCTTCATCGATATATCCGTGGGTATATAGTTTTTCCATTATATACTTATATTTAATGCTGGACTGCTTTTGAGGATCGTTTTCATAATTAGAGTAAGTCCTTAATGGCACCCCTACATAATCTGCGGCTTCTTGCTGTGTTATCCCTTTGATTTTTCTAAGTTCTCGTAATGTCATAACATCACCTCATACGTATTATATCACTATTTTATGTATTAGGCAATAATTTTATGCAAAAATTGTATATTTAGTTTTCGGTTGGAATGCAAAATTTGCGTATTTTTATTGCGTGTTTGCTTACTTGAAATGCTGATACTTTCTATTGCATTTTAATATTTATAATTAGTTCAGTAAAATTTAAAATCCCCGCGTGTTACAGGTTAGCAACACACGGGGTTTGTTTGCACGAAAATATTATTTATTAAACATTTTATCGCTTTTAGATTCGCAGTATAGGCAACGGTAAATTGCGTTGTTGCTGTCGTCAAGATAGAAAATCTGTTGCAGCTCCTGCTCGGTTGAGGTAATGCAACGGGGGTTTTTGCATTTTAAAACCCCTGTGAGCCTTGTTGGAAGGGTTGGGTGCACCTTTTCGGCAACCTTTGAATCTTTAATAATGTTAACTGTGATGCCTGGGTCAACATAGCCTAACAGGTTAAAATCAATCGGCATCTCACTGTCGATCTTGATAATATCTTTTTTTCCTGCCTTGGCGCTCAACACATTTTTGATTATGGCAACGGGGCAGTCAAGCTCTTCTAAATTCAAAAGCCTGTAAATCTCCATTCCGCGGCCTGCAGTAATATGGTCGATAACTATGCCGTTTTTAATTGAGTCAATGTTCAATTATTCCACCCCCAAAAGCATCATAATAAGCGCCATTCTCATATACTTGCCGTAAAGCACCTGCTTAAAGTAGCAAGCCCTTTTATCGTTGTCAATTCCAACCGAAATTTCGTTAACGCGCGGCAGCGGATGCATAATGCAAAGGTCTTCCTTCGCGCCTAAAAGTTTTTCTTCGGTTAAAATGTAACTGTCTTTAAGGCGCAAATATTCCTCTTCGCTGAAGAAGCGTTCGCGCTGAACCCTTGTCATATATAAAATGTCAAGCTCGCCGATAACACTGTCTAAATCGGTTGTTTGAACGTATTCAATGCCGCATTTTTGAAGCACGCCGTTTTTAATATAGCTTGGCAGTTTAAGTTCTTCGGGCGAAATAAGGTAAACCTTAATTCCTGTGTACCTTGAAAGGGCCGAAATTAGCGAATGAACTGTGCGGCCAAACTTTAAGTCACCGCAGAAGCCCACCTTTAGGTCGTGTAGCCTGCCTTTTTCAAGGCTTATTGTGCAAAGGTCGGCAAGGGTTTGGGTTGGGTGGTTGTGGCCGCCGTCGCCCGCGTTTATAACGGGGATTGATGCGTTCATCGAAGCCACAAGCGGAGCGCCCTCTTTCGGGTGGCGCATTGCAATAATATCGGCGTAACAGCTAACTGTTTTAGCCGTGTCGGCAACGCTTTCGCCCTTTGCGGCAGAGCTGCTCATTGCTTCTGAAAAGCCAAGAACATTGCCGCCAAGCTCATACATAGCCGCCTCAAAGCTAAGGCGGGTTCTGGTTGACGGTTCAAAAAACAGCGATGCCAGCTTTTTACCCTTGCATTTTTCGCTGTATTTTTCGGGGTTTGCGATAATATCTTTAGCGCAGTCTATAAGGCTGTTAATCTCTTCAGCCGAAAGCTCCCTAATGTCTATAAGGCTTCTCATTATTTGCCACCTATCCACGACTCGTCAGACGGGTTGTCGCGGAATGCCTTAAGCCTTGCGGTGTCGCCTTCTTCAATGTAGCCTTCAGCGGCGGCAACTGCAACGATTTCGTCGAAATCGGTTAAGCTGTAGTTTGTAACATTAGCGGCTGCAAGCCTTTCAAGTCCTTTTTTCATGCCATAGGTGAAGATGCTAACAATGCCAAGAACCTCGGCGCCTGCTTCGCGAAGCGCTTCAACAACGTCGATAACGCTGCCGCCTGTTGAAATAAGGTCTTCAACAACAACAACCTTTTGGCCCTTTTCAAGCCTGCCTTCAATTCTGTTCTGGCGGCCGTGATCTTTGCTTGAACCGCGAACATAGCCCATAGGAAGCCCTAAAATGTGGCCTGTGATAGCGGCGTGAGCAATACCTGCAGTTGATGTTCCCATAAGAACTTCGCATTCGGGGAAGTTAGCCTTCACCGATTCTGCAAGTGCGTTTTCAATGTCGTTTCTAACCTCGGGCGCTGTAAGTGTTAAGCGGTTATCGCAGTAAATGGGGCTTTTAATGCCGCTTGCCCATGTGAAGGGTTCGTTAGGGCTTAAAAATACAGCCTTGATTGAAAGTAAGTCTTTTGCTATGAGTGTTTTAACATTTCCGTTCATAACTTTCTCCTTATGTTTTAATTAGTCAATAAATTCTTCAACACAGCGGTTGTATGCAGCAACCGGGTCTTCTGCTGCGGTAATAGAACGGCCAACAACAATATAGTCAGAGCCGATTTCTTTTGCCTTTAATGGGGTTGTAATGCGCGACTGATCGCCAACGCTGTCCCCCGCGAAGCGAATTCCGGGGGTTACGGTTACAAATCCTTTGCCACAGTTTTCGTGAACAAGGCCTGCTTCAAGCGGTGAGCAAACAACGCCGTCAAGGCCCGATGCTTTTGCGTTCTGCGCATATTTCACAACGGTGTTTTCCATTGTTTCGTTAATAAGAAGTTCGTTTTGCATACGTGCTTCATCGGTTGAAGTAAGCTGTGTAACAGCAACAAGCAGGGGGCGGGTGCCGTCTTCTCTTGTTAAGCCCTCAATTGCTGCCTTCATCATAGCCGATGTTCCTGCGGCGTGAAGGTTGCACATATCAACATCGAGCTTCGATAAAACGTTCATTGCTTTTTTAACGGTGTTCGGTATATCGTGAAGTTTTAAATCTAAAAATATTTTGTGGCCGCGGCTTTTAATCTGTTTAATGATTTCGGGGCCTTCGGCATAAAAAAGCTCCATTCCGATTTTAACAAAAGGCTTTCTGCCTGTAAACTTGTCTAAAAATTCGATAGTTTCTTTTGCGCTCGAAAAGTCGCAAGCTATCATAACGTCTTTTCCCATATTAGTGTGCTCCTCCTATAATTTCAGTTAAACTGTTTATTCCATACTGCTCCATAGTGTGGGGCAGGTCGTTTATAATATCGCGGCAGGCAAAGGGGTTCACAAGGTTTGCAGCCCCTACCTGAACTGCGGTGGCGCCTGCTAACATCATTTCGATAACATCGGCCGCAGTAGAAACGCCGCCCATGCCGATAATCGGGATTTTAACCGCTTCATAAACCTGGTAAACCATGCGAAGTGCAACAGGAAGTATTGCAGGGCCTGAAAAACCGCCCATTTTGTTATAAAGCACAGGCTTGTTGGTTTTAAGGTCAATTCTCATTCCAAGCAGTGTGTTTATAAGGCTGATGCCATCGGCCCCTGCCTCTTCACAGGCAACGGCGATTTCGGTTATGTCGGTAACATTGGGGGTGAGCTTTACAAAAACGGGTTTGCTTGTTGCCGATTTTGCTGCGCGGGTTGCGCGGGTTGCGCCCTCGGCCGAAACGCCGAAGTTTTTGCCGCCTGCGTGAAGGTTGGGGCAGCTTATGTTAAGTTCAATTATGCCAATGCTGTCTTCCTTGTCGGCTGCGGCGCAAACCTTTGCAAATTCTTCTTCGCTAAAGCCGCCAACATTAAGCACAACGGGTTTTCCGTAAATCTTTTTAAGGTTTGGAATTTCATCGCGTAAAACCGCTTCAATTCCGGGGTTTTGAAGCCCAACGCTGTTAAGCATTCCGTTTGGGCATTCGGCAATTCTGGGTGTTGGGTTGCCAAAGCGCGGCTCAAGTGTTGTTCCCTTAAGTGAGATTGAGCCTAAAATGCTAATATCGTAAAGCTCGACAAACTCGCGCCCGTAGCCAAAGGTTCCGCTCGCGGGGATAACAGGGTTTTGCAGTTCGATGCCGCCAAGGGTTACTCTTGTGTCTGCCATATTATCTCGCTCCTTTTCATAACGGGGCCTTCGCGGCAAATGCGCTTATTGCCTGTTAGTGTTTTGCAGCTGCAGCCCATGCATGCGCCAAAGCCGCAGCCCATTCGCTCTTCAAAGCTTAACTGCCCTTCGGTTGTGGCAACTGCATTTATTGCCCTAAACATAGGCATTGGCCCACAGGTGTAAAAGTATGAATAATTAAGGTTTTTCATAACATCGGTAACAAAACCTTTTGTTCCACGGCTGCCGTCGGCCGTTGCGATGTAAACGTGAACTCCAAGAGCCGAGAATTCTTCTTCATAAAAAACCTCATCGGCAGAATTAAAACCTAAAATAACGCTGGGTGTAACGCCCTTTTTTAAAAGTTCCTTGCAAAGCATATAAAGCGGCGGTATGCCAACCCCTCCGCCGATAAGCAGGGGGGTATCTCCGCTAGTACTTAAATCGTATCCATTTCCAAGTTGTGTTAATAAATCGAGCTTTTCGCCGATTTTTACTTCGCTTAAAGCCTTGGTGCCATCTCCCACGGTTTTGTAAACAATAGTGAGCTTTCCTGCCTCAGAATTACAAACCGAAATGGGGCGGCGCAGGTATTTGCCAGATAGCATAATGTTAACAAACTGCCCGGGCCTTATGCCGTCGGTATTGCCTGCAAGCACCGTTTCAAAGGTGTTTTTAGCAAGGAATCTTGTTGATTCAACCGTAAAAAATTCTTGTTTCATTATAATCTCCATTCAGCCGAAAAACTAAATTTCCGAAACCTTCATTGTTGTTTCTTCAAGAACATCTAAGAGCGCCTTTACAGTGTCGAGTGAAGTAAAGGTGGTGATGTTGTTTTCGCAGGCGCAGCGGCGAATTTCATACCCGTCTGACAGTACGCCCGAAGAGTTAACATCACGCGTGTTGATAACATAGCTTACATAGCCTTGGCGGATAGAATCTAAAATTTCTTCACTGCCTTCGCTTATCTTCTTGCGAATTCTTGTGCGAATGCCGTGCTCTTTTAAGAACTGGGCTGTGCCGCTTGTGGCTTCAATGTTAAAGCCCATATCATAAAAACGCTTAATAAGGGGAAGTGCTTCCTCTTTGTCGCTATCGTTGATGGTTACAAGCACTGTGCCGTAGTTCACAACGCTCATACCCGATGCACGAAGTGATTTGTAAAGCGCGCGGGTCATGCTGTCGTCGTAACCTATAGCTTCACCTGTTGATTTCATTTCGGGTGAAAGGTAGGCATCAAGCCCGCGAAGTTTCGAGAACGAGAAGGCAGGAGTTTTAACATACCATCTTGGCTTTTCTTCGGGGTAAGATGTTGTGAAGCCCTGGTCTTTAAGTGAATGGCCTAAAATTACAAGTGTTCCAATGTCGGCAAGGTTGTAGCCTGTTGATTTTGAAAGGAATGGAACGGTTCTTGAAGAACGCGGGTTTACTTCGATTACGTAAACATCTTCGTTTGCATCAACAATAAACTGAATGTTGAATAGGCCAACAATGCCAATTCCAAGGCCTAATTTCTTGGTGTAGTCAAGAATAGTATCTTTAACCTTTTGTGAAATGCTGAAGGTTGGATAAACGCTTATCGAGTCGCCCGAGTGAACGCCAGTGCGCTCAACAAGTTCCATAATACCGGGTGCGAAAACGTCGGTTCCGTCGCAAACGGCGTCGATTTCAACCTCTTTACCCGAAATATATCTGTCAACAAGAACGGGGCGATCAGCATCGATTTCAACCGCAGTTTTAAGGTAGTGGCGAAGCATTTCTTCGTTTGCAACAATCTGCATAGCGCGTCCGCCAAGAACAAAGCTTGGGCGAACAAGAACAGGGTAGCCAATATCAGCAGCGGCTTTAACGCCGTCTTCAATTGTTGTAACGGCGCGGCCGGGTGGCTGTGGGATTCCGAGTTCGCTTAGAAGTTTTTCAAAGCTGTCGCGGTTTTCGGCGCGGTCGATAGCTTCAACACCTGTGCCAATAATGTTAACGCCGCGGTTCATAAGCGGTTCTGCAAGGTTAATTGCGGTTTGTCCGCCAAGTGATGCAATAACGCCATAGGGCTTTTCAAGCTCAATGATGTTCATAACATCTTCTACAGTGAGCGGCTCGAAATATAATTTATCAGAACAGGTGTAGTCGGTTGATACGGTTTCGGGGTTGTTATTGATGATTATAGCTTCGCAGCCCATCTGCTTGATGGTCATAACTGCGTGAACTGTTGAATAGTCGAACTCAACGCCCTGGCCTATTCTGATGGGGCCCGAACCTAAAACGATAATTTTTTTCTTATCTGATATTTGAAGCTCGTTTTCGGTTTCATAGGTTGAATAGAAGTATGGGGTGTAGCTTTTGAATTCGCCGGCGCAGGTGTCAATCATTTTGTAAACAGGTGTTATGCCGCTTTCTCTTCTGAAGTTCCAAACGTCAAGCTCGCTAACATTCCAAAGCTGGGCTATATACTTGTCAGAAAAACCGTATTTTTTAAGCTTTTTAAGTGTTTCGGCATCCATCGGGTTCTGTTTACCTTCGTTTTCAAGCTCGGTGATGTGGCGAAGTTTTTCAAGGAAGAACATATCAATCTGTGTTGCATCGCAAACTCGGCCAATGTCGGTTCCGCGGCGGAAAAGCTCTGCAATCGCATAAAAACGGTCGTCGGTTCCGGTGCGGATATACTGTAAAAGTTCATCTTCGGTGTATGAATCGAACTTCTTCATATAAAGGTGGCAAACGCCGATTTCAAGCGAGCGAACGGCTTTAAGAAGGCTTTCTTCAATGCTGCGGCCAATTGCCATAACTTCGCCTGTTGCCTTCATCTGGGTTGAAAGGCTGTTGTTTGCATCAACAAACTTATCAAAGGGGAAGCGGGGCATTTTGGTAACAACATAGTCAAGTGTTGGTTCAAATGCGGCAGGTGTGTTGGAAAGCATAATTTCATCAAGTGTCATTCCAACGGCAACCTTTGCGGTAACCCTTGCAATGGGGTAGCCACTTGCCTTTGATGCGAGCGCCGATGAACGCGAAACTCGGGGGTTAACCTCAATAAGGAAATAATCGAACGATTGCGGGTCAAGCGCGAACTGAACGTTGCAGCCACCCTCGATTTTAAGTGCGCGGATGATTTTAAGTGCGCTCTCGCGAAGGAATGCGCATTCCTTGTGGGTAAGTGTTTGGCAAGGGCAAACAACAACCGAGTCGCCTGTGTGAATTCCAACAGGGTCGATATTTTCCATATTGCATATTGCAATGGCGGTGTCGTTAGCGTCGCGCATTACTTCGTACTCAATTTCTTTATAGCCTTTAATGCTCTTTTCAACCAAAACTTCGCTTACGGGTGAAAGGCGAAGTGCGTTTTTAGCAAGCTCATAGAGTTCTTCTTCGTTTTCGGCAAAGCCGCCGCCTGTTCCGCCAAGGGTGAAGGCAGGGCGCAAAACAACGGGGAAGCCAATCTTTCTTGCGGCTTCAAAGCATTCTTCAATTGAGTGCGATGTGATTGAAGGTAAAACAGGCTCACCTAAATCTTCGCAAAGGTTTTTAAAGCGTTCTCTGTCTTCAGCGCAGTCGATGCTGTCGCTGCTGGTTCCAAGCAGTTCAACCTGGCATTCTTCAAGAATACCCTTCTTTTCAAGTTGCATTGCAAGGTTAAGGCCTGTTTGGCCGCCAATGCCGGGAACAATTGCATCGGGGCGCTCGCGGCGGATAATCTTTGCAACATATTCAAGGGTTAACGGCTCCATATAAATCTTGTCGGCAATTGCTTTGTCGGTCATTATTGTTGCAGGGTTTGAGTTAACAAGAACAACCTCATAGCCTTCCTCTTTAAGTGCTAAGCAGGCCTGTGTTCCCGCATAGTCGAATTCTGCTGCCTGGCCGATTACGATAGGGCCAGAGCCTATTACCATTACTTTTTTAATATCTGTGCGCTTAGGCATTCTTCTTCGCCTCCATCATTGCTTTAATAAATTTGTTAAATAAAAGTGAGCTTTCTCCTGTGCCTGATGCGGTTTCGGGGTGGAACTGAACACTGTAAATGCGTTCTTCTTCGTTCATCATTCCTTCAACCGTTTTATCAAACAGGTTTATGTGTGTAACTGTAAGGCCGGTGCCTTTAAGTGATTCTTCATCTACGGCGTAGCCATGGTTTTGCGCGGGGTTATCAAACTTGCCGGTTATAACATTTTTAACAGCGTGGGTGCTGCCGCGGTGGCCGGGCTTTAGTTTAAATGTGTCGCCGCCGAAGGCAAGCCCTATAAGCTGGTGGCCAAGGCCTGTGCCGAAGATTGGGTATTTACCGCGAATGCCTTTAATAAGTTCGCAAACCGCAGCGGCATCTTTCGGGTTTCCGGGGCCGTTTGAAATAAACACGCCATCGGGTTTCATAAGTTCAATTTCTTCGGCAGTGGTGCCAAAGGGAACTATTGTAACGTTGCAGTGCTCAGCGTTGAGCGCTTTTATGAAGCTAAGTTTAATTCCGCAGTCAACCGCAACCACATTAAGCTTGTGGTTAGGTGTTCTTGAATACCAGCGCTTTTTGCAGCTAACCTTTTCGGCAAGGTTGTTGTTTTGGGGTGCCTTGGCTATCTTTGCAAGGGCGTCTTCTGTTTTAACGAACGAATCGGTTATAATTGCGCGGCAGCTTCCGTTGTCGCGTATCTTTTTGGCTAACATCCTTGTGTCGAACCCTTGAATGCCGGGGATGTGGCTTTCTTCAAGTGTTTCCGATAGTGTTTTGGTGTAGCGGAAGTTTGAAGGAGTGTCGTTATATTCGCTAACGATAAGCGCGCTTATTGTTATATCTTTGCTTTCAAAGTCGTCGTCGGTTATGCCGTATGTGCCAATAAGCGGGTAGGTCATAACAAGGCCCTGGCCTGTGTATGATGGGTCGGATACTATTTCTTGATACCCTGCCATAGAGGTGTTGAAAACGATTTCAAAAACGCGTTCTCCCATATCACCAAAGCCTGTGCCATAGAATTCGCTGCCGTCTTCTAAAACTAATTTCCTGTTTATTTTGTCTGCCATATTAATCTCCTATCTGCCGCTAAAATATCAATGTATGTGGCACATAAAAATCTCCATTAGCGGCGCGTTGGAGATTTTCGCCGTGTGCCGTGGTTCGACAATGGTAGGAACGGCACGGCTTTTAAATTTAGTGTAGTGTGGCTTGCCACACTATTTCTCCTTTCACTGCTGTTAGCTTAACTTTTCCATAAAATTTGCGCCCTTCAAACGGGGTGAACTTTCCTTTTGAAATAAAATCTTCTCCGCGAACGGTGAACGATTCATCTAAATTAATAACCGTGAAATCGGCGTCGTCGCCAATTTCGGTGCCGCCTGGGATTCCAAATCGGCGGCGCGGGGTAATGCTCATAGCATCAATCAGCCTTTCAAGCGGTAAAACACCCGGTTTAACAAGGTTTGTGTAAACCGCCGCAAATGCGCATTCAAGCCCCGAAACCCCCATTAAACTGCCTTTAAGCCCTTTACTCTTTTCTTCGGCCGAATGTGGCGCGTGATCGGTTGCTATCATATCAATCGTTCCGTCAATCAGTCCTTCAACAAGTGCTTCGCGGTCAGCCTCACTTCTAATGGGCGGGTTCATTTTAAATCTGCCTTCGTCTTTAAGGTCTTGGTCGCAAAGAATCAGGTAATGTGGCGCTGTTTCGCAGGTAACGTCAACGCCTGATTTTTTAGCCTGGCGTATAAGTCCAACCGTTTCCTTCGTCGAAATGTGGCAAACATGATATTTGCATCCTGTGGCGGCAGCAAGCTCTAAGTCGCGCTCAACCTGGCGCCATTCGCTCTCGCTCGATATTCCGCGGAAACCGTTTTTGCGGGCAAACTCGCCGTCGTGTATACAGCCACCGATTAAAAGGCTTTCGTCTTCACAGTGGGCAACTATCATTTTGCCTAAAGCTTTTGCGGTTTTCATTGCTTCAAGCATCATTTCATTTTTTTGAACGCCCTTGCCATCATCCGTAAAGGCAATGCAAAGCGGGGCTAGTTCTTCCATATCTGAAAGAGCCTCACCTTTCAGCCCTTTGGTTATCGAAGCGTAGGGGTAAACCCTAATCGCGGCGCCTTTTTTTATTGCATTAAGCTGCTGTTTTATAGCTTCAGCGCTGTCAGGTGCGGGGTTCAGGTTTGGCATAGAGCAAACCGTGGTGTAGCCGCCGGCAGCGGCTGCGCGCGTTCCGCTTTCGATTGTTTCTTTATATGAAAAGCCCGGCTCACGCAGATGAACATGAACATCTGTAAAGCCGGGAACAATAATAGAATTATTAACATTATAAATAGCAACACTGCCGCCTGAAATCGGCTCAGATACTTTTTTATCATCAACAAAAAGGGGGGCACATGAAAACTTGCCGCCCATATAAACCTTTCCGCCTTCAAAAATCGCTTTCATTGTTGCACCTTTCTATCTTTCTATGTTTACGGCACAAAAAAAGCCTTGCTTTAAGCAAGGCTGTGCATACCAAAACGAGCGCAAAAACATATTGCGCAAAATTGCTAACCTTGCCGGCATCTCTGTACCGTTCTTAAAGATTATTATTTGTTCATTTCACGCCGATCATTATACCACATAAAAAATATCAAGTCAACAGTTTATGGCAATTCTTCATTCAACAATTTTTCAACCGATACCTTTACATTCCAAACTGCTTCGCGGCCTTTATGGCATCCATCGCCTTCGGTAACAACCACCGTTTTGTGGCTTTCTTTGCCGTCTTTTATTTCAAAGGATATATCTTTTGATGATATATCGGGGTACTTGTCAACCTCTTCGATAGTTGCGGTTATGGTTTTAAAAACGGGTGGCTCATTTAACGGCAGTGTTATTTGGTGCCCACTATAAATTCTTTGCCCATCCATAAAGTATTCTTGAACCCATTCATTGCCTACCGAATCGTTTGAAACACATTCAGCATATATATTTATTTTAAAAACTTCGTATGCAGGCTCTTCGGCAGGGGTTTCGCTAATCGTTTTATTAGAATATTTGCAGGCAGATAAAATTATGGTTAAGGATAAAAACAAGAACATTAGTCTTTTTGCGGTCATAAAAACACCCCATAAAACAAAAAAGTGCGCCAACCGAAGTCGAACGCACCGAAAAACGCAAACCCCGATTGTCGCCAAACAAACTCAAACAGAATGGGGGTATCATAACCCGATCATCCCACCGATGGAATTTGCGTTTTTACCAAATTCATATCGATAAGATAACCAAAAAAGAGCATAATACCCCCCGCAAAGGGGAAATACCCAGCTTCTGTTTATTAAGTTTGTTTGGCAGTGTTAGTATACCACTTTAAAGGCAAAAGTTCAATATAATTTTAAAAATGTGCAAAAGGTTAACGATTTCGATTGTTATTTAAAATCAAATACGCCGGAAGTCAAGCTGATAATCAAAAAGGAATAGAATGAATAGTAAAATGAAATTGAGTATTAGCTTATGCACATGCAGTACAAAAATCTAATGTAAAAGCATTGAATTTAATGGCAGGATTGCTTGAAAACACTGAACAATAAAGAACAAAGTAAAGAACATAAACACTTTTGAACAAAAAGAAAACCTCACAAGCCGCATAAACAAACGGTTTGTAAGGTTTTTTAAATGGGACAAGTGTTCATAACGGATTTAAGACGCGAGGAAAAATCTAAAAAAAGAAGAACCTCAACTACGCGTTTGCGTGTCGAGGTTCTCGACTGGTGCGAGTGACGGGACTTGAACCCGTACGTCGAAGACACACGCCCCTCAAACGTGCCTGTCTGCCTATTCCAGCACACTCGCAGATATATTCTTTTTGAACGCCTAAACATTATAGCACCCTATTTGGGTAATGTCAAGCATAATTTTACTGATTTTATTAATGTTTTTGTTTTTGTGATTTTACCCGTTTAAAAACATTAAAAAAACGCCATAAAAACTTAAAATTTCGGTTGACAGTGGGGGAGAGAGGCGGTAAAATGCATATAACTTTCAAACCTTTGTAATTGGGTGATGCAAATGTATTCGGTTTTACTTGCAATAATTTATATCGCTTTTATAAGCCTTGGCCTGCCCGATTCATTGCTTGGGGCAGGTTGGCCCGTTATGCACGCAGAGCTCCAAGTTCCACTATCTTCGGCGGGGATTGTATCCATGATTATTGCAGGCTGCACCATAATATCAAGCCTGTTTACCGACCGCCTAACAAGAAAATTAGGAACAGGGCTTGTAACGGCGCTCAGCATTGGCTGCACTGCGGTGGCGCTGTTTGGGTTTTCGGTGTCGCATTCGTTTTGGGTTATGTGTTTGTGGGCTGTTCCTTACGGCCTTGGGGCAGGTGCGGTTGACGCGGCGCTTAATAACTTTGTTGCGCTTCATTATTCTTCGCGGCATATGAGCTGGCTTCATGCCTCTTGGGGCGTTGGTGTTTCAATAAGCCCATACATTATGGGCTATTGCCTTGCAGGCAATCACGGCTGGTATATGGGATACAGAAGCGTGGCGATTATTCAGATTGTTTTAACATTTATAATGTTTATGTCGCTTAAAGTTTGGCGCGCCCCAAAAACCGAAGATGCGGGAGAGGTTACACCTAACCCGCTAACCATTAAGCAGTCGCTTAAAATTAAGGGTGTTCCCAGCGTTTTAATTGCGTTTTTTGCGTTTTGCGCATTTGAGGGAATCGCGTGGCTCTGGGCCAGCAGTTATATGGTTGAGCACCGAGGTGTAGATGCCGAAACTGCCGCACGTTTTGCCGCGCTTTTCTTTTTAGGGCAAACCGCAGGCCGTTTTGCAAACGGGTTTATTGCCGATAAATTTGGCGACCGCACTATGATTCGCGCAGGCGGAATTGTGATGCTTATAGGCGTTTTGATGATTTTATTGCCCGTTAGCGCGAACGCTTTAGCGCTTGCAGGGCTTGTTGTAATAGGGCTTGGCGCGGCTCCTGTTTACCCTTGCATTATTCATTCAACCCCCGAAAACTTCGGCAAGGAAAACTCGCAGTCACTCGTTGGCATACAAATGGCAAGCGCCTATTGTGGAACTACCTTTATGCCGCCGCTTTTCGGGCTGGCCGCAGAGCATATTTCAATGGCGCTTTTTCCCGTGTTTCTTGCCGTTTTCGCGGTTTTGATGCTTGTATCGTCAGAAAGGCTTAACAGAATAATCAAAAATAGCAAACCAAACCAATAGGGTTCGGGCATATAAATAAACAAAGATTATTTAAGGAGAACCTTTTTATGAACCTGAATCAGTTTTTTAAAAGTGTAATAGATGCCGACACAGCGCCCGTTGTAATATGCGACCTTTCGCACACGGTGGTTTATATGAATATAGCATCAATAAAACGCTATCATACCGACCTTACAGGGAAGAGCCTTTTACAGTGCCATAACGCAGAATCGAACCAAAAGATTGAAAGAGTTGTTGCTTGGTTCAAAGAAAGCAAAGATAACAACATAGTGTATACTTCGCGCAATGATAAAGAAAACAAGGATGTTTATATGGTTGCATTGCGCGATTCGGGTGGCGAACTTATAGGCTATTATGAAAAGCACGAATTTAGGAACCGCGAAACTAAAAAGCTGTATGAGCCGCTTGGTTGATATATAAAACTAATAAAAGGTGATTTAATGAACCACCAAGATTTAGACAAGCACATTTCTTGTGTATATAACGCGAATGCTGAGCATTTGTGGCAAAAATACCCGAGTTTTGCCGTTTACCGCCACAAAAAAGGCAGGAAATGGTTTGCCGTTATAATGGAACTGCCAAGAGTGAAATTAGGCTTATCGGGCGAAGGCACAGTGAATGTGGTGAACCTTAAGTGCGACCCGTTGCTTATTGGCTCGCTGCTTCAAGAAAAGGGCATAATTAGGGGTTATCATATGAACAAAACCCACTGGATAACGGTTCTGCTTGACGGCACAGTTCACGATGATAAAATCAAGTGGCTGTTAGATATTAGCTTTAAATTAACAGGCGGGAAACAATAATTAATTAAGTTTGCAGGCATATTTTTCTTGTAACAAACATTTTCTTGTGATACAATTAGTTAAAAAGGAGGGGCCTTTATGAACATCTGGCACGATATTGACCCAAAAAGAATTAACCCAAATGATTTTGTTGCAGTAGTAGAAATCTCAAAGGGCAGCAAAAAGAAGTATGAGCTCGATAAAGAAACGGGCCTTATAATGCTTGACCGTGTGCTTTACACATCAACCCATTACCCCGCAAACTATGGTTTTATTCCGCGTTCTTACGGCGACGATAACGACCCTCTTGATGTGCTTGTGCTCTGTTCAGAGTCTCTTGAGCCATTAACACTCGTTCGTTGCTACCCAATTGGTTATATTTCAATGCTTGACGGCGGCCGCAACGATGAAAAGATAATCGCGATTCCATTTGCCGACCCAACCTATAATAAATATAAGGATATTTCCGATTTGCCGCCCCATATTTTCAATGAAATGATACACTTCTTCACAGTGTATAAGGCGCTTGAAGAAAAAGAAACAGTGGCAGGCGAGGTTAACGGCGCGAAAGCAGCAGCCGAGGTAATTAAAAACTCGCTCGACCATTATGTGGAGTCGTTTTGCAGATAAATAGAGCTTTAAATTTTAGGCGTTTTATTTAAGCAAATGCTGCCTGCAAAGCAAAATTTAAGTTGTTAAAGCAAAAATAAATCTCCGCCAAGGTGTTGTGCCTTGGCGGATTTATGTTATAATTAATGAAAGATTTTTTAGTTTGGGTGATTTTATGAGCCGCTTTACCTATGAAGCAACCGACAGAAACGAAACCTTAGAAACCTACGAATGGGATAACACCTGGATCGACCATGCCGATAACCGCGAACTTCCCCGCGCCCTTTATATAGGCGATTCCATTTCCTGCGGGGTTAGGACAGTTGCAACCGATAAATCGGGCTGGAAGATATTGTTCGACGGGTTTGGAACCTCAAAATCGCTTGATAACCCATTTTTTAAAGATGCGGTTAGGTTGTTCGCCCGCCAAGAAGGGAAAAGGGAAGCGGTGCTGTTTAACAACGGGCTTCACGGCTGGCATTTGAGTGACGAAACCGAGTATAAACAGCTTTATGAAGAGCTGATAATGTTTCTTTTAAAGGAGTTTGAAAACACCCCGCTGTTTGTTGTTTTAACAACCCATATTGCCGATTGTGAAAGGGAACAAAGGGTTATCGCCCGAAATAATGCGGCCAAAGAAATTGCCGAAAAATACAATCTGCCTATAATTAATCTTTATAAAGTGTCGGCCGAGCACCCCGAATTTTTAGCAGAAGACGGCGTGCATTTCACCTCCGAGGGTTTAGAAATGCTTGCCACCGAAATAGCAGCCAAGGTTAAAGCTGTAATATCACTTGATAATAAATAAACTTAAACAGGCTGCTTTACTGGTAAAGTGAAGCAGCCTGTTGTAATATTGGTAAGCCTATACAGTTATTAATGCGTTTTTTGTAAAATATAATTGACATTTAGAAATATATATATTATAATATGTAAAACAATGGGGAGTGAATCTTTTGAAAAATCTAAAATTTAAATTAGCAAGGGTTGCAATGGATTTATCACAAGAAGAATTGGCCGATGCAGTGGGCGTAACACGGCAAACAATTAATATGATAGAACAGGGCAAATATAACCCAAGTTTGAATTTATGTGTATCCATATGTAAGGTTCTTAACAAAACCTTGAATGATATTTTCTGGGAGGAATAAAAATGAAAAACAAAACAAGTTTATTAAAAACACTGTTTTCGAAGTCTACTTTAAATGGAAAAGCCGAAAAAGACGAAATGATTATATATGAAAGAAATAAAATTACACATTGCGGTTTTACTATTTTAACAGGTATAATGGTTTTTTGCGGCATAATAGCAGACACGTTAGATATCATATTAGATTTCAAATTAACTTCACAACATATACTTTTAATTATCGGTTCGGTAAGCTTTGGTATGCTTGTTGCGTTTTGCAAAAAAGGGGTTGTTAATCATCAATTTGCTTGGGTAACATTTCTTTGGGGTGTTTTGACGTTACCGCTTGCTATTAACAATGTGTTTTTAGATATGATTGTTACAGGTAAAGTTTATGCAATAGTTTCACCCATTGTTATAATTGTATTGATATTCATAGCATATGAAATATGCAACATCATCTACAAACGATCTCAAAAAGAAGATTAAGGTTTTAAGTTGATCGCATTAAAATTCATATAAACCATAAAAGTAGCACCCGACTCCGTTTTGGAATCAGGTGCTGTTTTTGAGTTTTAAACTATTTTCGAATCAATTGTAACGTGCTTTGTTTCCCATTTTTGATATTTAATGGGGAGCCAAAAAGCGTAAACGCCAATGGTTATAATGGCTAAAAATGTCCAAAGTATATATTTGCCAAACAACTGCCCGCCTTTTCCTGTGAATTTCAGGCGGTAGCCGTTAATAACGGTGTGTGAATATATCCAGCGCTTTTTAAAGCAATACATAGCAGGGTATGCAAACCCTAAGGTAATAAAGTTTACAAACGATGTTAATAGGTTAATGCCAATTAAAGCGATTAGTTTACCATCAAAAACGAGGGTTGGTTTTTTAGTTCATCTTGGTGGTTGTGGGGCTCGGTTAGGGCAACATTTGGTTTGTTTTGCATTGTTTATCCTCCTTGAATTTTAAACCCGGGTTCTGAAATTATTATAACATTAGGGGGTTGTTTGGCCAATAGGCCAATAGTTGTAATTCAAGGGGATATTTTGGCTTTTTACCAAAACGAAATAGGGCATTTAGTTTTAGCCGCGCGATTTTAATAATTTAAGAAATAAATTCTACAAAGTTGTTTTTTAGTAGTTCAAGGTCGCCTTTTTTATAATAAAAGTGCCCCGAGTTTTGAAGCTGGGTAACAGATAATCCATAGTTTTGTTTTAGTATGTTTATGGAATTTTTCGAAACCAGTTCATCGTTTAAAGATTGATATATTTCGCAGGGAATGTTTATTAGCGGAAGCATTTTGCGAACCTTGCTTATTTCTGAAAACAGTTCCAAAAACCGGGGTATCCACCCAATATAATGAAATATATTTTTATCAGGTTCTATGCTGTAGCAGTTTTTTGCGGCCACAAGTTCTTCGTTTGTTGGGTCAATTTTGTTGTGTTGCACCTTTTTAGATATTGAATACATCTTGGGTTTTAAAAACAACTTTATCGGCACCGCTAATAAAAACATTTTAGAAATTTTAGCGTTGTTTAACGCCTGTTCAATGCTAAGCAAACAACCAAGCGAATGGGCAACAACGCATATTTCATCGTGGGTTTCGGCCAGCTCGTTTACAGCATGTGTAACGTTCTCTTTCCACTGGGATATAGATGCATTTGCAAAATCTTTAACGCTTTTCCCGTGGCCATCAAGCAGAATGTTATAAACCGATATATCTTGTGGAACTAATTCCACAAAGGCGCCAAAATGGTTGGGCGTGCCTGCAAAGCCGTGAACAAACAGCACCGCTTTTTTAGAGTTTTTTACTATCCGCTTATATTCTTTATGCATTATTAACACCACCTTTATTTAATTATAACACGTATATCTTAAAATAAACAAGCACCCATCCAAAAAAGGAATGGGTGCATTTTTGTGGTGTTTAAGATGTGATTTTATTTCACTTTTTTGCGCTTGGTTAAAACGCCCGAATAGTTTTTAACCGCACTGTTAATGCCGTTTAAAACCACATCAACCGTTAGGCGCTTTTTATAATGTTTTTGTTGCTTATATTCGGCCACGGCCGCTGGCCATTCAGATTCGTTTTTGCCGTCGAAAAGTTCTTTTAGAACCCTATATGTGTAGTTAAAACCATATTGGCATTGCCTTTCGTATGAACCTAACTCTTGTGTTAATGTTTCAAGGCGCCCCGAATTTGGGAAGTCGTTAAGTTTAACAATCTTGCGGTCGAATTCTTTTGATTCGAACATATAGCTTTCGTTATCAAAATATATGCAGAAGATTATGTCTAAATCTTTATCAACAAGAGGGTAAATGGGGATATTATCTAAAAAGGCGCCATCTAACTTTCGCTCGCCGTCAATTACAACGCCCCTGCTGAAAAATGGGATAGAAATGGACGCCTGAGCATATTGTAACAAACGCTCGCCCGAAAGGGTGTGAAAGGGGATATACTCCACCTTTCTTTTGGTGAAGTTCCAAATGCTAACATAGTGCTCGGCTATAGGGTTATTACCCTCGCCTAACATATTTGCAATTTCTTTCATCGCGGCCTCGTTGGTTGAAATGGCAAGCATCTGCCGCCCGAATTTGCCGCTGTCAAGCTGCCTGAAGCCGTGGTCTAATTCCTTTGTTCTGCCAAGTGCAAAAGGGTGCCCAACAACCGAGCCCATCGATGCCGAACTGATGCAACAAATGCTTTTTTCGCCAAAGAATTCATAAAGCGCATTCATGCATCCAATTTCATAAGCGCCCTTGCCCGCGCAACCTGATAATACAACACCTATTTTCAGCACCAATACACCCCTTTTTGATAAAATGTAAAATCATTTAAAATATATTATTTAAATATAAACTGCATGCTATTTTTAGCACAAGCCACATTATAACATCATTCTGCAAAATGTTCAATGGCTTTTATGTGAACATATAAAGAGTTTGAAAATGCACCCAACTCCGTTTTGGAATCGGGTGCTGCTTTTTAAATTTCAGTAATATTAACTTCCGCCGTGTGCGGCCTGTGGTCAGACACGATAATTTCGGGTATATCGGCGTTTATTACCTTAATATCGGGGGATACAAAGATATAGTCAATTTTCTCTTGGGGCCTATCAGACGGGAAACTAAAAAGTGGCTTTTTAAAATAATCTGCCGTGTCTTTCATTTTTTCTCTTATAGGTGCTAAAAGCTCATTATCGGGTGTTATGTTAAAGTCGCCCATAAGCACGCATTTTTCAGCCCTTAAATTTTGAAGCACGGTGGCAGCCGCGTTTTGCTGTTCATCGGGGTTAAGCCCAAAATGGGTTACAAGCACCGTGAGCCCGTTTTTAAGTGTTGCTTTTAAAATGCAGCGTGTTTGGTAATATCCGTTATAACCTTTGGGCTCAGGGTCGGGAATCACTATGGTTTCGGCGGCCACTATCGTGTAGCGCGATAAAATTGCATTGCCATAGGGGTTGTTGCCTTCATAATCAATAGCCTTGGCAAAATAGAAGTGTTTAAGCCCTGTAAGACCAGCTAAAATTTCGGCCTGCGCAACAAAATCTTTGGCATCTCCCTTATCGTACATTTCGTTGAGCCCAACAATATCGGCGCCGCATTTGATTATTGCATCGGCCATAATTTGAAAATCAATTTTGTCTTCAAGAAAATTCAGGCAGTGCTGTGTGTTAAAACTCATAAGTTTCATAAAAACAGCTCCAAATTGGTGTAAAGATTAAATGGCGAATTTATGCGTCAAAATCGAAAAAACTTCCGTTCACGGTCATAATGGAACCTTGTTGCCCGATGTTTACGCGCTCAAAAACCTGTTTGCTTACTTCGTGGGTTACTTGTTTGCCATCTACTGAAAAGGTAACGGTGAATATTATATTGTGTTGCGGGTATTTCGGATTGCGGTTAGTGTAAACTATTTCGCTGTTCTTTGAAACAACAACAGCCCTGCACACATCTGTTTGGGGCACGTATTGTTCTTCTCGTGCCATTTGTTCGTAATCACGGCGCTGTTTCGCGCGGTGCCGCAGATAAATCAAAACAACAACTGCCACCCACGCCGCAAAAAGTATAGTAATAACATAAACTGCCGGATCTTGATTCATTAAACCACCACCTTTATTACATTATATCAGAAACGATAGCTTACATCAATTATTCATTACGAAAATCCGTTTTAATGAATGATGAATATTGAATAATGAAAAATGAATAATAAAACGAAAATCCTGCCGACAATAATCGACAGGATTTTTGTTTTGGTGGGAGAGGACGGATTCGAACCATCGAAGCGAAACGCAACAGATTTACAGTCTGCCCCCTTTGGCCACTCGGGAACTCTCCCATATTAAATTGCAAAAAAATGGAGCTGGTGGACGGACTCGAACCCCCGACCTGCTGATTACAAATCAGCTGCTCTACCAACTGAGCTACACCAGCGCATCACTATCAAGCGACAAGTAAGATTTTATCACAAAAATATCATATTGTCAACACATTTTTTATTTTTATTTAACATATTTTTATAATTTTTTTAACTGCTGAATAACGTTAGAATCAAAGGGCAAAATATAAACAAATTTATTAGTGGGGTGAAAATATGTCAAGAATGGTTTCAAGCTTTGTTAAAGGTATGGGAGCAGGCGTGGTTGCAGGTGCTGCCGTTGCTGCCGTTTCGGCTGCCGCAATGAAAAACAAAAAAACTGTTATGAAAAAGGCCGGTAGAGCCGTTAAGGCTATTGGCAATGTTTTTGATGACCTTGGTTGTATGATGAAATAAACTTTTTAACATTACGCTCTGCCGCGGTATTGTGGCAGGGCTTACATATTAATAAGAAAAATTTTTAAAATTTGTTTCAAATTCTCTTGGCTTATAGTGGTGCTTTTGCAGAAAATATTAATGTTGCGGCGAAAAAATTAACCTTATTATAAGGTGGGGGAAGTGTAAATGAGCAAAAAGTATAAAAAAACAAAACAACCAAAACAGAAATCGGCGGCACCGGGCAACAATTATCTTTATAATTATGCCGACGGCTGCGATTATAAAAAAATTGCTTTTTTAAAAAACCATGCTGATGCAGGTGTTTTAGAACTATCAGTAAAGCCTGTTATGGGCCAACCGCAAAGTGCAGAGCAGCTTGTTAACAAATACGGAACCTATAACATTCAGCCAACTAACGATTCGGGTAACGAATTCCCTGCAATTTCGCAGGGGTTTCCGAAAGTGCCGGGGGCTGGGCGCGAATCGCACGAAGCTATAACCCATGATGATTGGTAAACGCAACAAAAAGGCTCGGCTGAAATCAGCCGAGCCAAAATAATTAGTTGATCATGCTTGCAACTTCATCAGCGAAGTTATCTTCACGTTTTTGGATGCCTTCGCCCTTTTCAAAACGAACGAACTTGTTGATCTTAATGCTGCCGCCAAGATCTTTAGCAACCTTTTCTACATACTTGCCAACGGTGTAGTCGCCGTCAACAACGAACTGCTGCTCAACAAGGCAGTTTTCTTTATAATATTTGCCAACTTTACCTTCAACGATCTTTGCAAGAACTGCATCGGGCTTGTTAGCCATTTTTGGGTCTTCCTTCATCTGAGCAACGAGGATTTCCTTTTCTTTGTCGAGAACCTCTGCAGGAACAGAAGCTTCATCGAGGAATGCAGGGTTCATAGCAGCAATCTGCATTGCAACGTTTTTACCCATAGCAACGAATTCATCTTTGCCTGCAACGTCGGTGTCAAACTGAACCATAACGCCAATCTTACCGCCTGCGTGTACATAGGTTACAACGTCGCCTTCAAATCTTTCAAAACGGCGAACCTTCATGTTTTCGCGGAATTTAAGGAATATTTCCTGAATCATTTCTTCAACTGTTGCACCGCTTTCGTTTTTGCAGGTTAAAAGTGCGTCAACATCTGCGGGGTTCTGTGTAGCTGCAATTTCAGCAATCTTTGCTGCGCAAGCCTTAAATTCATCGTTACTTGCAACGAAGTCGGTTTCGGTGTTAACCTCAACAACTGCTGCAACGCCGTTTCCAACGAATGTTGTAACGGTGCCTTCAGCTGCAACTCTTGTTGCCTTCTTAGCCTGTGAAGCTAAGCCCTTTTCTCTTAAAAAGTCAACAGCGGCTTCCATGTTGCCGTCGCATTCTGTAAGTGCCTTTTTGCAATCCATCATACCGCAACCGGTTTTTTCGCGGAGTGCCTGCACGTCTTTAGCTGTAAATGCCATTGTTATTTCCTCCTTTAAATGTTAACCCCAAAAATGCCCGCAGATGCGAGCATTGGGGATTAGTTTAATGTTAATTATTCTTCGGTTGCTTCTTGAGCTTCTGCTTCTTCAGCTTCAACCTGTTCGCCCTGCTTGCCTTCGATAACAGCTGCAGCCATTGTTGCAGTGATAAGGTTTACAGCACGGATAGCATCGTCGTTACCGGGGATAACAGCGTCGATTTCGTCGGGGTCGCAGTTGGTGTCGCAGATAGCGATGATCGGGATGTTGAGCTTCTTAGCTTCCATAACTGCGATTCTTTCCTTGCGCGGGTCAACGATGAACATTGCGCCGGGCATTTCTTTCATATCTTTAATGCCGCCTAAGAACTTTTCAAGCTTTTCGATTTCGAGGTTGAGCTTGATAACTTCCTTTTTGGGGAGCATATCGAATGTGCCGTCTTCATCCATTTTGTGGAGTTGCTCTAATCTCTTAATTCTTCTCTGAATTGTTTTGAAGTTTGTGAGCATACCGCCGAGCCAACGTGCGTTAACGTAAGGCATTGAGCATTTTTTAGCTTCTTCGCGGATAGCATCCTGAGCCTGCTTCTTGGTTCCTACAAAAAGGATTTCTTTACCTTCAGCAGCGATTGAGCGAACGAAGTCATAAGCTTCGTTGAGCTTCTTTGATGTTTTCTGAAGGTCAATAATGTAAATACCGTTGCGTTCTGTGAAGATGTAGGGAGCCATTTTGGGGTTCCAACGTCTTGTCTGGTGGCCGAAGTGAACGCCTGCTTCGAGCAACTGTTTCATTGATACTACTGCCATAAAATTTTCCTCCTCGGTTTTTCCTCCGTTCTGCCTGTTCGGGGACCGCAAGCAGTTTGCGGCACCTGCCCGTTAACATCAAGCAGAAGCGTGTGTATTTTTCGCTTGGTGGTATGGCGTACCATTAAGCTGTTTGATTATATCACAGCAAAAACTATTTTGCAAGACTTTTTTTAATAAACCACAAATTTATTAGCGGCGGTTGTGTTTTGAGCCTGAATTTGTTATAATTACCTTAAATTTTGCGGCGCAATAGCGTAAGGTGCGCGCCTATATATAATGTAAGCAAAACAAAAGAAAGAGGAACATATATGCAGGGTATTTCGCAGATTTTGGCCGAGGAACTCGGCAAACAGCAAACACACATAGAAAATGTTATAAAACTTATCGATGAAGGCAACACAATACCGTTTATAGCGCGCTACAGAAAAGAAATGCACGGCGCAATGGACGACACAAGCCTTCGCACACTCGAAAAACGCCTTGCGCAGCTTCGCGCGCTTGAAGATAGAAGAGAAGCAATACTTAAAAGTATAGAAGAGCAAGGCAAACTCACAGATGAACTTCAGGCGGCCATTGGCGCTGCAGCCACCATGACCGAACTTGAAGATTTATACGCACCCTATAAAAAGAAGCGCAGAACAAGAGCGTCGGCCGCGCGTGAAATGGGGCTTGAGGGGCTGGCTGAATATATTTTGAGCCAGGCGGCAGACTGCAACCCCTCCGCCGAGGCAGAAAAATATCTCTCGGAAGAATTAGGCGTTGAATCGGTTGAGCAGGCGCTTCAGGGAGCGCAGGATATAATAGCCGAAATAATAAGTGATGACGCCGAGCTTAGAAAGAAATTAAGGGCGCTTCTTAACCAAAAGGGTGTTATTAGTTCGGCAGCGGCAACCGATGCCGACTCACCCTACAGCAATTATTACGAATTTTCGGCGGCGGTTTCAAGAATAAAGGGCTACCAGGTGCTGGCGCTTAACCGCGGCGAAAAGGAAGAATTTTTAAAGGTTGCCGTAGAGCTTGATAAAGATTTAAGCTTAGATGTAATCAAACGCATATATATTAAAGGTATAACCCCCGCGAAAGAAATAATGGAAAACGTGTGTATCGATGCTTACACCCGCCTTATATTCCCATCGCTCGAACGTGAGATAAGGTCAACCTTAACCGATGTCGCGGCCGACGGTGCGATAGATCAGTTCGCGCTTAACTTAAAGCCGCTTTTAATGCAGCCTCCTGTTAAGGGCAAGGTTACAATGGGGCTCGACCCGGGTTACCGCATGGGTTGCAAGGTTGCGGTTGTTGATGAAACAGGCAAGGTACTCGACACGGCCGTTGTTTACCCAACCCACGGTGAAGCCAAAAAAGAGCAGGCCATTAATTTGCTTTCGGCATTAATTAAAAAGCACGGCGTTTGCAGCATTGCGGTGGGCAACGGAACCGCAGGAAAAGAAACTGAAATTATGACAGCCGAGCTTATCCGCCGTGTGAGCGAAGAGGGCTTTAAAGCCGCTTATGCCGTTGTGTCGGAGGCGGGTGCTTCGGTTTATTCGGCAAGTGAGCTTGCGGCCGAGGAATTTCCGCAGTTCGATGTTAACCTGCGTTCGGCGGTGTCGATAGCAAGGCGGCTTCAGGACCCGCTTGCCGAGCTTGTGAAAATCGACCCGAAATCAATAGGCGTTGGCCAATATCAGCACGATATGCCGCCGAAAAGGTTAGATGAAGCGCTAAATGCGGTTGTGGAAGACTGCGTTAACAGCGTGGGTGTTGACCTGAACACAGCATCGCCCTCACTACTTCGCCGAGTTTCGGGCGTTGATGCGGCGGTTTCGAAAAATATTGTTACCTACCGCGAAGAAAACGGAGCTTTTACTTCGCGCGCACAGCTTAAAAAGGTTAAAAAGTTAGGGCCTAAAGCATTTGAGCAGTGCGCAGGCTTTTTAAGAATACGCGAAAGCAAAAATGTGCTTGATAACACAGCGGTTCACCCCGAGGCCTACCCTGCGGCCGAAAAGATTTTGGCGCTCACCGGGCACAGTATTGACGACGTAAAGCACGGCAAACTTCAAAACCTTTTAGATGAGGTTTTAGCGTTTGGCGAAGAAAAACTTGCAAGTGAAGCCGGAATAGGCGTTTTCACACTTCGCGATGTTGTGGCAGAGCTTATGAAACCGGGCAGGGATGTGCGCGATGAACTGCCGCCCACCGAGCTTAAAAGTGATGTTTTAGATATAAGCGACTTAAAACCCGGAATGACGCTTAAAGGCACGGTTAGAAATGTTATTGATTTCGGCGCTTTTGTTGATATAGGCGTGCATCAAGACGGGCTTGTTCATATATCGCAGATATGCAATAGGTTTATTAAGCACCCGTCGGAGGTTTTAACGGTTGGCGATGTGGTTAATGTTAAAGTTTTAGAGATTGATGAAGCAAAAAAACGCATAAGCCTTACAATGCGCGGCGATAATTAATTGTTGCAGCTGCCCTTGGCGGCAAAAATGCCGCAATACAGCGGCTGAATTTCGAGGTGCGTTATGACGGTTTTTGAAAAAATATACGATGTTGTTTTGAAAATCCCAAAGGGAAAGGTGGCAACCTATGGGCAGGTTGCGCTGCTTGCGGGCAACCCTCGATGGGCGCGCGTGGTGGGTTATGCGCTTCATAATAATCCGGCGCCAGGGGTTATCCCTTGCCACAGGGTTGTGAACCGCGAAGGCCGTGTGGCCGAAGCCTTTGCCTTTGGCGGAGGCGCCTCGCAAAAGGCATTGCTTGAAAAAGAGGGAATAGTATTTGAAAAAGACGGTAGCGTTGATTTAAAGAAATACGGCATTTAAACAATCGAATGCCTTAAGCCTAATGCCGAAAATTTAAAAATAAAAATGCTTGACCTTTTTGGTGCGCTGTGATATAATGCTATTACCTCTGCGAGGCTCTTTTGCAAAAAAGGGCTTTTTAAGCAGTTCATTACCACCTGCAAAACGCGCTTCGGTGAAACTTTTACCGATTTGCAGTGGTTGCTTAAAACGAGGGAGGCCAGCCCGCTTTTTAGTGGTGGGCAAAAATATTTCCGTAAAACGGGAGGTGCCGTTATGAGAGTAAAAATCACACTTGCTTGCACTGAATGCAAACAGCGCAACTACAACACAATGAAGAACAAGAAGAATGACCCTGACAGGCTCGAGATGAACAAGTACTGCAGGTTCTGCAAAAAGCATACTGTTCACAAAGAAACTAAATAAGGAGGAATATAGAATGAAATTATTAAAAAATTCCACACGTATTCTGACTATAGTTTTCTCGCTTGCAGCACTGGTATTGTTCTTTTTAAGCTTCGCAACCATTGTTAGCTCCAACGGAACAGCAGAGCTTGTTGGTACACAACTCGCTTTTGGCGGCAAAATAACAGTAAACGATGTAACCTATGAAATGGCTAAGTCGTCTGATGTTCTTTTGTGCTTCATCTTAACAGCGATTTCTGTTATAACCTCTGCTTTAGCATTTACAAAGGCTAAGGCTGCTCGTTGGTATCACATTGTAGCAACCCTTATTTCAGCAGTTTATATGCTGGTTATGGCTTTAAGCAAGGCAACAAAATTTGTTGATACACGCCCGCTCACAGGTGTAACCGAGGTTACCTATTCGAGCTTCGTTATTTTAATTCCTATTGCCTTGTTCCTTGCAGTAATTGCAAACGCTGTTTTCATTCTTGCTGATAACTATTTAGAGGTTTCAGCATCAAGTGAGAAAAAGCTTACAATTGTGCAAAAGGTTGTAAAGTTCCTTAAAGATAATAAGGGAGAAATTAAAAAGATCGTTTGGCCCGGCCCCAGGTCTGTGGTTAAAAACACAATTGTCGTATTAATTATATGCGCAATTATTGGTGCATTTATTTGGCTTCTTGACTTTGGCTTATCCTCACTTCTTGACCTTATTTGGAAACTGTAAGATAAGCTAAGGAGGTCTCAAGATGTCAGAGTACAGTGATGCAAAGTGGTATGTAATTCATACCTATTCGGGCTATGAAAACAAGGTTATGACCGATCTTGAAAAGGTTGTTGAAAACCGCGGTATGCAAGATTTAATTCAAGACATCCGCGTTCCAACCGAAACCGTTACCGAAATAAACGGTGATAAAAAGCGCGAAGTTGAAAGGAAGATCTTTCCCGGATATGTGCTTGTTAAGATGATCGTAACCGACGATTCATGGTATGTTGTCAGGAACATCCATGGCTGCACGGGCTTTGTTGGCCCTGCTTCCAAGCCGGTCCCCCTTACCGAAAAGGAGGTTGCGGCACTCGGCGTAGAAAAGCGCGTTGTCGAGGTAAGCTATCAGGTTGGCGACACTGTCAGAATTATCGACGGTCCGCTTGAAGGCTTCACGGGTGTTGTTGATGAAATGAGCGTACAGGACAACAATGTTTCTGTAACAATTTCAATGTTCGGCAGAGAAACAAAGGTTGAATTAGAGTTAAACCAAATCGAAACTGCCGACGATTAATTCGATTAAAACCGGCCGTTAGGCCGTGATACTGCCTTTACAGTATCAGTGGGAGGAATGAAAATAACACATTCGTTCATTCCGTCAGGCATAGCACGTATGCTGCTACCACATATTTTTGGAGGTGCAAATAAATGGCTCAGAAAGTTACTGGCTATATCAAACTGCAAATTCCCGCCGGAAAGGCAACTCCGGCACCACCTGTTGGTCCGGCTCTCGGTCAGCACGGTGTTAACATCATGGCTTTCACAAAAGAGTTCAACGAGCGCACAAAGAACGATGCAGGCTTAATCATCCCTGTAGTTATTACAGTTTATGCCGACCGTTCATTCAGCTTCGTTACCAAAACTCCGCCTGCAGCTGTTCTTATTAAGAAGGCTTGCGGAATCGAAAGCGGTTCAGGCGTACCTAACAAAACAAAGGTCGCAAAGATCACCAGTGAGCAAGTTAGAAAAATCGCAGAAACTAAAATGCCCGACCTTAACGCTTCAAGTGTTGAATCAGCAATGTCGATGATTGCCGGCACAGCAAGAAGCATGGGTATCGAAGTAGTCGATTAATAATGCTCAGGGTGGGAGGAAAAATCCGATTTAACCACTCTATTGGAGGAATTGTAGTATGAAACATGGAAAGAAATACAACGACAGCGCTAAGCTCGTTGAAAGAAACAAACAGTATGACATTGCTGAAGCAATGGATCTTGCTGTTAAAACAAAAACCGCAAAATTCGACGAAACCGTTGAAATTCACGTTCGTTTAGGTGTTGACTCACGCCACGCTGACCAGCAGGTTAGAGGCGCCGTTGTTCTCCCGAACGGAACCGGTAAAAATGTTAGAACACTTGTTATCTGTAAAGAAGACAAGGTTGAAGCTGCAAAGGCTGCAGGTGCTGACTATGTTGGCGCTGAAGACCTCGTTGCAAAAATCCAGAACGAAAACTGGATGGATTTCGACGTTGTTATCGCAACACCTGATATGATGGGTCTTGTAGGCCGTCTTGGTAAGGTTCTTGGTCCTCGCGGACTTATGCCTAACCCCAAGGCAGGTACAGTTACACCCGATGTTGCTAAGGCTGTTACCGAAGCAAAAGCAGGTAAGATTGAGTACCGTCTTGACAAAACCAACATTATTCACTGCCCAATCGGCAAGGTATCATTCGGCCCTGAAAAGCTTCAGGAAAACCTCGATACTCTTATGACAGCCATCGTTAAGGCTAAGCCTGCGGCAGCAAAGGGTCAGTACATTAAGTCTTGCGTTGTTGCAACAACAATGGGCCCTGGCATTAAGATTAATGTTGCTAAATTCGGCGCATAATCAGCTTATTTAAATTTTTAGTTGACAAACCTGTTTTCAGGTGATAAACTAATTATATTACTACCAAAGACAGTAGGTGCCGCAAGGCTTAAAACTAAGGCCTACCGAGGAATATGTTAAATTTTTTAACGTAACCCGTTATGTGTTTAACCTGTTCCCATGTTTTTGGGAGCAGGTTTTATTTTCGGAGGTGAAATTAAATGCCCAGTGCAAAGGTTTTAGAATCTAAGAAGCAGCAGGTTGCTACTCTTAAAGAGAAATTCGCAGGTGCTGTTGCCGGTGTAGTTGTTGACTACAAAGGTATCTCGGTTGCTGACGATACAGTTCTCCGTAAAGAACTCCGTGAAGCAGGCGTTGATTACTTTGTTGCTAAGAACACCCTTCTCCGCCTTGCCATTGCCGACACTGAACTTGAAGGTCTTGGCGAAGTATTAGAAGGAACAACTGCTGTTGCAGTAAGCGCAGACGATCACGTTGCAGCTGCAAGAATTTTAGGTAAGTTCGCTGAATCTCACGAAAACTTCACCATTAAATCAGGTTTCCTCGATGGCGAGGTTATCGACCTCGCTACAGTAGAAAGCCTTTCAAAGCTCCCCACAAGGGATGTTTTACTTGCTACAGTTTGCAATGCGTTCAACGCACCTATCGCATCATTTGCTCGTGCAATTCAAGCAATTGTTGATAAAGACGGCGAAACAGCCGCAGAAGCAGAATAATTTAAAAAAACAAAAACTTAAATTTATATTTGGAGGTAAATTAAAATGGCATCAGAAAAGATTGCAGCTCTCATTGAAGAGATTAAGGTTCTTACAGTATTAGAGCTTTCAGAGCTCGTAAAGGCAGTAGAGGATGAATTCGGCGTATCTGCAGCAGCAGCAGTTGCAGTTGCAGCACCTGCAGCAGGCGCAGCAGCAGCTGAAGAGAAAACTGAATTCGACGTTGTTCTTACAGAAGCAGGCGCAGAAAAGATTAAGGTTATTAAGGCTGTTCGCGAAATCACAGGTCTTGGCCTTGCAGAGGCTAAAGCTCTTGTTGATGGTGCTCCTAAAACTCTTAAAGAAGCAGCTTCTAAAGAAGATGCTGAAAGCATCAAAGCTAAACTTGAAGAAGTTGGCGCTAAGGTTGAGCTTAAGTAATTTAAGTGATACTTACTTTTTAAATCAAACAGCCGCAGCTTTAACTGCGGCTGTTTTTATATGTAATCATA
>JAZNGF010000034.1:0-13480 GCA_045576295.1 Acutalibacteraceae bacterium | reverse complement strand
CAGTTTACATAAAAGAGTGATCAACATCCTTTCCTCCATCGCCATTGATGAGGAAGTGGATTTCGAGCTTATGGATCAGGCTTTCAAGCTTCTGGTTGAACGAAATGACTGCCTCAGAATTAGGTTCTTCAAAAAGAGGGGAGATCTGATGCAGTACTTTGGTGATTCCGGAAAGAATATCAAGAAGGTGCCTGTTTTGTCCTTTGAAACCAAAGAACAGCAAGACGCCTTTATCGATAAGGTTAGAAAAAAACCCATTGACTATATGCACGGCGTTGTCATCGAACCTTATTTTATTCACACCTATGACAATCGTTACATGGTGTTTTTCAAGATTTGTCATCTGGTTATTGACCTTTATGGAATCAACGTCTTGTATATGGATCTTATAAACGTGTATAATGCTCTGAAGAAGGGCGAAATGTTGCCCCCCGCCCCTGAAAGTTTCGAGGAGATTATCAAAAAGGATATCGAAAAGAACTCCAAAGGCAATTTGGCGGAGAAACACTTGGAGTACTTCACCAATCTACTCACCAATAATCCCGAGCCATTCTATGCCGGTATTCACGGCCCCAATAATCCCATTTGGCAGAAGCAACTCAAAAAACACCATCGGAGCATGCCTATTTTCCTTGTCCGTAACAACACTCAGACCTACCGTCACAAGATTGACAAGGATTTGGTAGAAAAGGTGCTGACCTATGGTCAGAACAATCGATGCTCACCTGCGAATTTACTTTTCTACGCAAACTCTATAGCCTTGGCTAAGCTAAACGGAAACCTCAAGAACATAATGCCCATAGGTCTTTATAATTGCCGCAATTCCGTACAGGAAAAGCACTGTGCAGGCCCTAAGGTGCAAAGTGCTGCTTGTTATACCAAGATTGATTACGCACTTTCCTTTGAGGATAATCTGAAGGCATTCTCAATTGCGCAGACTGGTCTTTATAGACATGTCAAGTTTAAAGATAGAGATTTTGAGGCCTTAATGCACAACATCTACCGTTCTTCACCTCTTCTGATCTACTATTCGATTGCCTACTCACTCATACCCATTGATATGCCCGAGGGTGTGGAGTTTAATTTGTATACCAACGGTAATAGCGCTCTTCCTGCCTATGTCATTCAGGTTTTGAATGCCAAGACCAAAGAAGTTGATATGGCTTACGATGTGCAGACCAAGATCACCAGTGAAGATGATGTCAGCAACTTCCATACCTACTATCTGAATGTACTAAAACAGGTACTGGACGATCCCGGTATCAAAGTTGCAGATATTCAGCTTTCGCTGTAATGACATATTTTCAAAAAGCATTCATATATGAACAGCACCCCAAAAGTGTTTAGCTTTTGGGGTGCTGTTCATTTTATCAGGTGGATTTATAAAATCTTTCTTCTAGTTAATTTTTGCGTTATTTTATTAAAATTGGTAATAATCACGTCACCGGTTAAGCGCAGACGGCTATCTTTGTTATTTTGGTTAATAAAATCTATATTACGGTAAATTTGTTCGAGATTACCATAGCCATCGCTAAAATACTTTTTTAAAATGTTTTTAGTTCTTTCATAACCAACTTCTAACATATTATCAATGCTGTCTTGTTGAAACACAAATGATTGTTTTAATGAAGTTTCGTTTGGGAAGGTTATTTTAATAATTTTGTTATCAAAATCTGTGCTTTCAAATTTATAGCAAATATCATCAAAATATATACAGATGATATAATCAATCTCACGATCTAAAAGCGGAAAAACAGGAACGTTGTCAACCACTGCTCCATCAAAATATCCTGAACCGTCAACCTGAACTGAACGATTACAAACAGGCAACGCAACAGTTGCTTTTAAATATAGCGGTATTTTATCTTTATCCACCTTAGATAAATCTTTATATACGATATTTTTGGTGTTTAACTCAAGCAAAGAACAATAAAATTCAGAAGATATTGAATCATTAGGATCATAAAGGTTGATAATATCTTGTTGCAAAATATCGCTTCTAAGAAATTGGGTTAAACCCATTTTTTTGCCATTGTTACAAAGCTCACTCCACATTTGCTTTGCCCGTTCAAGCTTGTTTGTCATATAGGCATAACCATTGAGAGCACCTACGGAAGCGCAAGATACATATTTAATTTCTTCAAGCGGTATAAATTCGCTTAATGCATATAAAGCGCCAAGTTGAAGCGCGCCTTTAGCCATTCCTCCGGATAATACTAGTCCTATATTCATTTGATCGCTCCATTAAACAAAAAACAGCAAAAATTTTTGTTTTGCTACTATGATCATATTGTTTTAATGATTATTTGTACTTTGAAACGTCTATATTTTTAAAGACATACAAAGAGTAACTATAAAATCATACAACATTACTATTATAACAGATACATTTAAAATAACAAGTGTTTTTGCATAAATAGTATTATTTCAGCGATAATTGTCAGATTTTGAAAAGTGCAAATAAAGAATCAATATATTTGTGTTAAGTGAAGCATTTGCCTTGCGTGAAGCGAAGCGCACGCGCCGTTTCCTAATGCGCCTTTCACGCTTCATAGGGCGAAACCTTGCAAATTACTTCTTACCTCCTACTTATTACTTCCCAAAGCCCAAAGTCTTTTTAGGTAAGAGTGAAGAGGTAATAGGTAAGAAGTAAGCCCCAAGAACTTATCGTCCCTGGGGCTTTGGGTGCAGGGGAAGGACTTGAACCAACGGTCTTGCCAAATTCTCTGCGGAGAATTTGGCTTCGGTCACCTCGCGGCTCTAACAGTCTCCCAGACTGTCATTCACTACCGCTCGGCGGCGCGCTTCGCTTGCTACCTCCGACTTATTCGCCCTTCGGACTCATAACCCCATAGAGCGGATTAATTAAAATCTTTCTCTTAACAAGAAAAATCTCAATCACCCGAATGGGTAATTGAGATTTTTTGGTTGCGGGAGGCGGATTTGAACCACCGACCTTCGGGTTATGAGCCCGACGAGCTACCAAGCTGCTCCATCCCGCGATATTAACGCCTCAAATCTTTAGCGCACAATTAGTATACTACACTTTTTTTGTAATTACAACCCCTTTTTTCAAAAATTTTTTCTTTTTTTAAAAATATTGATTTTTAGAGCAAAATCCCATTTTTTGTGTTGATTCGAACCTCAGGTTTTGGTATAATCAAATAGAATATAAAAAAACGAGTAGGTGATGTTTTGTTAAAACAATTATTCACGGAATATGCCAATAAAATGGCTCCTGTGTGTGTTGAAAAGGGAAGAATAGAAGACGAACTGTTTTCTATGTATAATGTTAAACGTGGTCTTAGAGATACCGATGGAAGCGGTGTGCTAACAGGCCTTACTAATATTTCTGAAATATTATCGTTTAAAAATGTTGACGGTAAACGTGTGCCTTGCGAGGGCGAACTGTGGTATAGAGGATATAAAATTGAAAAGTTAGTTAATGACTTTACTAATGTTTATTTTGGGTTTGAGCGCACAGCTTATTTGTTGCTTTTCGGCAAAATCCCCACTGAGGACGAGCTTGCCGAGTTTAACGCTATTATTTCTCAGGCGCGCCATCTGCCAACGAATTTCACACGAGATGTTATTATGAAGGCGCCAAGCCGCGATATTATGAATTCTATGACAAGGAGTATTTTAACCCTTGCTTCATACGACACTGATTGCCTTAACGCTTCTATTGAAAACAGCCTTAGGCAGTGCATTCAGCTTATTGCCACATTCCCAATGCTTGCGGCATACGGCTATCACGCATATAATCATTATGATAATGACAAAAGCATGTATATTCATCGCCCAAATCCGGAGTTGTCAACAGCCGAAAACCTGCTTTTAATGCTTAGGCCCGACCAAAAGTTTAACGAGGTTGAAGCCAAGGTTCTCGAGGTTGCGCTTATGCTGCATATGGAGCACGGCGGCGGTAACAACTCAACATTTACAACAAGGGTGGTAACTTCCTCCGGGTCTGACACCTATTCTTCTATGGCGGCTGCGATGTCGTCGCTTAAAGGGCCGAAGCACGGTGGCGCAAACATAAAGGTTGTTGAAATGATGGATGACATTCGTGCCAACATTCGTGATTGCTACGACCGTGACGAGGTTAAAGCCTACATTGAAAAAATTGTAGATAAGCAAGCTTTTGACCGTAAGGGATTAATTTACGGAATGGGGCACGCGGTTTATTCTATATCTGACCCAAGGGAACGCATTTTCAAAGGATTTGTTGAAAAACTTGCAATTGAAAAGCACCGTGAGGCCGATTTAGAGCTTTACAACGCTATTGAAGAGTTAGCACCAAAGGTAATTGCCGAAAAGAGAAAGATCTATAAAGGTGTTAGCCCGAATGTTGATTTTTATAGCGGCTTTGTTTATGAAATGCTTGGCATTCCGCGTGAATTGTTTACACCTATGTTTGCTGTTGCAAGAATAGTTGGATGGAGCGCGCACAGGCTTGAAGAAATAGCAGGTGCCGGCAAAATCATAAGGCCCGCATATTACAGCGTTATGAAAGAGATTGAGTAGTGGTTTTCTGCTTTTGTAACAAAGTTGTTTTTTGAGGGGATTGAAGTGAAGAGGATTGTTAGTTTATTATTATCGTTTTGCGTTATGTTCAGCCTTTTTGCGGGTGTAGGTTTCACCGCATCGGCCGAAACCGAGGGGGATTATACATATTTCCCTGATACACACGAAGGTGCATGGTATTATGAAGCTGTTAGATATGTTGCTGATAGCGGAATAATGAAAGGCTATGCAGATGGCACTTTTGGCACGGCCGACGGTATTCAGAGGCAGGATTTCCTTGTAATGTTAGCAAGGTATGATAGCGTTAACCTTGATGATTATGCGAATATTCACGGCCAGTTCCCCGATGTAGGAGCCAGCACTTATTATGAAGCTGCAGTTAACTGGGGTTATGAAAAGGGAATTGTTACAGGTTACCAAAACGGATACTTTGGTGTTAGTGATTTAATCAACCGCGAGCAGATCGTTACCTTCCTTTATAGATACGCAAAGTATAAAGAATTGAATGTTAATATTTCGTATTCTGCGGCAGAGCTGATAGTTAACCAATATACCGATTTTAGAAATGTAAGCGAATACGCGCAAAAACCGGTTCTTTGGGCAATAAATAGGGGCGTTATAAGCGGCAAAAACCCAACAACGATTTCCCCCGAAGGCACCGCACAGCGTTGTGAAATTGCGCAGATTATGTATAACATTTATAAAAATGATATTTTCGACCCTGATAAGGTGTTTGAAGGTTCAGATAGCGATTTAGACAATATGCCAAACATACCAACTGACCCATCAAACCCCTATGGCTATATTAACGCCTGGGGAACATTGGCACAGATGGAAGCAGATATGGCGTCTTATGTTCAGAGTTTAGGTTATCAGTATGATTATTCTTTGGATTTAGATAATAGCTCTTGGATGTCCTCATCCATAGTATCAGATATTTGGGATACACCTCAAGAGGTAAGAAATAAAACAATTGAACACACGAAGTTTGAGATTGGTTATTGGAATGATCCAAATTTAAGGGCAAGGGTTTTATTTCTAACAAGGGATAATATAACATCATATACAAGCGACCCGGATTATATATCTTTCTTTATGGGGCAGATACGTAGTGATAATTTGTTTTATGTTTTAGTGCTCACAATGTAACTGCTTTTCGTAAACGAGCAAAAAATCAAACCATTATGGCTCCCTGACAAGGGGAGCCGAGATTCCGTATAGCTAAAGCTTTTTATCCACTGGCAAAGCCAGTGGTTGTCTCATAACAGTACAAAAAAACCACCCTTATAGCCCTATTCGGGTTACAAGGGTGATTTTTCTTTTAATTACCGCCGGGGCCGTCTCTGCGTTCGCGCGTGTCGTGAACGTCTACCTTTCCTTTTATCTCGCCTGGTTTGATACGAGTTTTTTTCTTTTCTTTGGCATCCTGTTTTTGTTTTTGAATATTATTTATTTCTTCATACATAAATTCGCAGCTCCTTCCGATTATTAGTGTTTGCTTTTATTTAGGATTTCATTCAAATCGTTGGTGGGCGGCAGGCAACTATGGCCGCGGCAAATATAGTAGGTTGTTTTACCGCCTTTTAACCTGAATTGCTCTGTAGCTTGCGGCACAAGGCTTACTACTGTGCTTATGGGAAAGGTAAGTGCCAAGTTTTTTAAATCTGCTTTATCATCAGGCACAACGGTTATTTTTAAAGGGGGTTCGTTATATTCTAAAAGTGCCAATAAAAACATTGCGTGATTTGTTGGATATTGCGATGCTTCAGCAGAAATAAAATCTAACTGTTTATCTGCTAAGTTTTTATATTTGTCATCTAATGTTAAAAGATATAGTTTTACAAAGTTAGACGCCATTAATGAATTACCGCTTGGAACTGCGCCATCGTAGGTTTCCTTTGGTCGCAGTATCAGTTCTTCACTTTGGCTTCCGTATAAATAAAAGCCGCCTGTGTTATCACTAAAATCATCTAACACTTTATCGCATATTTTCTTTGCGCGGTTAAGATAATCTACATCTAAAGTTGCGCGATATAAGCAAAGCTGAGCAAATATATAACTTGCATAATCATCTAAAAAACCTTTAACACCTTGCTTTCCGTCGCGAAAGCTGACAAATAGTGTATTATCTTCACATAAGTGTGTCTTTATAAATTCATTTGCTTTTTGTGCCGCAGCCAGAAAAACATCCTTTTTGCTTATAAGATATAACTCGCACATTGCGGCTATCATTAAAGAGTTCCACGAGGTTAAAATCTTATCATCTAAATGGAGTGAATACCTATTTTTTCTAAATTGTTGCAGCTTAGGTAAAAACACATCAAATGATTTATCTGCAGGGTTACTATTTAACAAATTGGGAATACTCTTTCCTTCAAAATTTCCCATGTCACTTATATCAAAATGCTTGTTGAATTTTTCTCCGCAGGCTTCACCCAAAACTGCATTAATTTCATCAGGAGTAAATAAATAATACTTTCCTTCTTCACCCTCACTGTCGGCATCCTGTGCGCTGAAAAAACCGCCCTCGCTTGATGTCATTTCACGAAGGATATAATCGGCCGTTTTCTTGGCAATTTCAAGATATAGTTTATTATTGGTTATAGAGTAGGCTTTGCAGTAGGCGAGTATCAGCAAGGCGTTGTCATACAGCATTTTTTCAAAGTGAGGTACAAGAAACTTTTTATCAGTAGAATATCTACAGAAACCAAATCCGATGTGGTCAAACATACCGCCTCGGTACATTTGCAAAAGCGTGTGCTCAGCCATTTGCAGACAATCTTCTTTTTTATAGCGTTCATAATATGAAAGCAAAAACAGAATGTTGTGCGGAACGGGAAACTTAGGTGCTTTACCGAATCCGCCGTGTTTTTTATCAAAAATTTTGCTATATACAGACACAGCAAAATGTGTTAATTCAATTTCTGCGTTACTGTTATTTTTATCGGTGTGATTTAAATGATTTATAATCTTATTTGATTGCTCGAATAAGGAAGTCCTATTGTTTTTCCAAGCATCATTTATAGCAATAAGAAGCTCTTTAAAACCTATCATACCGCCACGGGAGGTTTTTGGGAAATAGGTGCCTGCAAAGAACGGCTTTTGGCAGGCGGTCATAAAAATACTTGTGGGCCAACCACCGCTACCCGTAAATGCCTGACAAACAGACATATACACGCTGTCGATGTCAGGGCGTTCTTCCTTATCTACCTTTATAGATATAAAATGTCGGTTTAAAATTTCGGCTATTTCGCTATCTTCAAAACTTTCGTGAGCGAGCACATGGCACCAATGACAAGCGCTGTAGCCAATGCTCAAAAATATTGGCTTATCCTCAGCTTTTGCACGCTCAAATGCTTCATTACACCAAGGATACCAGTCCACAGGATTTTCCTTGTGCTGTAGCAGATAGGGACTTGTTTCGTATTGTAATCGATTGCTCAATATATCACCTCGCATATACTTAAATTTATTATTTGCACTATGTTTTCTCGATATGCAGGTGTTCACAAGTATAGTAGTTCAAAAAATAGACAAAATATAATTATAATTATTTTTGGAGGAGAAACAATGAAACGTGATGAAATGCCTGTTGGCTTCTCAATGGCACTGGCTCAAAATACCGAGGCAATGCAGAAATTTGCGCTGTTAAGCGAAGACAAAAAGAAGCAAATAATAGACGGGACACATTCGGTTAAATCAAAACAAGAAATGCACGAATATGTTAATAAACTCAACAATATTTAAAACCACAGATTAACCCATCTGTGGTTTATATATAGCTTAATGATATTCGAATTCAAAGCTTGCTTTATCGGTGGTAAATTCACATAATACTCTGTCTTTTTGTGAAAATCGATAATACGCTTCACAAGATGCGCTTTCGTGTATTGTTCTGCACATATTGCCGTTTGTGGGCGCTGCAAGCGGCTGAGCATTCTTATTTAATAACTTGGCAGTTAACTCAAGGTTTCCTTGTTTTACTGTAACAGTGTTTTCACTAATTTGTTTTATTTTCGCACCAAGATAGGTTGCAATTCTATATTCCTTTCCATCAAGCAGAGCAACACAAATAATACCCGTAAAATGAATTCCTAAAAATGGTATGTCAGCTACAGATAGCATCAGTGAGTTGTTTTCAAAACAGCACTGCGTCCAAATATAATTTTTGGGGAAGGAACGACCTCGGTCACCCTCAATATAACCGATACCATTTTCAAATTTATAAACTTGATCGTTTACTATAATTTCACCGTTTATTTTATGCCACATACTGTATACACTGTGTTGGCACTGCATAAACGGAATGTATTTAAACGGTCCCATAATATCATAGCGAATAGGTGAAGATTGATCAAAACAAATCTTACCCTTAAGCTTTAATCCAGCACCTATAAAATCAAGAATTATCCCTTCGTGAGAAAAGATGCAATTGCCTATTTTTACATATAACGGTTTTTCGCGATATTCTAATGTATCAAAAGGTATGTTTATAGCTCTGTCATCAGTTATTATCTGTAGGGAAGCAGATTTTTTGTTATTGCTATAATGGTACGCAGGTATAAACGCGATTGTTTTGTTTTTGGCACTGCATTTGAAGTACCATCCTTTAAAATATCCTATATTACCCAACCTTGCTTTCATAATGGAATAGTTATAATTATATAATATCTTGATGTTTTGCAGATATACAGGGATATGGGTTTTATAATTTAATGTAAAGAAGGGGAAACTACTTATTTATTGTTGTTTGAATCAACGCTTAAAAGATACGGATTTAATACATAAATAATTATAATCCTTTAGGTTGAATTTTAAGGTAATATGTTGTACAACATATTAAATACTGTGAGGAAAGGAGAAAAAGTTTATGAAGGATCTTGAGATTTTAAGGCGTGATACAGTTGTAGCTGTTTGGAAAGATAACGAGCTTAAAGTTTTGAACAATGATTTATTGCCGTTATATTTAAAGCGTGTAAATGATGCTAAATCATGGCTTGAGACAAGAGCTATTTACTCGCATAGAGCAAATTCTCGTTTGCTTGAGAAAGCTTTACGACTTGCCGAAAAACACGACGTTTCAACCCTGCTTCATGTTAATGCCGCAACCATTACTCACACCTATTGGGTGCGTGCAATCGACAGTGGTTTAAAATATGAAGATGTTCGATTCAATAAAGACTATTTCTCCAATCTGACCTTCAGAGGACTTTATTCAAGCTTTTATTCTGCCGCGAAGTGTAAAGATATCCAAACACCCGAGCTTACTAATATCGGTAGTTTTGAAAACTGTTGTAAGTTCAAAGACGGAAAATGGTAGCGCGCTCTGATGAGGGAGCCTATATTAGTTGGCTTTCTGCTCGTTTACAAGCTGTAGGGCAAATGATGCAAGCGCAAGAGGTTTCAGTGCGTCTTTAGATGCTTGCCGGGATAATGCCCTTTTAGGGTCATTCGAGCCTCCGGCTTAGCCTGAGGTCCTGACTCATATTGTCCATTTTTACTGGACTTGTTCAATTTTAATGGTGCTGAATATATGCACTAAATAAAAGAGAGGCTTTTTGTGAAAAATATTTAATTATTAATTTGCATTTCCTGTTTATGTTATAGCCGCATTTTGCATATTTGTTATTATAAATGTTTTTATGGGGGTTTAAGAAAATGCAAAGGTATATATCGGTAATGTTATGTATTATGTTGTTTGTTTTATCACCGTTATTTACTCTAAGGGTAGATGCAAAAAGCGAGGCAGAGGAAAGAATAATTATTATTGACGCAGGGCACGGCGGGTTAACTAATACTATAGATTAGGTCTGAAACTGCCGTGAAAATTCAATATTAAATACCCCGAAAACCCGCTATTTAAGCGGGTTTTCACCATTTTACGACAAATTTAATATCAAAAGTAAATTTAACCTACAAATTTCTAATTTTTAATGCAATGCAGGTTAAAATATGGTATAATATTCTATGGTAGGTGACGTGAAAATGGATAAAGATAAGAAACGAAAGCAAGATTTATTTAACTTATGTAATGGTATAGATAAACTTGATATACATAAAAAAGAGAAATGCTTGTCTTTTTCTGAAGCGATGCTTTCATTTGAAGGCATGAAGGTTAGCGAAGAAGTTGCTCTTGCTCTTGAAGAATGGAAAGAAGGTAAAGCAACTTATTTATCAATTTTCGAATCAACACTTCAAAGATATGGGTTTAACACATAATTAAATGCTTAACAGTTGAATTTTAAAATCATATGTTGTATAATGTATTAAATACTAAAAAGGAAAGGAGAAAAAGTTTATGAAGGATTTTGAGATTTTAAGCCGTGATAAAGTTGTTGCTATTTGGAAAGATAACGAGCTTGAAGTTTTGAATAACGATTTGTTGCCTTTATATTTAAAGCGTGTAAGTGATGCTAAATCTTGGCTTGAAACAAGAGCTATTGACTCGCATAGAGCTAACTCACGTCTGCTTAAAAAGGCATTACGACTTGCCGAAAAAGATGATGTTTCAACCGTGCTTCACGTTAACGCCGCAACAATTACCGACACCTATTGGGTTAGAGCAATCGGCAGTGACTTAAAATATGAAGACGTTCGCTTTAATAAAGACTATTTCTCCAATCTGGCACTCAGAGGACTTTATTCAAGCTTTAATTCTGCCGCAAAGCGTAAGGATACTAAAACTCCCGAGCTTACCAATATCGGTAGCTTTGAAAAGTGTTGGAAGCTCAAAGATGGAAAATGGTGGATTTATAAATCTGCTAACCAAAAAGAACAGTTCTCAGAGCTTTTTGTTTATGAGTTGGGTAAAGCACTTGAAATGAATATGGCTCATTACGAAAAAGGTGATAAATGTGTAAAATCTCTTGATTTTACCGATTCAGCGAACATTATTTTTGAGCCTGCATCTTCGTTTATGGGTGATAAGGAAGAATATATTAAGGTAGTAGAAAAACTAAAAGAACTTTGTCCTAAAGCAATACCCGATTATATTAAGATGATTTTCCTTGATACCATAACCGCCAACCCCGATAGGCACACAGGAAACTTCGGTTTAATGCGTGATGTAAAAAGCGGCGAACTGTTAGGACTAGCACCTAACTTTGATAACAATATGGCACTCATTGCCCGCGGTTATCCCACAAGCAAATCTACAAACGACCTTTTAATCACGCTCTTTAATGAAATAATGGAAAAATATCCCGAATACAAGGAATATATACCAAAAGTCACAGAGCAGATGATCAAGAAAGTTATCAACAAACTTAATATGAAAGTTAAATCTCAGTTGATTGTTGATTTTGTAATTAACCGTTATCAAGCAATAAAATAATTGTATATATTATGAAATCCCTTGTAGTAGTGATAATTTGCTACAGGGGATTTTTTGAAACTCATTAAAAGATTAAAGGCGGTAGACTTGCTCTCTTACAGAGTTCGACCGTTTGGACGCAATTACTATGATGTTCTTGGTGACACCATTCGGTATGCAATCCTCGGCGAAGATAATGAGACCGACACCCCCACCGAAACAAAATCAAGCAAATACGATACCATTGGTGAGTATAAGGCGAAAGAATATAAAGAACGCCCACATGAGTATAAAGAAGAGTAAAGGAGTATAAAAAATGCCAAGAATAGATGTTCAAACGATTACTGATGACTTTATAAACGATGGTTTTTTCTCAGAGTATTTACCTCCAATGTTTTCCATTAGGAATGCTTTTGATCCTTGTAGTGTTTCACTGAATTCTACTCCGGATTACATTGAACCAATTTCATTTAATATGAGTAGATTTTTAGAGGAAGGCAATAGGAGAACTATATATGTACCAGAGTTTGCCAGTTATTTATCTACGGTAAAATTTATGAAAGAAAAAGACTTAATTAAAGATTTAATTGATTTATCTGTTGATAGCCACTCTTTTTCTCCATTAGTACAAATAAATGGTGAATTAACAAGACACGAACGCGATTATAATTTTGGGATTACATTAGATGATATAGATCAAGATGCTTTTAAGTCTACATATATCCCCAATGTTGTAAATAAAATTAATCGCGCAAGAGGCTCAAAAGGCGTTCTTTGTCTTGATATCTCAAGTTTTTATTCAAGTATATATTCTCATCTAATACCTGTCATAAAACTGGGGTACGAAGATGCTCAAATTCAATATAAAGCGCAAAAATCTAACAATAATGATCCCATAATTTCAGATGATTATCGTACATACGTAAAATTAGATGAATATGTTAGAAATATGAATGTAGGGAGAACAAACGGTTTACTGCCGGGTATTCTTGTTTCTCAATTTTTATCTGAGGCTCTATTATCTAGGGTAGATAGAGAGTTGGAATCGCAAGGATTGAAATTTGTTCGTTATGTTGATGATTATGAAATTTTTATATACGATGAGGCTGAAATTGAAAAGGTTCAAAATATTGTTGTTAGTGTTTTGAAAAAATATTTTTTATCGCTTAATAACGAAAAAACAAAATATAGTAAATTCCCGTTTTATGTTGTAGAAAATTTAGAAAAGTTGTATTCGGATTATACCGGTGAATCGGCAGATATAGCCGACCTAATGAAACTATTTAATGTATTTTTTAAATTAGAAAACAGTGGTACTAAAGGCGCAATTAGGTATTTGGTTAAGTCTATTCAAGATGATTTCAAAACACCAAATAATAGACTTCTTGTTTCTTATTTGTTTAACATATTAGTTAACGATAGTCGTTCATTAGTAAAGGTATGTGAATTATTGATTTCGAGAAAAAATCAAATACTAATTGGTGCTAATGAGATTAATCTTATTGATGATTTATTGAATAAAAATATAAATGCAAATAATCATCTGGAAACACTTTGGTTATTGTATTTGAGAAAAAAGTTAACTCGGAAAAGACTGCCAGCAAAATTTATACATAGTATAATAGAGAGTAATAATGAACT
>JAZNGF010000033.1:0-40876 GCA_045576295.1 Acutalibacteraceae bacterium | reverse complement strand
CGCATATATTAAAATATACCGATGCCTCAATAGCTCAGTCGGTAGAGCACGCGGCTGTTAACCGCGGTGTCACAGGTTCGAGCCCTGTTTGAGGCGCCAGAATGAATAATCTCTCAAGTTTAGACTTGAGAGATTATTTTTTTGCCTTTTTGGGGTCGAATTTCACCTAAAACGGTCTTTTGGTGTCAAATTCTACGTAACTTCTGTGCAAATTCAGCATCAAACCTAAAAATACGCAAGATTAAGCAATTAAGATGGAATAAACATAAAAATATGCAACTTTCAGAGGTGAAACTATTTCAATCTGCCAATATATGTGATATAATATATTTATTAAGTGAGGTGAAGGTAATTGGACAATTATACCAAGGGTGCTGTAGAAGAATACTTGGAGCGAAGCAGGAAATCGTTGTTAGAATTATTTAATGATCCGAGTTTTCCACAAGGTGCAGTAGTTGATATTGAAAGTCGTTTGGAAGGAATCCGTCAATCTATTGAAAAAGACTTATTGACTGACAATGCGTATGCCACACTCATAATGGAGTTAGAGGCCCAAAAACGCAAAATAGATGACAGTACCTTTTACGTTTCACTAACGGATATAGCAAAGATGAAAGATTTCAAAAACCCCAGCTATGTGATTCAGGGTTGGCTACGGGATAGAAATACACTTGGATTTTTATACTTATGGGAGCGAGAGCATAACCGAAATTTTTATGAAATGGGTTATCATAAGGTGAAAAGGAATTTGTCTGATCCGTCGTTTACGTTGACCGCAAAGTTATGGAAAGAACAAACCAGTGCTACCGGAATTATATCGAAGCAGGGCAAAGGGGGAGGAACCTTTGCCCATAGAGATATTGCTATTGATTTTTATGCATGGGTGTTCCCAGAGAAGAGATATGAGCTTGTCAAGGTGATTGCTGGTAAAGCTGCCTTCTTTGAATCAGTACAGGGCGAAATAACACAAATGAGGATTGATAAGCCTGAAGAAGATTAGTGTTAAGATTGTGTAACGGTGAATATTCAGATATGATCAAGCATATGAAGGTTGATGATGCTTTCAATTATTCCTTGTATAAGCAATTGGATCCTAGTTTGAAATACAAGAGGTACGAACTAAGATCAACTTATACCGGATATGTTACTAATATTGGTAGTTACGATCGTCAGTATCCATACAAAGAAACGGATTTTTATCATTTTGATGAGTTCTTATTTACAACATGGAGAGATAAGCCTAAAGGTAGAGGCAAGGACGAAATTCCGTGGGGTGTTGAAGTTCGATACAAATCAGGTTTCCATCAAAAATTTGCAGTCATTGATGGTCAAATTGTATGGTACGGAAGTGTCAACTTTCTTAGCTTTGGTACTGCAGAAGAAAGCATTATGCGTTTTACAAGCCACGGTATCGCCGGCCAACTGATGGATACAGTTTTATAATGAATTAGAATCAATGTAGGATGTCAGTAGTGCGAAAATCAGAAAAAGCATCTCGACTTTGTGAGCCGAGATGCTTTCTTTTAGAACAATTCAATTTTGCCAAGGAGAAAATCAATTAGATTGCAGTGGAATATACCATTGTCATCGTAATAATTATGAGGAATATCCAAACGTACAACAATCTTCTTGAAGAAATCTTTGGTAAGCATCAATGATTTTAGTTCGGAGTCTACCTTGGCGGTAGTATCCATTTGGAATGCAGATTGGATATAGAGCTTTTTATCTCCGTCGTTTACAACAAAATCGATTTCTTTTGGAATGTTAGAACCGTCTTTGCGGTCATAAACCACACCGACATCAACAGAATAACCACGGCGGACCAATTCATTATAAACGAGATTTTCCATAATGTGACCCGGATCGTATTGCCTATAGTTCAGCCTTGCGTTTCGCAGACCGATGTCCGTGTAATAATACTTGTTTGGATAATTGAAATATGTCTTGCCTTTTACATCATAGCGCCGAGCGATTGTGATTAGAAAAGAATCTGTTGTGTGCTTAACATATCTTGAAACCAAACCGGAATCTATCTTTTCATTTCGCATACTGGTTAGTGCGTTTGCGATATTTGTTGGATTGGTGAAAGAACTGATCTGAGAAGCGAGGAAATCAAGAATATCATTTAGTATATCCTCGCGCTCAATTCTGTTTCGCTCGATGATATCCTTGATGTACAATTCTTTATAGAGAGAGGAAAGATAGTCCTTCTTGTCTTTTTCATCCTGCATACCGATTACACGTGGCATACCGCCGTACAGCATAAATTGCTCTAACGCTTTACGCTCATCTCCGCCAACATAGGAGTGGTATTCTTCAAAGCTAAAAGGATAAACATGGATTTGTGTTGCACGCCCGCGAAATTCTGTAGCAATATCACTGGAAAGAGCTTTCGAATTGCTTCCGGTAACATAGACATCTAGGTTTTTATATGCTTTTAATTCATTTAGCATATCATAGATTGTAACTTCAATATCACCGTTTTCCTTGTCGACAACCTTTTTGGTGAACTGAACTTCATCAATGAAGAGGAAAAAATTCTCATCTGTTTTGGATTGGACAATACCTTCTACATATTCACACAAGGTAATGGGATTTCTGTATTTGTAGTACTTGCGCTGGTCCAGTTCGATTTTTATGATATGATCTTCTTTGATTCCGGTTTCACGGAGATAGTCATAGAATAGTTCAAAAAGAAGAACTGATTTACCACAGCGACGGATACCGGTAATGACCTTGATTTCCCCGTTCCACATATTATGTTTGATTCGATTTAGATAAAAATCGCGTTTGATCATAAATACACCTCTTACTTGTATCGGATTTGTCACAACTTTTGTATATATTATACTATGATTACATAGAAAAATCAATAGGAAATAGACTTTTATAAAAAAGTTATATCCAAAATGACATAAGTTATGCATGGATAAAAGGGCTTTTTGAAAATAAATACCTACACCAAATAGTTAGGTTCGCAGATGAATTCTCCCTGCGAACCATTTTTTATAAAAATAAAAATTTTTTTAAATTTTTAAAAAGTGCGGTTTTTTACTTGCCAAATGAAAACCCATAAATAATACTCTGGCGTAGCGCTGATAATTTCACTAACACCTACCTGATACCGTACCGCTATTTTCCACATAGTATCGCCCGAAACAACCTTATGGGTTGAGGCGGCTGATGCAGTGGTGGAAAACGCTACTACCAGTATGGCAAAAATCATTACAATTGCCAAAAGCTTTTTTAATTTTGATACTATTAACATTTTAGTACCTCCTAAAAATTTTATCATTAATGATGTTAAGTGCGGCTTTTGCATTCGCCGCAGTTTTGCTTAAATAAATAATTGCGATTAAACAAACGCATAATAACCGGTTATAAATATGATAACATATTGGTTTACATAAACACAAATGCAATGGTTGGAAATATTGATATTATGTTTTATTATAATTTAAGTTGAATTTTAACGAAAAACAACACTTTGTATGTTATCTAACAAAAACAGCCTATTGTAATGTAGGCTGTTTTTATGTGCTTTTTTGCCTTAATAATGGTTGAAAAGATGCAGGCAAAAGGTTATAATTATTGTGAAAATGTTTTAACCTGTATTATTTTTAGGTAGAGGGTTGATGGTTTATTTTAGGTGGGCGTTTTGATGCAGGCGTTGCGGTTCTTGGGCACCTTTAAATGCAACATAAATAATTTTTCTGAGGGTATAATATGAGTGGAAAATATAAAGAATTTATGCGAACGGTGAAGTTTGTTCTGTTTTCGATAAGCGCAGGTGTAATACAAATTTTAAGCTTTACGGTTATGGAAGAGGTTTTAAAGCTTACCCACTGGCTTGCCTACCTAATCTCACTTGTGCTTTCGGTTTTATGGAACTTCACCCTTAACAGAAAATTTACCTTTCATTCGGCAAACAATGTGCCGGTTGCAATGTGCCGGTTGCAATGCTTAAGGTTGCGGCATTTTATGCCGTGTTCACCCCGCTTTCAACTTGGTGGACGGCCGTGTTGACCGGTAAAGGTTTTGGCTGGAATGAATATTTGGTTTTAATCATCACAATGCTTATAAACTTTGTAACCGAATACCTGTTTGATAGGTTTGTGGTGTTTGGCGCCAGCATTGATATTGCTGTGCCTTCGAAAAAAGAATAAGACCGGCATAATATCTTAGAACCGATATTGGGAGTGATTAAAATGGCAAAAAGAATTTTGTTCCAGGGCGATTCAATAACCGATTGCAATAGGCGCCTTGATGATCTTTACAATTTAGGCACAGGCTACGCTACTTTAGTGGCGGGAAGTTTAGGGGCCGAGGAGCCTTATGAATATGAATTTATAAACCGCGGCATTGGCGGAAACCGAATTGTTGACCTATATGCCAGAATAAAGGCTGATTTCATAAATCTTAAACCCGATTATGCCAGCATTTACATAGGCGTAAACGATGTTTGGCACGAAATAGAGCATAACAACGGGGTTGACACACCAAAGTTTGAAAAAATATATTCTATGATGCTCGAAGAAATTGTAGCGGCACTGCCAAACTTACGGTTAATGCTTATTGCTCCCTTTGTGGTTGAAGGCCCATGCACCTGTAATACAGGGGAAATCCCCAATAGGCTTGAGCTTTTCGAAAGGGGAGTGGCAGAAAAGGCTGCCGCTACAAAACGCGTTGCCGAAAGGTTTTCACTGCCGTGCATAGAGCTGCAACCCATGTTCGATAAGGTGTTCAAGAATGCCCCCGAAAATCACTGGACCCGCGACGGTGTTCACCCAACCCCGGCAGGGCACGAGCTTATTAAAAGAGCATGGCTTGAAGCTTTTGAGAAAATGAAATAACATTTGCTTTTGCGCGAAAAAGCGCTCAGTTTAATGCAAAAAACGCTTGACAGCGGCGCTTTAAAGTGTTAAAATGGTTCTACAATTTAATATTTAAAGGCAGTGACGAAGATTGTCTGGGTAATGTACATTTTAGAAAGCCGATGGTTGATGCAAATCGGTATGTCTTATCTAAGGCTTCTCCCTTCCGAGCCGGAGCCTGAACATCTTGTGTTTCAAGAAAAAGTAGGGTGCCCCGTGTATGCTACGTAAGTGCATAGAGGTTGATTGACTTCGAAACCAAAGGCTGCGACGAAGACGGAAGTTGCATAAATTTTTCAGAGAGTCGGGAAACGGTGCAATCCCGGTAAAGGCGTGCAACAAATTCCCATCACTTCTGAGCCGAGGGCCCAAAAGGTAATCCCGAGTAGGCGCCTTCCGTGAATGCTACGTTAACGCATAGAGGTTGATTGACTTCGAAGAGTGGCAGAATTTTCTGCAATTTGAGTGGTACCGCGAGTGCAAATTAAGTTTTTACACCCGTCTCAAAGCTAAGCTTTGGGGCGGGTTTCGTTTTATTCATATCAGAAAGTAAATTGTCGGCGAAAGGCGGAATGAAAATGTTATCTTTAGATAAGGTGTTCGATGCACAGCAGGTGCTCAAAAGCATCGTTCGCGAAACGAATGTGGTTCGCGCATACGGCATTGCACCCGAATGCGAGCTATACCTAAAACCCGAAAACCTGCAAATAACAGGCTCATTTAAGGTTAGGGGCTCGGCTTATAAAATTGCAATGCTGTCAGAGACTGAAAAGGCCAAGGGCGTTATAGCCTGCTCTGCAGGAAACCACGCGCAAGGCGTTGCACTTGCCGCATCAAAAAACGGCATTAAGTCGCTTATCTGCCTGCCCGACACAGCGCCTATTTCAAAGGTTGAAGCAACCAAGGGCTTCGGTGCCGAGGTTTGCCTTGTTGAAGGCTGCTACGATAACGCTTATCAAAAGGCGCTTGAACTTAAAGACAGCGAAGGTTTCACTTTTGTTCACCCGTTCGACGATGAAGATGTTATAGCAGGGCAGGGAACAATCGCCCTTGAGATACTAAACGACCTTGATAATATCGATGCAATCGTTGTTCCCGTTGGCGGAGGCGGCCTTATTTCTGGCATTGCTTACACAGTTAAGCAAATTCGCCCTTCGGTTAAGGTTTACGGCGTTCAGGTAACGGGCGCGCCCAGCATGTATAATTCGGTTAAAAAGGGCGAAATTGAATGCCTTGATTCGGTTCAAACAATTGCCGATGGCATTGCAGTTAAGCAACCGGGTGAAAACACCTTTTCGTTTGTTAACCAATATGTTGATGATATTGCCCTTGTTAACGATGATGAGGTTGCAAGTGCGATTTTGGCGCTTATTGAAAAGCAAAAAATGATAGCCGAGGGTGCAGGCGCGGCAGCGGTTGCAGCGGTTATGTTCAATAAATTCCCGCTAAAGGGCAAGCGCGTTGTTAGCATTGTTTCGGGCGGTAATATTGATGTTACAAGCCTATCGCGCGTTATCGACCGAGGCTTATTAAATTCGGGCCGTTCTTCAAGCCTGCTTATAGAGCTGCTTGATAAACCCGGCCAGCTTAAAGATATATCCCGCATTATTGCGGAATGCGGCGGTAACGTTACAGGTGTTCATTATGAAAAGGGTAACACCGAAAGCATTAACGGCTGCTTCCTTAGAATTGAAATGGAAACCAGAGATTTTGAGCACGTTAACCTTATAATCAAATCGCTTATCGATGAAGGGTTTAAAATCGTTTGGTAAAATCAAAAGCCGAAAGGGCAATGAAAGGATGTAAATAAAATGGCAAATAAAGTTCATACAGATAAGGCACCTGCAGCAATAGGCCCCTATTCACAGGCGGTAGTTGTGGGAGGTTTCGTTTTCACATCAGGTCAAATCCCGCTAAACCCCGAAACAGGAGTTTTAGAGGGCGAAACAATAAAAGAGCAAACACACAGAGTTTGTAAGAATTTAGATGCAGTTTTAACTGCGGCCGGAGCTTCGCTTCAAACAGCCGTTAAAACAACCTGCTTTTTAAGCAATATGGCTGATTTTGCCGCATTTAATGAAGTGTATGCCGAATATTTTGTGAATGCTCCTGCGCGTTCCTGCGTTGCGGTTAAAGAACTTCCCAAAGGCGCTTTGGTTGAGGTTGAGGTTATTGCCGAAAAACTTTAATTTGGTTGCACACGGTAACCGAAAATTTCAATTTATTAAAATATAAAACCGATTGGAGATTACTATGTTAGACGCAAGCAAATATCAGGTTGGGTATTTCCCCGTGGCCGAGAAATATAATAAATGGGTTAAAAAAGACCATATTGAAAAGGCGCCTATTTGGTGCAGTGTTGATATGCGCGACGGCAACCAGAGCCTTGTTATCCCAATGAGCCTTGAAGAAAAGCTTGAATATTACAAGGTTCTTTTAGAGGTGGGATTTAAAGAAATTGAGGTCGGCTTCCCCGCGGCGAGCGAAACCGAATATGAATTCTTAAGAACCCTTATTGATAATAATATGATCCCGAGTGACGTAAGCGTTCAGGTTCTTACCCAGTGCAGAGAGCACATTATCCGCAGAACATTTGATGCCTGCAAAGGTGCGCCCAGCGCAATCATTCACTTTTATAACTCGGTTAGCGTTGCACAGCGCGAACAGGTTTTTCGCAGGTCGAAAGAAGAAATTAAAGAAATCGCTGTTGAAGGTGCAAAGCTTGTTAAAAAGCTCGCAGCCGAATATGAAGGCAACTTCCGTTTTGAATATTCGCCCGAATCATTCACCGGAACCGAGCCTGAATATGCGCTTGAGGTTTGCAATGCCGTGCTCGATGTTTTAGAGCCGTCGGAAGATAATAACGTTATCATCAACCTCCCCGTAACGGTTGAAATGAGCCTACCGCACGTTTATGCTTCGCAGGTTGAATATATGAGCGAGAACCTTAAATACCGCGAGCACGTTACAATTTCGCTTCACCCGCATAACGACCGCGGCACAGGCGTTGCCGATGCAGAGCTTGCACTCTTGGCAGGGGCCGACCGTGTTGAGGGAACCCTTTTCGGAAACGGTGAAAGAACAGGTAACGTTGATATAATCACGCTTGCTATGAATATGTATTCACACGGGGTTGACCCAAAGTTAGACCTTTCAAATATGCCCCGCCTTGTTGAAGAATATGAAAAATGCACAAGGATGCACGTTTACGAAAGAGCACCCTATGCCGGAAGCCTCGTTTTCGCGGCCTTTTCAGGCAGCCACCAGGATGCTATCGCCAAAGGTATGAAATACCGCGAAGAAAAATCGCTTAAGCAGTGGAATATTCCTTATATCCCCATTGACCCAGAGGACATTTGCCGTACATACGATGCCGATGTTATCCGCGTTAATTCGCAAAGCGGTAAGGGCGGCATAGGCTACCTTTTAGAGCAAACCTATGGTTATAGCCTGCCCGCGGCTATGCGCGAGCACTTTGGTTACCTTTGCAAAAGCATATCTGATCACGAGCATAAAGAGCTTAAGGCACAGGAAGTTTATAAAATCTTTAAAGAAAATTATTTCCACCAGCCCAACGATTTACAGATAACCGAAATGCACTTCCACCGCGTGAAAGATGGTGTTGAGGCCGAGGTTACATTCAATAAAAACAGTGAAAGCACAGTAGTTACAGCACTTGGTAATGGTTCACTTGATGCGGTAAGCAACGCGCTTAAAGAGTTTACAGGAACCACCTACGAGCTTAACGTATACACCGAGCACAGCATGCAGCAAAAGGGCTCAGGCAGTGTTGCGGCGGCATATATTGGCCTTAAAGATGAAAACGGCAAAATGAGCTGGGGCGCAGGCACCGACACCGATATTATCCACGCCAGCGCCAACGCACTGCTCAGCGCCTATAACAATATGGAGGAATAGTTATGGGAATGACAATGACACAAAAGATTCTTGCGGCACACGCAGGGCTTGACAATGTAGTTGCAGGCCAGCTTATAAACGCAAAGCTTGATATTGTGCTTGGCAACGATATTACAACCCCCGTTGCGGTTAACGAATTTAAAAAGGCTGGTTTCGATTCGGTTTTCAATAAAGACCGTGTTGCAATCGTGCTTGACCACTTTGTTCCCAACAAAGATATTAAGGCGGCAGAGCAGTCGAAAACCTGCCGTGAATTTGCCTGCAGCCACTGCGTTAGCCATTTTTACGATGTTGGTAAAATGGGCATTGAGCACGCTCTTCTCCCCGAGCAGGGTGTTGTAACCGCGGGCGACTGCATTATCGGGGCCGACAGCCACACCTGCACCTACGGTGCGCTCGGCGCATTTTCAACAGGTGTTGGAAGCACCGATATGGCGGCTGGTATGGCAACGGGCGAAGCCTGGTTCAAGGTTCCTTCGGCTATAAAATTCAACCTCACAGGCAAGCTACCCTCTAACTGCAGCGGTAAAGACGTTATCCTTACCATTATTGGTATGATAGGGGTTGACGGCGCGCTTTATAAGAGCATGGAATTTTGCGGCGAGGGTGTGGCTAATCTTTCAATGGACGACCGCCTTTGCATTTGCAATATGGCTATTGAAGCAGGCGCTAAAAACGGCATCTTCCCGGTTGACGATGTTACACGCAAATACCTCGCAGGCCGCAGTGAACGCGAACCGGTTGAATACGCAGCCGATGCCGATGCTGAATATGAAAAAGTAATAGATATTGACCTTTCAAAAATTGTTCCTATTGTTAGCTGCCCGCACCTGCCCGAGAACACTCGCCCTGCAAGCGAGCTTGGTAGTATTAAGATCGACCAGGTTGTTATCGGCAGCTGCACAAACGGTAGAATGGAAGATATGGAAGCGGCATTTAATATCTTAAATGGCAAGCACATTGCCGAGGGTATTCGCTGCATTATCATCCCCGGAACAATGCAAATACTTCGCGAATGCGTTGAACGCGGCTGGTATACCGCATTTATTGATGCAGGTGCGGTTGTTTCAACCCCAACCTGCGGCCCCTGCCTTGGCGGATATATGGGCATTTTAGCGGCAGGTGAGCGTTGTATTGCAACCACCAACCGTAACTTTGTTGGCCGTATGGGCCATGTTGACAGTGAGGTTTACCTTGCATCGCCCCACACTGCGGCGGCAAGCGCACTCACAGGATACATAACAGAATTTAAGGAGGATTAAACGATGCAAACACAAGGTAAGGTTTTCAAATACCCCGACAATGTTGACACCGACGTTATAATCCCCGCGCGTTATTTAAACACACCTAACGCCAAAGAACTCGCTCTTCACTGCATGGAAGACATTGATACCGAGTTTGTTAAGAATGTAAAAACGGGCGATGTTATGGTTGCAGGCTGGAACTTCGGCTGTGGCTCTTCAAGAGAGCATGCACCTTTGGTTATTAAAACCTGCGGCACAGGCTGCGTTATTGCCAAGAGTTTTGCAAGAATTTTCTATCGCAACGCCATCAATATAGGCCTTCCTATATTAGAATGTGAGCAGGCGGCAGAAGAAATTAATGCCGGCGACGAAGTTAATGTTGATTTCGACACAGGTGTTATAACTAATGTTACAACAGGCAAAACCTATAAGGCTCAGCCATTCCCGCCCTTTATTCAAAACATTATTAAATGCGGCGGCCTTTTAACCTCATTAAAGGAGGCAGAGAAAAATGACTAAGAATATTGCAGTTATCCGCGGCGACGGAATCGGCCCTGAAATTGTAACCCAAGCGCTGAAAGTTTTAGATAAAATAGCCGAGCTTTACGGCCACACATTCAACTACACCGATGTTGATATGGGCGGCTGTGCTATTGATAAATGGGGCGACCCACTGCCTGCAGATATGCTCGAAAAATGCGTAAAGTCCGACAGTGTTCTGCTTGGCGCTGTTGGCGGAGATAAGTGGAACGATGTTCCGGGAGATAAAAGGCCTGAAAAAGGGCTTTTAAGGCTTCGCGAAGGAATGGGCGTTTACAGCAACAACCGCCCTGCGAAAATCTGGCCCCAACTGTCCGACGCTTCTCCCCTTAAAAAATCAATTGTTGACGCAGGAATTGATTTTATAATTGTAAGAGAACTTATTGGCGGAATCTATTTTGGCGAGCACAAAACCGAAGAAAAGGGTGAAATGTTAGAAGCCACTGACATTTTAGCCTATAACGAAAAGGAAATTGAAAGAATCGGCAGAATTGGTTTTGAAACAGCGGCTAAAAGGAATAAAAAGCTTTGCTCGGTTGAAAAGAGCAACGTGCTTGATTCAAGCCGCCTTTGGAAAAAGGTTATGCACCGCCTCGCCGCAGAATACCCCGAGGTTGAGCTTTCTGATATGCTGGTTGATAACTGCGCAATGCAGATTGTTAAAAACCCCGCACAGTTCGACGTTGTTGTAACCGAGAATATGTTCGGCGACATTTTGTCAGACGAGGCTTCAATGATAACAGGCTCAATCGGTATGATACCATCTTCAAGCCTTGGTGCCACCACCTGCGGCCTTTATGAGCCGATTCACGGTTCAGCACCCGACATTGCAGGCAAAGACATTGCCAACCCCATTGGTACAATTCTTTCGGCTGCAATGATGTTAAGATTCAGCTTTGATATGCCGAAAGAGGCTGATGCTATTGAAAATGCCGTTTCAAGATATCTTGATGCTGGCTACCGCACAGCCGATATTATGAGCGAAGGGCAAACACTTGTTGGCTGCAATAAGTGCGGCGAGCTTATTGTAGAATTTTTAAGTAAGGAGAGTTAAGATGTTTCTTTGCGGAGCAGATATACTTGTTAGAACCCTGATAGAGCAGGGCTGCCAAACCGTTTTCGGTTACCCGGGCGGGCAGATTATAAATGTTTATGACAGCCTTTATAAATATCAGGATGAAATTAATCACGTTTTAACCGCGCACGAGCAAGGTGCAACCCACGCGGCCGACGGATATGCAAGAACAACAGGCGAGGTTGGCGTTGTTATTTCAACCTCGGGCCCGGGTGCTACAAACTTGGTAACCGGTATTGCAACGGCGTTTCTTGATTCTATCCCAATGGTTGCAATCTGCGGCAACGTGCCCACAACACAAATAGGTACCGATAGCTTTCAGGAAATTGATATCACCGGTGTTACACTCCCCATAACAAAGCACAACTACTTTGTTGGTTCGGTTGACCAATTGGCCGACACCGTTCGTGAAGCATTTGCGCTTGCAAAATCGGGAAGACCGGGGCCCGTGCTTATAGATATCCCGAAAGACGTTCAAATTGCAATGTGCGAATATAACCCCATTCCACCTGTGAAGGCTGCAAGGCCTGCGGCGGCTAAGGAAATTCGCATACACGAAGCGGCCGAGCAGATCAACGTTTCTAAACGCCCCTACATCTATTTCGGCGGTGGCCTTTTAACCTCTGAAGCGCAGGATGAGATGTTGGAGCTTGCAGAAAAAATCGATGCACCTATAGGCTGCTCGTTAATGGGCCTTTCAGGCATCCCAACCGATAGCGAAAGATTTTTAGGCATGCAGGGAATGCACGGTCATTATGCTTCATCAATGGCAATGCACAATTCCGACCTTATTATTTCGCTTGGTGTTAGATTTAACGACCGCGTTACAGGTAACCGTGCAAAATTCGCGCTTGGAGCAAAAATTGTTCACATAGATGTTGACGGTTCAGAGCTTTCAAAAACCGTTAACGCCGTTTGCGGGCTGCGTGGCGATGTTAAACTCACCCTTCAAAAACTTTTGCCGCTTATAAATGAGGGTAAGAAGCCTGCCTGGAGTGAAGAAATAAACGCATTAAAGAAGCAAGAGGTTGACTACCTTGATAATAGGGAAGGTGTAACACCAAGAAATGCAATTTTAACCCTTAATAAGCATTTGGGCGAAAACACCCCCGTTGCAACCGATGTTGGCCAGCACCAAATGTGGGCGGCGCAGAACTTATCGTTTAAAAAGCCTCGCCGTTTTGCATCAAGCGGTGGCCTTGGAACAATGGGCTTTGGCCTTGGAGCTGCTATTGGCGCGGCATACGGCGCGGGCGAGCGCAGTGTTTTAGTTACGGGCGACGGAAGTTTTGGTATGTGCTTGAATGAGCTTGCAACCGCCGTTACATATAACGTTCCCGTTGTGATACTTTTGCTTAATAACGGTGTGCTTGGAATGGTTCGCCAGTGGCAAACACTTTTCTTCAACAAGCACTATTCGAACACAGTGCTTAACCGTAAAACCGATTTTGTTGCTTTGGCTCGCTCTTTCGGGGCCGATGGCGAAGCTGTTTCAACCATAGAAGAACTTGACAAAGCGCTTGAAAACGGTTTTAATTATAATGGGCCTTATGTAATCGATTGTGCAATTGATAAGGATGAATTCGTTCTTCCTATGCTTCCGCCCGGCGGCAGTATGGATGATATTATAGTAAAGGTGGAGGACTGATATGAATAGATACACAGTTGCGGTACTTGTTCGGAACCAGTTTGGTGTTCTAAACCGCGTAACAAGTATGTTCCGTAGAAGGCAGTTCAACATCAGCGCCTTAACCGTTAGCGAAACCGAATCAAGCGAGTTTTCGCGTATCACCGTTATATTCGACGGTGAGGAAACCTATAAGCAACAGCTTATAAACCAGCTTTACAAGCTGCCCGATGTTTGCTCTATAAAAGAGTTTAATCTTGATAATTCGGTTAGCTGCGAGCTGCTTCTTATAAAAATGGAAAACAACACTGTAACACGCGGCGATATTTGCGCTGCGGCCGAAGCGTTCGGTGCGGTAACGGTGAACTATTCGAAAGATTCAATCACCTTCCGCCTTGCAGATGATTCCAGAAAAATCGATGATTTTATCGATTTAATGCGCGATTATAAAATCCTTGAAATTTGCCGAACAGGCAGTGTGTCGCTCGAAAAGGGTAGCACAACCATTCGCCAAGCAATTAATTTTTAAAAAATTATTTATTATAGAAAGAGGTAATTAAAATGGCAAGAATTTTCTATCAACAGGATTGCGATCTTCAAAAGCTTTCGGGTAAAACCGTTGCTATCATCGGTTATGGCTCACAGGGTCACGCTCACGCGCTCAACCTTAAAGACAGCGGCGTTGACGTTATCGTTGGCCTTTATGAAGGTTCAAAAAGCTGGGCTAAGGCTGAAGCACAGGGTCTTAAAGTTATGACAAGCGCAGAAGCTGCAAAAGCTGCTGACATTATTATGATTCTTATTAACGATGAAAGCCAAGCTGCTTTATACAAAGAAAGCATTGAGCCCAACCTAACCGAAGGCAAAACTCTCGCTTTCGCACACGGCTTCAACATTCACTTTGGTTGCATTAAGCCCCCGAAGAATGTTAACGTTATTATGGTGGCTCCCAAAGGCCCCGGCCACACTGTTAGAAGCGAATATCAAGCAGGCAAGGGTGTTCCCTGCCTTATCGCTGTTCACCAGGATGCAACAGGCGACGCTTGGGATTTAGGCTTAGCTTACGCGCTCGGTATTGGCGGCGCAAGGGCTGGTGTTCTTGAAACCAACTTCCGCACCGAAACCGAAACCGACCTTTTTGGTGAGCAGGCTGTTCTTTGCGGCGGTGTTTGCGCACTTATGCAGGCAGGTTACGAAACCTTGGTTGAAGCAGGTTACGACCCAAGAAACGCTTACTTCGAGTGCATTCACGAAATGAAACTCATTGTTGACCTTATCTATCAGAGCGGCTTTGCAGGAATGAGATATTCAATTTCAAACACCGCTGAATATGGCGACTATATCACAGGACCGAAGATTATTACTGAAGACACCAAAAAGGCTATGAAGCAGGTTCTTAAAGACATTCAAGACGGTACATTTGCTAAAGACTTCCTTCTTGATATGTCAAAGGCAGGTTCACAGGTTCACTTCAATGCTATGCGCAAAATTGCAGCAGAGCATCCGAGTGAAGTAGTAGGCGCCGACATCCGCAAGCTTTACAGCTGGAGCGATGAGGATAAGCTTATCAACAACTAAAAATCTAATTAAAAAGCCGGGGGAATTTTTAATTCCCCTCGGCTTAATTCCTATTTGAAAGGAGTTTAAATTATGAAAAGCGATGCTTTAAAAATGGGTGTGCAAAATGCGCCCCACCGCGCACTTTATCACGCTTTAGGTTTAACCGAAGAAGAACTCAGCCGCCCGCTTATCGGTATTGTTAGTTCATACAACGAAATTGTACCGGGGCATATGAATATAGATAAAATCGTTGATGCTGTAAAGCTCGGCGTTGCAATGGCAGGGGGCACCCCCATTGTGTTTCCGGCTATTGCCGTTTGCGACGGCATTGCAATGGGCCACACAGGAATGAAATATTCCCTTGTTACCCGCGATTTAATTGCCGATTCAACCGAAGCTATGGCGCTTGCTCACGGGTTTGATGGACTTGTTATGGTTCCCAACTGCGATAAAAACGTGCCCGGCCTTTTAATGGCGGCCGCAAGGGTTAACATCCCAACCGTTTTTGTTAGCGGCGGCCCAATGCTTGCAGGCAGGGTAGATGGCAATAAAACAAGCCTTTCAAGTATGTTTGAGGCAGTTGGTTCTTATAATGCAGGCAAGATGGATGAATCAAAGGTTACAGAATATGAATGTAAATCTTGCCCCACCTGCGGTTCTTGCTCGGGTATGTACACCGCAAACTCAATGAACTGCTTAACCGAAGCGCTTGGAATGGGGCTTCGCGGCAACGGAACAATCCCTGCTGTTTATTCGGCAAGAATTGAGCTTGCAAAGCACGCAGGTATGGCGGTTATGAATATGGTAAAGGGCAACATCCGCCCACGTGATATTATGACTAAAGAGGCGCTTATGAACGCCTTAACAGTTGATATGGCTCTTGGCTGTTCAACCAACAGTATGCTTCACCTTCCTGCAATTGCGCACGAGTGCGGGGTTGATTTAAACCTCGACATTGCTAACGAAATCAGCGCAAAAACGCCAAACCTTTGCCATTTGGCTCCTGCAGGCAGAACATATATGGAAGACTTAGAGGAAGCAGGCGGCGTTTATGCTGTTATGAATGAGCTTACCAAAAAAGGCCTTATAAATACCGATTGTATAACCGTAAGCGGCAAAACCGTTGGCGAAAACATTAAGGGTTGCAAGAATTTAAACCCCGATGTTATTCGCCCCATTGAAAACCCGTTTAGCGAAACAGGCGGCATTGCGGTTCTTAAAGGTAATTTAGCGCTTGAGGGCAGCGTTGTTAAACGCTCGGCAGTTCTTCCCGAAATGCTTGTTCACGAAGGCCCTGCAAGGGTGTTCGATTGTGAAGAAGATGCTCAGGCAGCAATTAACGCAGGCAAAATAGTTGCAGGCGATGTTGTTGTTATTCGCTATGAAGGCCCGAAAGGCGGCCCCGGTATGCGCGAAATGTTAAACCCAACTTCGGCCATTATGGGTATGGGGTTAGGCGGCAGTGTTGCCCTTATAACCGATGGCAGATTCAGCGGCGCAACAAGGGGTGCCTGCGTTGGGCACGTTACACCTGAAGCAGCGTCTGGCGGCCTTATCGGAGTTGTTGAAGAGGGCGATATTATAAGCATTAATATTCCCGAAAACAAAATCGAGCTTAAGGTTGATGATGAAATTCTTGCAGAACGTATGAAGAATTTTGTTCCCAAAACAAAAGAGCTTTCGGGCTACCTTAAACGCTATGCAGCGCTCGTTTCGGGCGGTGCCTCGGGGGCGATTTTGAACTAATATGAAAAATTTAAACGATTTAAAGGTTCAAATTTCAACACTCGCGGTGTTTCGCAAACTTTTGTGTAATAGGGTTATAAAAAGTCTTTGCGAATATCTTGAAAACCCAACCGCTTCTGGTTATTCTGAATTCGTTTGGGCGCTTTACAGTGCAAACGGCGGTGAACTTGGGGCTTTTGTTCAGGATATTTGCGAAAACGATGAAAACGTGTATGTTCAAACGGTTGGCAAAGGGCAAAAGGTTAGCGCATTTTTGCAAGCCACCCTTGAAGCCGAGCTTGCGATTTTGCAGAAAGTGGCTGATTTAACCGCAAAGCAACTTCGCGCCCCGCTTGAATATGAAGGATTTTTGCCCGAATTTCAGTCGGGCGGCATTAAACTTTCCGAAAACTTTATGCACAGGGTTAATAATATCGGCAAATACGGCTATGGCATTTATGCCAAAAACCGTATGTTCTATGTTGACGACGCGGGCGGCATAACCCCCGTTAACAACCCCGATAAAACCGCTATTTCTGACCTTATTGATTACGAGCGTGAAAGGCAGATAATAATTGATAATACTAAGGCCTTGCTTGATGGCAAGCCTGCCGCTAATATTTTGCTCACGGGCGACGCAGGAACAGGTAAATCTTCAACCGTTAAGGCGGTTGCGAATGAACTGTGGAGTGAGGGGCTTCGCATAATCGAAGTGCGTAAAGATCAGCTTCGCGCTATTCCTAAAATATTAGATGAATTATCGGTTAATCCGCTGAAATTTGTGCTGTTTATCGATGATCTTTCATTCCTTAAAGACGACGATAACTTCAACGCATTAAAGGCAGTTTTAGAGGGTTCGGTTACCGCAAAATCTAAAAATGTTGTAATATATGCAACAAGTAACCGCCGCCACGTTATTAAGGAAAAGTTTTCCGACCGCGAGGGCGACGATATTCACCGCAACGACACTATGCAAGAACTGGTTTCTCTTTCGGAACGCTTTGGTATTCACATCACCTTCAGCAAGCCGAACAAGGCAACTTATTTGCACATTGTTTCGCACTTGGCTTGTGAGCACGGCATAACCTTGCCGCAAGAAGAGTTAGAACTTTTGGCCGAACGCTTTGCACTCCAGCGCGGCTGCAGGTCGGCTCGACTTGCCCGCCAGTTTATTGATAGCTTGCTTTCAAAATAAAAAATGCTCAAAGGAAAGTTGTTTTCCTTTGAGCATTTTTTTGCTTCAATTAATATGTGAAAAATCCCAACTGGTTGGAAACATTAAGAATACCATAACACGTGAGTGTTTCGTTAGATGGGGAATCATACCTTCCCTGCCACCATGATAAAAATTCTTCGGTTAATAAAACGGTTGGTGTGTTCGGCAGGTATAAAATAAATTCGGTTCCGCCATCGATGCCGTAAGGTTCGCTTGCAATATGCTTTATTCCATCTTCTATCCATTCGCGGCCTTCGGGCACTGCAACCTGTAGATCGGTTAAAGTCATTTTACAGGAATAGTCGTTTTGCATAATAAAATCGCTGAATTTGCCTGAAAATTCGCAAACGTAGCGGGTGCCGTTCGGGTAGCCGTCTCCTATGTCGCCCATATCGGAATCGTGATATGAACCGGTAAAGGTGCCATCGGCATTAAGGGTTAGGCTTGTGCCCCAAGCTCCTGCGCCCGATGAAAAGTAAAATTCGGTTGTTTGTTCGGGCAGTGGAAGTGTGCTTACGGTGTCGCTTGGAAGGTCGCTTTCTGCCGCTTCTTGCGAGCTTGTAACCGAAGGCTTTTCTTCTTTTTTCGGTTTTTTATTATCACTTTTTTGGCAGCCCGAAAGCAACAATATTATTACTAAAACAAATAACACTAAACTTTTTTTCATAGTAATCTCCACCCCATAAATTTAATTGATTTTTATAAGTATATCACAACTAAGATATTTGTTAAATATAGGTTAAAAAATTGTAACATATTTTTTTCTTATTTTCACAAACTAATTTATATTAATTAAGTTTTAATTTTATAAAAGGTGAGTTGTTTATGGCAAAAAGAATTGGAAACAGCGTGATAAACTTAACAAACCCCGTTTATATTAGTTCATTCGCTTCAGTGGTTGGAAAGCTTGAGGGCGAAGGTCCGCTGGGGCAGGGGTTTGATATGGTTTTTGAGGATGAACTTGTTGGGCAAGATTCCTTCGAAAAAGCCGAAAGCCGCCTGCAGCAATTAAGCGCCCAAACTGCGCTTAAAAAGGGCGGTAAGTCGCCGCAGGATATCGATGCCGTTTTTGCGGGCGACCTTTTAAATCAATGCGTTGGAAGCTCTTATGGGCTTCGCGATATTAACATCCCGTTTGCAGGGCTTTATGGCGCCTGTTCAACAATGGCACTGTCACTCGCTATGGCGGCAATGTTTGTTGATTCGGGCGCGGGGCAAAACGCTCTTGCCGTTACTTCATCGCACTTTTGCAGCGCCGAAAGACAGTTTCGCTTCCCACTTGAATATGGTGGGCAAAGGCCTCAATCGGCCCAGTGGACTGTTACGGGCTCGGGCGCGGCTGTTGTGTCGAATATGAATAGCAATATTAAAATAGAGCAGATTGTTTTAGGTAGAATTGTTGACCTTGGAGTTAACGATATGAACAATATGGGCGCGGCAATGGCGCCTGCGGCGGCCGATACCATCAAACGCTTTTTTGAAGACACGGGAACATCGCCCGATGATTATGATGCAGTTTTCACAGGGGATTTAGGCTCGGTTGGCAGTAAACTTTTGTGCAGGTTGCTTTATAAAGATGGAATAAACCTAAACAACCACAACGACTGCGGACTTATGATATACGACCTTAAAAAACAAGATGTTCACTCGGGTGGCTCGGGCTGTGGCTGCTCGGCAAGCGTTTTATGCTCTGACATACTGCGGCGCGTGAACGCCGGCGAACTTAAAAACATTCTGTTTTGCGCAACAGGGGCGCTTATGTCGCCAACTACGAGCATGCAGGGTGAAACAATACCGTCGATTGCGCATCTTGTTAATATTAAATATTGTTAATATAGTATTTTTACAGAACGCGTGTGGCAATGCCGCGCGCTTTTGTTTTTATATAAATTTATGAGATAAATTTTATGGCAAATGTATTATTAATTTAGATAGCTTATAGGCTTTTTAAATTTGTTTAAAATGGGGTAGATTTATGAAACGATATATAGCATTATTTCTTGCATTAACGCTGATTTTTGTTATGCTTTGCGGATGTTCTGAAAACTCGAGTGGCGGGGCATCGAGTGATGAATTGTACACCGTTGCCGTTGATGACGACGGCAATACTGTTGTGTATGATAACGAGGGGGACGTTGTTGCCACAACCGAAGACGGTGATGAAATCGAAGTTAATGACGACGGTGAGATTGTTATAAAAAACTCTAATGGCTCTGTTACAACTCTTCCTGCAAATTCTACTAAAAACAACACAAGCGAGGGTGGTTCATCAGCTAACGAAACAAGCTCTTCCGAGCATAGTGCATCCTCTGAACTAAGCCAAAACGAGAGTGCTTCATCGGTGCCGACTGATGAAAATGCGCCGACAGAGCCGAACCCCGGTGAAGATAACAGCGATATGGATATTGAAAACATAACCTCGGGCGGTACATACACATTAAGCAAAACTTTGACCGACACAGTTATAACAATTGATGCACCCGGTGAAGAGGTTACCGTTATTTTAAGCGGTGCCACCATAAAAAACAGCAGTGGCCCTGCTATATATGTTAGAGAGGCAGGAAAGGTGACACTCACCCTTGCAAGCGGCACAACAAATTATATTTCAGATGGTGCTTCTTATTCAATTACCGACAGCGGCTCGATTATCGACGGTGCCGTTTTCAGCAAGGCCGACCTTAAGATAAATGGCAGCGGCACACTGGTTTTAAACGGCAACTGCAAGCACGGGATTGTGTCGAAAGATGACCTTTCGGTGCATTCGGGAACATTAAAGGTAACCGCCAGAAACGTTGGCCTTAACGGTAAAGATTGCGTTAAAATCAAGGGTGGAAATATTACAATAAACGCAGGAAGCGATGGTATTCGTTCAAATAATGCGGTAGATTCATCGCGCGGGTATGTTTCGCTTTCGGGTGGAACGGTTAATATAACTTCGGGTAACGATGCTGTTCAGGCCGAAACCTCGATTGAGGTTTCAGGGGTGAGTTTAACCGCGAATGCAGGACTTTCATCAACCCAAACGGCATATAAGGGGTTAAAAGCCGGCACAAATATAACGGTTAACAGCGGAAATGTTAACCTTAAAATGCCGGGCGACGGAATTGATGCCAAGGGCAGCATAACCATAAACGGCGGCAATATTCGCGTGTCGGGTGCCGATAGCGCAAAGGCATCTATTATAAAATACGGAACTTCAGCCGTGGTTAACGGCGGCACATTTATTGGGGTGGGCGCTTACAGTGCGGCAAAGAATTTCTGCGCAGGCTCAAAACAAGGGGCAATGCTTGTAAACACAGGCTCTCACAGTGCAGGTGAAACAGTGCGACTTACCGATTCTGCGGGCGCTGTTTTAGCCGAATACATAGCCGCGCAAGGCTTTAGTTGCATTTTACTAAGCCTGCCTTCCCTTAGTGCCGGCGGTACCTATACATTAACTGCCGGCTCAGTATCACAAAACATTACAATGAGCGGTTTAATTTACGGCTAAAACATTTATCGTTTGTCTTGCAATATTTTTATATTTCATATATAATAAAATGTGGATTTATTTACCGCCTAAAGATATTGGGCTGTGATTTATAAAATAATAGAAGACAAAAGGGGTAACAAAAGTGCTTGACATTAAATTTATTAAAGAAAACGCAGAATTAGTTAAAGAAAACATTGTTAAAAAGTTTAAAGAAAACCGCTTGCCGCTTGTTGATGAAGCTATTGCGCTTTACGACGAAAAAAGGGCAGTAAACCAAAAGGCCGATGAACTTCGCGCTAACCGCAACAGGGTTAGTAAAGAAATCGGCGCGCTTATGGCAAAGGGCGAAAAAGAAAAGGCTATGGAGATGAAAACCCTTGTTTCCGAGCAGGCAGAAGAGCTTAAAACCCTTGCCGAAAAGGAAACCGAGCTTTCAGCAAAACTTCGCGAGGTTCAGATGATGATACCCAATATTATTGATGCATCTGTTCCTGTTGGCAAAAACGATGAAGATAACGTTGAGGTTGAGCAGTTCGGTGAAAAAACTACCCCCGAATTTGAAATCCCTTACCACACCGATATTATGGCGAAATTCAACGGCATTGATAAAGAGGCTGCAGGCCGCGTTGCAGGTGAAGGCTTTTACTATTTAATGGGTGATATTGCCCGCCTTCATAGTGCCGTTACAGCCTATGCCAGAGATTTTATGATAAGCAAAGGCTTTACCTACTGCATCCCCCCGTTTATGATTCGTTCAAGCGTTGTTACAGGCGTTATGAGCTTTGAGGAAATGGATTCAATGATGTATAAGATTGAGGGCGAAGACCTTTACCTTATCGGCACAAGCGAACACTCAATGATAGGTAAATTCATCGATACCATCACCCCCGAAGCAAACCTTCCTTTAACACTTACAAGCTATTCGCCCTGCTTTAGAAAGGAAAAGGGCGCTCACGGAATTGAAGAGCGCGGAATTTACCGTATTCACCAGTTTGAAAAGCAAGAGATGATTGTGCTTTGCAAGCCTGAAGAAAGCATGGAATGGTTCCACAAAATGTGGAGCTACAGTGTTGAGCTTTTCCGCTCACTCGATATTCCCGTTCGCACACTTGAGTGCTGCTCGGGTGACCTTGCAGACCTTAAGGTTAAGTCATACGATATTGAAGCATGGTCGCCGAAACAGCAAAAGTATTTCGAGGTTTGTTCTTGCTCTAACCTTGGTGATGCTCAGGCAAGGCGCCTTGGAATTAGGGTTAAGGGGAAAGACGGCAGCAAATATTTAGCCCACACCCTTAACAACACAGTTGTTGCACCTCCAAGAATGCTTATTGCATTCCTCGAAAACAACCTTTGTTTCGATGGTGAAAAATATTCAGTTAAAATTCCTGCGGCGCTTCAGTCTTATATGGGCGGCACCACCGTTATTGAACAGAAATAAGCTAAAATTATTAGATTTAAATTTGGTTTTAAGGGGGCGTATAACTAATGAGCATTAAGAAGATTTTATCCTGTGTTTTGTGCGTGTTAACCGTTATGTTAAGCGTTGCAGCACCTATAAACTACGCATCGGCTGTAGAAACCCCGAAGGAGTGGAAGGTAACCTACGACGATGCCGACATTAACGGCGACGGCACCATTAAGGCTTTGCTTATAGGTAACAGTTATGGCTTAAACCTGCACGAGCATATGGAAAAGTTCTTATCGCAGCAGGATAGGCCGGTTCTTTTGGGCGACCTTTACAGGGCAGGTGCCACCATAGGTGATTATTATATTGATGGCGACCGCGGCGTGCTTTATTATCACGCTGCAAATCTCGAAACCGAAAAGCCCGAAACTGTTAGTTCCAGCAGTTATGAAGAAGCAGTTGCGGCACATAATTGGGATATTATTATGATTCAAAGCGGTGTTGCGGCATCGGTTGATGATACAACGTTTCAGTTATGCTTAAGGCCGCTTGTTAATAAGGTTAGAGATACCTTCGAATCAACCTATGGAACCGATGCAAAATACAGCCTTGCTTGGTATTTCACCTGGTCAAGGCCCACCCCCGGATTTTGCGATAATGTTCAAGACTACCGAAATATGGTTCGCGTTGTTCGAACCTATGTTGAAGCATCGAACGAGTTTGATGTTATAATGCCTGCGGGCACCCTTATTCAAAATATGAGAACTGCCGACTTTTCAAACTACAGCACGGGTGAAAAGGAAAACGACGGTATCTGCAGTGATGGGGCTCACGCCGATTCAAACTTTGGCTGTTACGCCCTTTCGTACCTTTATTATCACACCTTAGGGCTTGAAGGCGAGCCTACAATTTTTGATGAATCAAGCGGTAGTTATCTTAGCATTAACCGCAACGCTATTATTAAAGAATGTGCAGGTAATGCGCTTAAATACCCGCAGCAAATAACCGAAAGCGCTTATAAGGTTCCTGTTGCTCAAAGGTGCCCTTTAAGCAGCGAAGGCCACATTTTAGAAGAGGCTACTACAAGAAAGGCAACCTGCGTAAATGATGGCTACACAACCATGAGATGCACACTTTGCAATTACAGATTTAATACCAATGAAATCGAGGCCTTTGGCCACGATTATGAAACGGTAGAGCAGGCGGCAACCTGCACTGAAAGCGGGTTTATCAATCGCACCTGCAAAACCTGCGGTGCAACCAATAACGAAACCATACCTGCAGGCCACAGTTTTACAGATGCTTCTGTTATAAGGGAAGGCGGCAACGGCGCCTCCAGCATAAAAACGCAGGTTTGCACAGCCTGCGGCATAACCCGCCAAACCGAAGAGCAAACCTACACAGCCGATTTCGAAAGCGCCTACAGCGCGGCCGATTATGAGTGGGCTCGACAAAATAGCAACGTATATGTTGGCAAAAAATCATTCGGCACATTCGGTGGCAGCTGCCTTGGGCTTTCGCCCGATAACAAACTTGCCTTTTCAACCTATGGTAAATCAACAACCGGAAGAATTAAGAACTATGTTCAGGGTGTTGAATTGCTGGGCGACAGGCAGTCGGTTAACACTGTGGCAGTGCCAACAGCATTTTCGATGAACACTGAGTTTTATACCGAAGCCGAAACCGAGGTTGTTTCAATGGTGCATTCCGGCGTTCTTTTAGCAAAGGATGAATGCGGCTATTACAGCTACATACCTGCAATGCAGGCTAACGGAACAATAAAAGCATATATGTTATATTCGCCTATCAGTTCCACTAACGACGACGGCTCTATTCAGGTTTCGGGCGGAACAACCGATAAGCTTATAAACACTAAAGCAGTTGTGTTCCATAGTGCAGCAATTGACGGAAAAATGCTTGATTTCACCGCAACCAAGGGTGAAACCTATGCGCCTACCGGCAACTTTAAAGGCTATATCGATAACCTTATAACCTTAGGGCTTGTGAGTGAAAATGATGCTATTCCTGCAAAAACCACAGCTGCCGAGCAATCAAGGCTTAAAATCAGTTACACAGCGGTTAATGATAACGGCGTTATCACCCTAAACGCCGAATATAACTACACTTTAAGCGATGGCAGGGTTTTAACCCTTTACACCCACCCTGTTGTGTTAGATCAAAGCGGCTTCACCATTAACAACGGCACAAAAACTGCATATAGCTGCTCAACATACAGCTCAAAAACTCACGCAGGCTTTAATGCGGCGTTTGGCCCCGCTTTTTATGCCAGCGTTGTCTACACTGTAACAGGCTATGCCACAGTTGATAATATTTCGTTAACATATAAGTTTATTTCTGATACAAAAGAATGCGAACATGAAAGCACCTACATTTCAAAGGGCTATGAGCCGAACTGCCTTAAAGCGGGCAGGGGAGACGACACAGTATGTTCAGACTGCGGCTTGGTTTTAACCGCGGCTAATACTTTAAAAACTAAGGCTCACACTCCCTCGGGCGATAGTGTTGAAATTTCTGCAACCTGCTTGGAAGACGGCGGCGTGGTGGCACATTGCACAACCTGCAAAACCGAGTATTTAAGCGAGGTTTATGAAAAGTTAGGGCACGACTTTGAACTTTTAGAGAGTATAAAGCCAACCTGCTCTTCGAGTGGCCACGATAAGTGGGAGTGCAAAAACTGCTCGCTTCAAAAAACAGAAGAATACAAAGCCATAGGTCATAATTTTTCGGCCTTTATTGTTGAAAAAATGCCAACCGTTAGTAACGACGGTGTTAGGTATATTAAATGCTATAACTGTGCCGACAGATATTATGAGATTATTCCTTCAATAGATTTACTTAAAAACGCGGGCGATGCCGATGCCGACGGGCTAACAGGCATTAACGATGCGGTGCTTTTAGCGCGTTGCGGTGCAAAAATTGCGCAAATTGGTGATTATAGAAATTACATTGCCGATGTAAACGCCGACACAAAGGCCGACATTGCCGACGCAGTGCTTATTGCCCGTTACAGCGCAAGGCTTTCTGATGGTTTTGCAACAGGAACCGGCGTTCGATAAAATAAAGTGATAACAAAAAACTTCCTCGCTTAATAGTGAGGAAGTTTTTTACTTTAATGTTATTTTATTATTTCAAGAAATTTTTTGTTTTTAGCTGCCTGCTCAATGGTTGATTTGCAAGCGGTGATATAAAGCTGCCTGCTTTCTTTTAAACCTTCGGCGCTTTTTTCGAAAACTTCGGGGCAATCATAGAATACTGCAGGAACTATGAAACCAACCGCTAAATCTGAAACCTCAGCTGTGCCTTCATAGTATGCTTCGCTGCAGATTCTTAAAACCTTTTCAAAGGTTTTGATATTTTGTTCGGGTGACTTAACAAGCTCGCGCAGTTTGCTAACAACGGTTTTCTTCATAAAATCAATATATAAGTATTCGCCGTAGGTAGCAACCTCTTGCTTGTAAAGTTCCTTATATTCAGGGAACGCGTTTAACACTTTAGCTGTAAAGCCGTCGATAGTCATATCGCTGCCGGCCTTATCTTTAACGGGAATGTTAACAGCGCCCTTAAAGGTAAGGGAAGATTTCTTTATTCCAAGCTGTTTACTGAGTGCTTCGGTGAAATCTTCGGCGATAATTTTGCCGTCATACTCAACCGATTCGGTAGTGCACATCCATTCCGAGATTTTTTCTAAGTTCTCGGCATCTGTTGCGCCAACGTTAAGTGTAACATGATTTGTGTTTTCGTTATATTCAAGCGCAAAATCAAGCTTTTCGTTTGAATAACGGCCGTTCTCGCCCTTTTTGAAATTTTGCTCGTTTAAAAAAGCCGACATTTTTGCGGTTATTGCATTTATTATAAGTTCTGTCACCTGAAATCAATCCTTTATTCTAAATTTAAACATCTTAAAGATTATAATAACACAAACTTTTGGCTTTGTCATTAAAAATTTTGTTTTTTTAAAATATTGGGATAATATCAGATTGCATTGTTACAATAAGTGTGCCGTTTTTAACCGAAATTTCTGCTTCGCACCCTGTGAACCTATTGCTAACGCCAATTGGGTTATCGGGTGAGAGTGTGGCATTTTCAAGCTCATATTCTAAGCCTTTAATGGTAACCCCTTCGGCTTTTTCGCTCATGCAAAAAACCGAAACCCGCCCCTTCGACGAAGGCAGCGTAACACGGGAGTTGTGAACGGCTGTAACTGTAATATCATCGCCAAAAAAGATTGGGTTTATGCCGCTTTTGGCTGTTTGGCAGGCAAGCTGAAGATTGGCGAGTGTGTGGTCTAAAAGCTCGCCTATACCGCCGTAAACCACAATTTCGCTAACGCCGCTAAAATCGGGCAAGGTAACACCCTCGGGTGCCGCTATATGGCTGCTGTTTTGCGCGTTTATAACAAGCTCTGCCGCGGCGGCAATATCGGTTAAATCTTTTTTAACCGGCAACTTCCAAATGTTTTCGCCATTTGGGGTGTGGCCTAATGAATCGAAATCGCCAATTATCAAATCGGGTTTGAGCCTAAGTTTGTTTGCCCAAATCGCGCCCTTATCGGCTGCGATGATAACATCGTTTCCGCTTGGCAAAAGTGGTGCTTTGCTAACGGGGAGTGCGCCGAATATAAAACATTTTTTTGAAGTTTTTAAATATTGCATATCCTTCTCACCTGCGGAATTTTGAAAATTATTGCAGCGGCTACAACCGTGATTACAAGTTCAGGTAGCATATAAATTCCGTTATATGTTAACGAATATATCCAGCTGTCTGCCGATATTATTTCACCGAAAATTATAACGCCTGATAAAAAGTGGCATAAAAACCTTAAAGCAATAGCCATAGCGGTTCCAAGCGTTATCCAGAGTGTTGTGCGTTTTTTGAATATTCCGGCAAGCCCTAAAACTGTGAATGCTAAGATATAATCGAGCGTTACAGTTCCTATAACACTTGCGGCCGAAAGCCCCCAACTGAACACTGCAGAAATATCGATAAATAGCTGAATGAGCGAGTGCGTAAAGGCCGAAATGATTCCCCAGCGTGTGCCGTACATAACCGATAAAATTACAATCGGCAGCATGCTGAGCGGTGTAACCGATCCGCCCATGGGCATCTTTACCACGGTTATCATGCTTAAAACCGTGCTAAGCGCCAGCATTACCGCAGTAACGCATAGCTTTCTAATGTTTGCTTTTGATTTTGTTTGGTTTGCCATTGTTCTATCCCCTTAAATAAAAAATTCACCAACCGAATAACCGTTTGGTGAAATCTGAATAAAACACATTTTAAACAAAATATTCCCTACGACGGCATTATCCGAATCAGGTTATTAGAGTCCGCAGTGTTAATTCACTGCATCTCAGCCGAAAAACATTCAGCACCCCTTATTCTGTTGGCAATGCAATTCTATCACCATTAATCCCCTTTGTCAACAGTTTTATTTTTTTGTTTAATTTAAACCTGCGTTTTGGGGTAATATAACTATTGAAGAGTGAGTATAATTTTAAGTAATGGTATGTTTGTCCGTAAGCCTCTAAAACCTTGATAGTTAATAAATGTTAATTAATGATATGCGCCCTTATAGGGCTAAATATGCCGAAATTTGTATAAATTCAACAAATTTCGCAGTTAAATTTATACGAAATATTTTTAAAATGTCTAATAATAGTATTGAAAAATTATGCAAAACTTGTTAAAATATAAATAGCCATAAAGGGGAAGTAAAAATGCAAGACTTTGAAAATGCATTAAAGCAGTTTTGTAAGGGAACAGGGTATGATATATATACTTACCTTGGTGCCCACCTTGAAATCCGAGGTGGAACTCCGGGTGCTGTGTTTAGGGTTTGGGCCCCGAATGCGGCTGAGGTTCACCTAACCGGCGGTTTTTGTGAATGGAATACAACTGCTTACCCTATGAGCAACAAAGGGTGTGGTATTTATGAGGTATTTGTTGAAGGTATCGGCGAATATGAAACCTATAAATACGCCGTTACCGAAAAAAGCGGCAAAACCGTTTTAAAAAGTGACCCGTTCGGTTTTCATTTTGAAACTGCGCCTAATAATGCGGCAAAGGTTTATAACCTTGAAGGCTTTGAATGGACCGATAACACGTGGCAAGCGGCCAAAGCGGGCCGTGATAACTTGAGCCGCCCAATGAATATTTATGAGGTTCATATTGGCTCGTGGAAAAAGTATCAAGACGGAAATTTTTTCGATTACGTTAAATTAGGCAATGAACTTGCCTATTACGTTAAGGAAATGAATTACACCCACGTTGAAATTATGCCCATATCAGAGCACCCGTTTGAGGGTTCTTGGGGGTATCAGGTAACGGGCTATTTTGCGCCTACTTCGCGTTATGGCACACCTAAAGACTTTATGAAGTTTGTTGATATAATGCATAGTGCTGGTGTTGGTGTTATCCTTGATTGGGTTCCGGCTCACTTCCCGAAAGATGAATTTGCATTATACAGGTTCGATGGCACGCCCTGTTTTGAATATGCCGACCCTCGAATTGGTGAACACAAAGAATGGGGAACTGCCGTGTTCGATTATGGCAAGCCTCAGGTTCGGTCGTTTTTAATCTCAAACGCGCTTTATTGGTTCGATAAATATCATATCGACGGGCTTCGTGTTGATGCGGTTGCATCAATGCTATATCTTGATTATAATCGCCGCGGCGGGGAATGGCTGCCTAACAAGAACGGCGGTAACGAAAACCTTGAAGCGATAGAATTTTTAAGGGAGTTAAACACTGCGGTGTTTGCATCTTACCCCGGTGCGCTTATGATAGCCGAAGAATCAACCGCGTGGCCTATGGTTACAATGCCGGTGCACGACGGCGGCCTTGGATTTAACTTTAAATGGAATATGGGCTGGATGAACGATATGCTTAAATATGTATCGCTCGACCCATACTTCCGCAAAGATAATCATAACCTGCTCACGTTTTCGTTTTTCTATGCCTTTTCGGAAAATTTTCTGCTTCCCGTTTCGCACGATGAGGTGGTTCACGGAAAGTGCTCGCTTATAGAAAAAATGCCGGGCGAATATGATATGAAGTTTGCAGGCCTTCGCGCGTTCTATGCATATATGATGGCGCACCCAGGCAAAAAGCTTTTATTTATGGGTAGCGAGTTTGCGCAGTTTTCTGAATGGGATTATATGCGCGAACTTGATTGGCAGTTGCTTGATTACGAGCGCCACAGCCAAATGCAGAAGTTTTGCCGCGAGCTTAATAAATTTTATATCAACAATCCACCTTTTTGGGAGAATGATTCAAACTGGGAAGGCTTTAATTGGATTTCTAATGACGATAACACCCAAAATATAATCTCATTTATGAGAACAGATAAAACAGGGAATATGATAATTTGCGTTTGCAATTTTGCCCCTGTCAACCGAGAAAACTACCGCATAGGCGCGCCATTTAACGGCAGCTTCAAGGTTGTTTTCTCAACCTCATCAAAGGCTTTTGGAGGAAGTGATGGGTACGACACCCGTGCGATTCGTTCTGAAAAGATACCTATGCACGGTTTCGGCCAATCAATTTCCCTTAAGATACCAGGTATGTCGGTAATGTATTTGGTTGGAAAAAGGGCAGCCGCACCGCGGCGTGCGCCGAAGTCTAAACAAAAATTACCGAGTTAAAAGACCAATAATTTTACAGGAGATGTTTGCGTGAAAAGAACAGAATGTGTTGCTATGCTATTAGCAGGGGGCCAAGGCAGCCGACTCGGCGTGTTAACGCGCGATGTTGCCAAGCCCGCAGTTCCCTATGGGGGAAAATACCGAATTATTGACTTCCCGCTTTCTAACTGCATTAATTCGGGAATACATACTGTTGGTGTTCTCACACAGTATCAACCGCTTGAGCTTAATGCATATATAGGCTCGGGTAAGCCGTGGGATCTCGACAGGAACAATGCAGGTGTTCATATTTTGCCGCCATACCAAAGGAGCGCAGGCGCTGATTGGTATAAGGGCACAGCAAATGCTATTTATCAAAACATCAATTTTATTGAAAGGTATAACCCAAAATATGTTTTGGTATTATCGGGCGACCATATTTATAAAATGGACTATGCCAAAATGATTGCGCACCATAAAGCAACGGGCTCTGCCTGCACTATTGCGGTTATGGAGGTTCCCGATGAAGAGGCAAGCCGTTTTGGTATTATGAACTGCAACCCCGACGGAACAGTTTACGAATTCGAAGAAAAACCCGCTAACCCCAAAAGCAATTTGGCTTCAATGGGTATTTATGTGTTCGATTGGGAAAAACTTCGCCAATATTTAACCGAAGATGAAAAGAACCCTGAATCAAGCAACGACTTCGGCAAAAATATAATTCCCTTAATGTTAGGCTCAAAGGAAAAACTCACAGCCTATACATTTAACGATTACTGGAAGGACGTTGGAACCATTGATTCATTGTGGGAAGCCAACCTCGATCTTCTTAACCCCAAACTTAACTTAGATTTATCCGACCCTGACTGGAAGATCTATTCCAGAACTCCGTCGGCTCCACCGCAGTATATTTCCGAAACAGCAAAAATTCAAAACTCGCTTATCACTGAAGGCTGCGATGTTTCGGGTGAGCTTGAATATTCAATTCTTTTCGATAACGTAGTTATTGAAGATGGAGCAAGCGTGCTTGATTCAATAATAATGCCGGGCGCTGTAATTAAAAAAGGCGCAAAGGTTGAATATGCAATAATTGCCGAAAACGCCGTTATCGAAGCGCAGGCACACGTTGGCATGCGGCCTGAAAATATGGATGATATTGATGATTGGGGCGTAACCGTAATCGGCCCAGGAATAACCGTGGGCGAGGGTGCTTCGGTTGGTGCCGGCCTTATGGTTGACACAGATGTTAAAGGGGGTGAGTCCATATGAGAACAAATGATGTATTAGGTATTATCTTCCCGAATGCATACGACGAATTACTTACACCGCTCACAAGCGTTAGGTCAATGGGCTCTATGCCTGTTGCAGGAAGATACAGACTGATAGACTTTACGCTATCGAACCTTGTTAATGCAGGGATTTCTAAGGTTGGCCTTGTTACAAGGCTAAAATATAAATCACTTATGGACCATTTAGGTTCAGGTAAGGCGTGGGACCTCGACCGTAAAACAGGAGGTTTATACCTGCTCCCACCATATGCATTTGGTGATGGCGCAATGACCCACGGGCACGTGGATGCACTTTTCACCTCGATTACCTTCTTAAAGAATTCGATTGAAAAGTATGTTGTGCTTTGCAACTCGAACCTTATCTCGAACTTCGATGTGCGCGATATGATTGAAAAGCACATATTAAGCGGCGCGGATATGACGGTTGCTTACAAAACCTGCACAATAGCTGAAAGCAAGCGTAACCTTGTTGATATGTCATTCGATGAAGGCGGCAGGGTTAACAAGGTTGTTATGACTGCAGGCTCGGCTGACGAAAAGAACTACGGACTTGACATTTTAATTATCGAGCGTGAAAAGCTTATTGATATGGTTACAGAGCTTAATGCTCATAACAAGGTTAGTATGTCAAGAAATATTATTCAAGATAATGTTGATAAAATGAACATAATGGGCTATAAGGTTGACAACTATGCCGCCATAATCGACAGCCCTGAAACCTATGTTAGGGTTCATAACGAACTGCTTGAAAGCCGTGATGTAAGGCTTCAGGTGTTTAACCGCGAACGCCCGGTATTCACCAAAACACGTGACGATATGCCAACACGTTATGGTCTCGACTCACATGTTACAGGCTCGATTATAGCTGATGGTTGCTTAATTGAAGGCATCGTTAAAAATTCGGTTATTTTCCGCGGTGTAAAAATCGGCAAGGGCGCTGTTGTTGAAAACTGCATTATTATGCAAGATACAGTTGTTGGCGATAATTCCAAACTAAAATACATCACCATAGATAAGGATGTTGTTTTAAGCGAGGGAACCGACCTTGTTGGCCTTCCAACCTACTACCTGTATGTTCCCAAGGCTAAGGAAGTTTAAAAATTAAGTAATTTAGGCTGCGCCTGAAGCAATTTCGGGCGCAGCCCCTATAAGTATCAAGCGGATAAGTGCTTGTGCTGCAAATTTTTAGATATGGAGAAATGTTTATGAAGGTATTGTATGCTTCAAGTGAAGCCTATCCGTTTGCTATGTCAGGCGGGCTTGCCGATGTTGCAGGCGCGCTTCCCAAGGCGTTAAGAAAGCGTCTTATAGGTTGCCGTGTTGTAATGCCGCTTTACGAATGTGTGTCTGACGAGCTTCGCGCAAAAATGAAATTTATCGGAAGCACTTCGGTGCCGGTTGCGTGGCGCAGGCAGTATTGCGGTGTTTTCGAAGCCAAGCACGACGGCGTTATTTATTATTTGCTTGATAACCAATATTATTTTAAGCGTGGCGGCCTTTACGGCCATTACGACGATGCCGAGAGGTTTGCATTCTTCTCTCGCGCCGTGCTTGAAATTTTGCCGCTTATTGATTTCAAACCCGATATAATTCATTGTAACGATTGGCAGACAGCGCTTCTGCCCGTATACCTTGATTTGTTCTATCGTGATTACGGTGATATTTACAGAAATATTAAAACCGTTTTCACAATTCATAACATTCAGTATCAGGGAAGATATAGCAACGAGCTGTTAGATGATGTCTTTGGAATCCCCGGCGACAAGGCTCATATTGTTGAATACGGCGGTTGCATAAACCTTATGAAGGGCGGAATTGAGTGCAGCAACGTTGTTACAACGGTTAGCCCAACCTACTCGCGCGAGATTTTAACCCCATATTTCTCACACGAGCTTGATAGCATTCTTAACGAGCGCAGCTGGAAACTTCACGGCATTGTAAACGGTATCGACACCGATGTTTACAACCCCGAAACCGACCCGAACATTTGGGTTAACTACTCGGCAGAAGATTTCAGCGGAAAAGCCCAAAATAAAGCAGAGCTTCAAAAACTTTTTGGCTTGCCCGTTCGTGAAGATACACCGGTTGTTGGTATTGTTTCAAGGCTTGTTGCGCATAAAGGGCTTGACCTTGTTAAGTGCGAATTTGAGGCTATGCTTAAAATGGACGTTCAGTTCACCATTCTTGGAAGCGGAGAATGGGGATTTGAAACCTTCTTCCATTCAATGGCTCAGCAGTACCCCGATAAGGTTGGCTTAAAGCTTGGCTTTATCCCTGATGTTGCGCGCAAGGTTTATGCAGGCAGTGATATTTTCCTTATGCCTTCTCAAAGTGAACCGTGCGGACTTTCGCAGCTTTTAGCCCTTCGTTACGGTTCTATACCCGTTGTTCGCAAAACGGGCGGCCTTGCCGATACTATTATTGATTCAGGCCTTGGCGAAGGCAACGGCTTCGTTTTCGAAAACTATAACGCGCACGATATGTCGCACGCTGTTTACCGCGCGGCCCAAGGCTATAAAAACCGCGAAGGCTGGAATATGCTTGTTAAACGCGCAATGGAATGTGATAACAGCTGGGGTGCTTCGGCAAACACCTATATAAAACTATATAAAAGCATTCTTTAATGCTTTACTTTAAATCAAACATTTTTGCCTGCCCGTTTTTGCGGGCAGGCTATTTTTTGTTTATTTAATATTTGTTTACACTTTAAGCTGTAATTGTGGTAAAATTAAAACGATATTTACGTGTAGGAGGAGAAGATATGATCGAAGTACAGAATCTGCATAAAAAATATGGCAGCATTCTTGCTGCCCACGATGTTAGTTTTACTGTTAACGATGGCGAAATTTTAGGCTTTTTAGGCCCAAACGGCGCAGGCAAATCAACAATAATGAACATATTAACGGGCTATATTTCTATGACTTCGGGCAGCGTTAAAATAAGCGGATATGATATAAGCGAAAACCCTAATGAAGCTAAAAAGCATATAGGCTATTTGCCCGAAATCCCACCCCTTTACCCCGATATGACGGTGGGCGAATATTTAAGCTTCATTTACGACCTTAAAAAGGTTAAGTTTTCAAAAGCCCCCCATATTAGCGAGATATGTGAGCTAACCGGGGTAGACAATGTAAAAAACAGGCTTATTAAAAACCTTTCAAAAGGATACCGCCAAAGGGTGGGCCTTGCAGGCGCGCTTATAGGCAACCCCGAGGTTTTAATTTTCGATGAACCAACCGCAGGCCTCGACCCGCGCCAGATAACCGAAGTGCGTGATTTAATCAAAAGGCTTGGTGAAAATCACACGGTTATTTTAAGCTCTCATATTTTAAGCGAAATTGAAGCCGTGTGCGACCGAATTATAATTATAAATCGCGGCAATTTAATTGCCGATGGCACTGCCGAAAGCCTTGCAGGCAGTTCGGGTGCCAATAATGAGGTTATTGTTAGAGTTAAAAATGCCGATGCCGAGGTTGAAGATGTTTTAGCTAAGGTTAGCGGCGTGATAGCCACCGAAAATCTTGGTGAAACCGAAGAAGGTGCGGCCGATTACCGCATTACCGCGGCAGCGGGCAGCGATATTCGCGCGGCTGTTATTGCGGCTTTAGCCGAGGCCGGTGTAACCTTGCTTGAAATTAAGAAAAACGAAGCAACGCTTGAGCAAACATTTTTGGGGCTTGTTGATGCTTCAAACGCACAGTATGAAGAGCAGGATGACGTTACAACTGAAGATGCGCCGGCAGATTATTGTGAAGATGACAGCGATATTGCGAACGATGACACAGTGAAAGAGAGGGAAGAATAATGAAGGCAATACTTAAAAGAGAATTAAAATCATACTTCACTTCCCCCATAGGGTATATCGTTATGACAGTGCTTGTGCTGTTTTCGGGAATATACTTTTCGCAGATGCTCAGCTACGGCTACGGTGAAATGGGGTATGTATTCCAGGGAATGTTCACAATTATTTTCCTTGTAACCCCCATTCTCACAATGCGGCTGTTTAGTGAAGACCGCCGCCAAAAAACCGACCAAGCCATTTTCACAGCGCCCGTTAGCATAATAAGGGTTGTTTTGGGCAAATATTTTGCAACATTTTTATTCTTTGCGATTTGTTTTGCACCAACGGTTGTATTTCAGCTTATTTTAAGCGCCTTTGTTAGTGCTGATTGGCTGGCGTTTTTATGCAAACTGCTTGGTGTTCTGTTTTTAGGAGGAGCACTGATTTCGGTTGGCGTGTTTGTGTCATCTTTAACCGAAAGTCAGGTTGTTTCTGCAATAGGGAGCTTTGCAATTTCATTCTTTATTTTAATGTTAGATACTTTAGCCGATACATTTTCGGTGAAGTTTATAACAAAAATTGCTGAGTTTATATCATTTTCAAACCGATATGTAAGCTTTATCAATGCTCAGCTTGATTTATCAAACGTTATTTTCTTCATAAGTTTTATTATTATCTTTTTGGCGTGCACTGTTGCAGTTCACGACAGAAGGCGCTGGGCATAAGGGGGGAGCAAAAATGAATAAACAAAACAAACTTCCTCGCAACGAAAAGGCGGTAAGCAAGGCGGCTTATGCATCGGTGTTTTTAGCGCTGATTTTAGTTGCAATAATTGCGGTTAATATAATCGTTTCTGCTTTAGCAGGCAGCTACCCATTGAGCCTTGATATGACCAAATCGGGGAAATACTCCTTGTCGGAAAAGAATATCGACTTTTTGCGTTCGGTAGAAGATAAAACCGAAATCATAGTGCTCTCGTCAGAAGCTGATTATATTGGCGAATATTATAATTATTTCGTTCAAAACACTTACAGCATAAGCGGCGCGGCAGATGATTATTTTAAGCAAACAGCCGAAATTTTAAATCAATACAATAAGTATAATAAGAACATCAAGGTAACATTTACCGACCCATACGACCCTGGTTTTGCCGATATTGCATCGCGCTTTTCTGATGTGAGCTACTATTTTGGTGATATACTTATCGCTGTAACCGATGAAAGCGGTGAGGAATCTCATGCGGCGCTCGGGTTTCAAGATATTTATGAGTTAAGTTCAAACTACTATTACAACACAGTTGCAGGCAATAATATCGAAACTGCAGTAGCCACAAAGATTAATGCATTTTCGGGCGGATTGGGGCTTAATGTTGCAGTTATGGCTGATTACTGTGAAGCGAGCGTTGTGTCGTCTATTCAGTCGCTTTTAACTGCCAACAGTTGCACCTTTTCAGAAATAAGCGGCCTGCAAATTTCAAGTATTTCGCCCGAGTTTGATGCAGTTCTTATAGCAGCACCGCAAAAAGACTTGGGTGAGCAGGAAGTTTCAGCAATCAATAAATTCCTTGAAAACGGCGGCAAGGGCGGAAAAACGGTGATTTACTTTGCATCGGCCTATTCGCCCGAAACACCTAATATCGAGCAGCTTTTAAATGAATGGGGCGTTGCAACCGAAGATGGCGTTTTGTATGAAACCAATCCGCAAAACCATCTGCAAGATGAACCCACAACTATTGGTATAATTAATAACGATACCGATTATGCAAAAAACAATGCTAACACCATTTATATCAGCGGTAACAATGTTCCGCTTGCACAGGTGTTCGAAAAGCACGAAAGCCGCGCAACCGAGCTTGTTTTCTCAAGTTCATCAACCACGGTTGTTAAGCCCTCAAACGCTGGCGAAGACTTTGCAAGCACGGTAGATTCTGCATCTGCGCAAAGTTACCCTGTTGTTGTTGCCTGCACCGATACATCGGGTGAAAAAACCAGCACACTGTTAGTTTTCGCGAGCGATGATTTTGCGAATACACAGTGGATTTCAAATGCATCGATTGGAAATGCCGATTCGCTTATCTCAACTGTTGCGGCAGCATCGGGCAGTGAGGGCACTATCAACTTTGTTACAAAAACCGTTGATTCTAATTATTTTACCGACCTTAACTCGCGAGGTGTTTGGTTCTTTAAAATACTGTTCATTGTAATCGTGCCTGCTGTAATTGCCGCAGTTGGTGTAACCGTTATTTATAAAAGAAGGCGCCGCTAATGAGCAAAGAAACAAATTACACAAGCATTTTTGATGCGCCCATAAACACCACCGAGAAAAAACCACGCAAAAACAAAAAAACCACCGCGCTAATTGCGGCGGTACTTGCGGTTTGCGTTTTGGGTGCGGTAGCATTCGCTGTGGTGAAATTCCTGCCTAAAAAAGCAGAACTTACCGATGAAGGCAGAGCCGTTTTAACCCTGCAAGAAGGGGATATTACCGAGGTTAATTCCACCTTTGGCGAAAATAAAATTACCCTTAAAAAAGAGGGCGGTAAGTGGTTTTACGGTGAACAAGACGTAACCGAGAACATGGCTGTTAAAGCGCTTATTAGTCGCTGTTCGGCGGTGATGGCGCTTAAAACAATGCCAAGTAACAAGGGTGATTATGGTTTCGGCAACCCCTATGCGAAGGTTAGTTTTAAGGCGGGCGGCAAGAACTACACTTTAACCTTTGGTAACACAATTAACGATGGTTATGCTTATTATTTTAAGGTTTCGGGCGATGATAAGGTTTATTTAATGCTTAAAACCGTAACCGAAGAATACACCATTTCAGCAGATGATTTGAGCAAAAGCTCGGCCGAAACACAGGGCGCAGATATGCTTGCCTAAAATAGTAAAAACAGGGCACAGGCTTTATTATTTAGCCTGTGCCTAATTGTTAGTTTTGTGTTTTAATAAATTCATCAATGGCCTTTGCGGCAACCTTGCCGGCGCCCATAGATGAAATAACGGTTGCAGCGCCTGTAACGGCATCGCCACCTGCAAAAACAGCAGTTTTGGTTGTGGCACCTGTGCCTTCTTCCACAATAATTCCGCCGCGATTGTTAACATCAAGGCCTGCGGTTGTTGATTTAATAAGTGGATTGGGCGAGGTTCCTATTGACATAATAACAGTGTCAACATCTAAAACAAACTCACTGCCTTCAACGGGTTCTGGGCGGCGGCGACCGCGTTCATCGGGTTCGCCAAGCTCCATTTTAATGCATTTAATTCCCGTAACAAAGCCGTTTTTCGGGTCGGTTCGGTCATCGGGGTTGTTATAGCCCAAAATTTCTATGGGGTTATTTAAAAGTTTAAATTCAATTCCTTCCTCTTCGGCGTGTTCAACCTCTTCGCGCCTTGCCGGGAGCTCTTCCATAGAGCGGCGGTAAACAATGTAAACCTTTTCTGCGCCAAGCCTTAGCGCTGTGCGCGCGGCATCCATTGCCACATTTCCTCCGCCAACAACGGCAACCTTTCCGCCCTTCATAATGGGGGTGATGGGGTTTTCTTTATATGCCTTCATAAGGTTTGAACGGGTTAGAAATTCGTTAGCCGAATAAACGCCTTTAAGCGATTCGCCCGGGATATTCATAAAGTTCGGCAGCCCCGCGCCCGTGCCAATGAACACGGCTTCATAGCCCATATCGAAAAGCTCATCAACTGTGAGCGTTTTGCCTATAACCATATTTGTTTTAATATCAACGCCGAGCGCTTTTAAGGTGTCAACCTCTTTTTGAACGATTTTTTTAGGAAGCCTGAATTCAGGGATGCCGTAAACCAAAACGCCGCCTGCGGTGTGCAGTGCTTCAAAAACGGTAACTTCATAGCCTTTTTTAGCAAGGTCGCTAGCACATGTAAGCCCTGCAGGGCCCGAGCCCACAACTGCAACCTTGTGGCCGTTAGGTGCGGCAGGGGTGGGCAGTTCGGTGCTGTGCTCGTTGTGCCAATCGGCAACAAAACGCTCAAGCCTTCCAATTCCAACCGGCTCGCCCTTAATTCCCCTAACGCATTTTGATTCGCACTGGGTTTCCTGCGGGCAAACTCGGCCGCAAACCGCGGGTAGTGATGAGCTTTTAGATATAATATTATAAGCCGCTTCAAAATCGCCCTCTTTAACCTTGGCGATAAATTCTGGGATGTGTATATTAACGGGGCAGCCCGAAACGCATGGCATATGCTTGCAGTTCAGGCAACGAAGCGCCTCGTTTATGGCCGTTTCTTCTGAATAGCCTTCGGCTACCTCAAAAAAGTTGTGAGCACGAACCAATGGGTCTTGCGATGGCATTGGGTTCTTTTTAGGGCTCATATTTGTTTCTTGCATTTTGTTCTCCATTCCGCCGCCCAAAAAGCGGCTGTAAAACGCGTTTATTAGATAAAAAGTTTTTATTTAACCTGCTTGTTAAAAAGGTTGCAAGTATCTTCGTGCGCGTGGCGTTCAAATTCGCGGTACATATTAGCGCGCGACATAGCCTCATCAAAATCAACCTCATATCCGTTAAAATCGGGGCCATCAACACAGGCGAATTTGGTAACGCGCTTACCATTTTGATTTAAAGTTAATCTGCAGCCGCCGCACATACCTGTGCCGTCAATCATAATTGGGTTCATCGAAACGGTGCAGGGGATACCTGTGGGCCTTGCCGCTTCAACAACGAATTTCATCATAATCATTGGCCCAATGGTTATGATTTCATCAAAGGTTTCGCCTTTTTCAAACATTTCGTTAAGTGGCATGCAAACATTGCCCTGCCTGCCGTAAGATCCGTCGTCGGTCATAACCGTAAGGCTCGACGATGCCGCGCTGAATTCATCTTCTAATATCACGAGATCTTTCGAGCGGAAGCCGATTATAGAGGTAACTTCGGCACCTAATTCCTTAAGCTTTTCTGCTATTGGAAGCGCTATGGCGCAACCAACGCCGCCGCCAACTATGCACACCTTTTTAAGGCCTTGGGTCTTTGTGGCAACGCCAAGTGGGCCAACAAAGTCTTCAATATATTCACCCTCGTTTTTGTGGTTAAGGGTTTCGGTGGTAGCTCCCACGATTTGAAATATTATTTTAACCGTGCCCTTTTCGCGGTTGAACCCTGCAATGGTTAAGGGTATGCGCTCGCCCTCACTATTTACGCGAAGGATGATAAACTGCCCAGGCTCTGCCTTTGCGGCAACAAATGGGGCTTCAATATCCATCATCGTAACAAAGGGGTTTAGGGAACGTTTGCTCACAATTTTATACATAACATAAAACTCCTCATTATGAACGTCTCATATTATAATACCATTTTGGTTTCTTTAAGGCAAGTAGGGAATGAGCGGTTTTTGCAAAAAAATGTTATATTTGCCGCTTAAGTTACAGTTTAAAATTTTTATGTTAAAAACAACTTGACAATTGAGGCTTAATATAGTAGAATACATATTGTTGTAAAAAATAATATTTTGCTGATATGGCTCAGGCGGCAGAGCACTTCCTTGGTA
>JAZNGF010000032.1:0-5298 GCA_045576295.1 Acutalibacteraceae bacterium | reverse complement strand
GTTGATAGGTGTGTTGTAGTTTGCTGCATAGCCGAGCTCTAACGCGCCGGTTTCTGCATTGTAGGTTACGGTGTTTTTGCTTAATGAGTTAGCGGTTTCGTAAACGCCGTTACCTGTGATTTGGATGCTGTTTGCAAGTGCATCGTTAACCACCGACTGGCTTGTGAAGTTCCAAGCGAAGTTTTGGGTTTTGCCTGCCGCGGGGATAACCTCGGTTATAATATCGCCGCACGCGGAACATTCTTTATGTTTTGAGCCCGCAGTTTCTTCGGTTGCGGGTGTGTCAACAACCCAGTTGCCATAGCTGTGAGCTGCTAACGGGAGTTCCTTAACCACTTTATAATCGCAACGTGAGCAGGTTGTGGTGGCCGACCCTGCCACTGTGCAGGTTGAATCGGATGTTACTGTGCTCAAATCGTGGCCAAGAGCAGGAACAGCTTCGGTTGCCTCTTCTCCGCAGGCGGAACATACGCCTGTTTTAACGCCCGCTTCGGTGCAAGAAGGCTCTTTTGTAACCTCGGCTTCACCAAAGGTGTGGCCTTTTGCGGGGATTTCGGTAACATTTTTATAATCGCAACGGCTGCAGGTTGTAGTTGTTGAACCAGCCGCTGTGCAGGTTGCATCAACTGTTGTTGTTTTTAAATCGTGCCCAAGGGCAGGAACCGCTGTGCCGCCCGAAATGGTTTTGCCACAGGAAGCACAAACAACAGTTTCGGTTTTACCGGCTGTAGTACAGGTTGCTGCCACTGCTGGGGTGGTTTTTGTTTCGGTGTGGGTGCATTCAGGGGCGCTACCTTCGGCGTTGCCTTTATAGAAAGCATCGGCCGAATACACCTGAACGTTTACATTGCTTGAATTATTGTTTCCATACTGCATTACACCAAATGCGTTTTCGTAATTTGTTCCAATAACGCCGCTGGCATACGCCTTTGTCATTGTGGTGTTTCCGGCACCAAAGTAGCTTATGCCGCCTTGGTTATCGAACACAAAAGGTTTCCACACGATTTCGTAGGTGTTGCCCTCGGTGCCAAAGATAACGGTTGATGCTGTAACGGTGGTTTTGCCGTTTTGGTTAGAAACGTTGTATTTCACGCGCATATTCTTTAATGTGTCGAGCGAAATAGCGGGCAGATCGGCCGCGAAATACTTCTGTAAATTCGCATAAGATGCGAAGTAGGTTGAAGTATCGGTGCTTGATAACTTATCTCTATCGGCATAAACGGTTACTGTAGCATCGTCTTTAATGTATTCATATTTAGCGGTTTCGCCGTTCTTTAAAAACCTTTGATAGAATACATTTGCGCCGTCAACCATAGAGGTTTTTGAGGTTTTAACCTGGGTGTAGCTATCGGTTGTGGTTACCAAGCTCTTGGTTGAAAGGCTATATGCATAGAACTTGAAATCGCCATGGTAGGTGAGCAATAAACAGTGAATACCGTTATCGTCTTTAGCATATACAACGCCCGGGGTCCAGGTTGCGTTGTTGGCTGTTCGCTCGTCATATCCTGTTTCTACATTAAATGTTGTGGGTGTGGTGCCCTCGGGAGTGCCCAGCACAAGAGCATTCATATTGTAGAATACGCCCGATGAGCCAAAGTAGCGCGGAACGGCAAGCTCGAAAGCTTTGCTGGTTGCATCGTACCCTGCTGTTATATAGGTGGGGGCTGTTGTGTAGCCACCGCTGTGACCCAAATAGCGGGTTCCCGATTCAAGGAAATCGGCTGCGTCTGCTTCGCCCGATGCGCCCTCGAAGTTCCATTCATAGTTTGAATCGTAAACTATTTTGGGGATAACCTCGGTTACTGTATCGTTACAGGTTGAGCAGGTTTTATGCCTTTGTCCTGCGGCTTCGGTTGTTGCCGCTTTGTCGATAACCCAGGCTGTATAATTGTGCCCCAAGGCAGGAAGAACCTCGGTAACAAATTCTTTACATACTGTGCAGGTGCCGTTGCCGCTGCCGTTTTCTTCACAGGTTGCAGCCTTGGTTACGGTGAAGTTATCGTATTTATGGCCGTTTGCCGGAACATCGGCTGTTTTGGAATAATCGCAACGCTTGCAGGTGGTGGTTGCGGTGCCGCCTGTGGTACAGGTGGGCACTACCGAATAGCTAACAACATAATCGTGACCGAGTGCCGGAATTTCAGCGCCGCCCGAAACGGTATCACCGCAGAAATCGCACACTACCGATGCGGTTTTTCCTGCAGTGGTGCAGGTAGCCGCTACTGCCGCCGCGGGTGAAGTATAGGTGTGCTCACATTCGGCATATTCGGCATAAATTGAATATACCCTTGAATCGTGGTCGTGATTTGCGGGGTTGCCCTGCATATCGCTATAGGTTAGCTGGCCGCCGCTTGTGTGCCTAAAGAAGCCGAACGCTGGGCTGTAGTTTGTGTGTAAATCGCTATCTACTGCCGCTTTAGCATCGTCTACCGTGAAGGTTAAAGGTTCGGTTGTTAGGGTGAAGGGCGAGATAAGGTCGTCGTAGAGTAAATCTACGGTTATGGTTATTTCACCTGTTTCTTCGGCTGTTACATTATATTTATAGGTGAAGAACTGCTGGTTGTTGTTGCCGGTTGAAATAGATCCAATAGGCAAGTCTTCAATTATTTCGCGGTGAACTTGGTTAACCGGCTCTTCAAGTTCGGTGCCGTCGAGCGACACAATATTCGGGTAAAGTTCCCCACTGCGGATGATTGACGATTTATAGCCGTTATCGGCTTCGGCAGGCTCAGACATATAGAAATGCTGTAAAATTAAATAGCCGCTGCCGTTAACATACAGCTTAACGCCGTAGTAGCCATAATCATCGTGAGCATAAATAACACCGGGAGCCGCGGTTGTGGCACCGTAGGAATAGCCACCGCCTGCGAGCATTGTGAAGGTTTTGCCGTAGGTATTATCAGGGGTTTTAATTGCAACCATCTGGCTTGTTTTTGAAGCACCTGTGTCGGTTGCTATGAACTTTGTTAAATAAGCTTTATCGCTTTCGCTGAAATACATAAAGCTGCTTGTTGTGTAGTTGCCGCCGTAGCCATCGGCCTTAACTGTGAGTTTATCGAATTCATCAAAGTCTTCTTGGCTTTCGAAGGCAACATCATAAGTTTTATTATCGGTTACAAGCGGAATTACCTCTTCGTAATATTCGCCGCAAACGGTGCAAGTTTTTCTCTTAACACCTGTTTCGGTGCGTGTTGCCGCCTTGATAACCTCCCAATTCCCATACGTGTGGCCGCCGGGGAGGAATTGGTTGTTTTGATCGTTACAACGGGTGCAATACTGGTTAATGTAACCGTTAGCGGTACAGGTTGGGTCTTTTTGTGCTGTAATTTTATAGCTGTGACCTAACTTTTCTGTTCTGTCATAAATATATTTATAGCTGCATTTTGAACAGGTTTCATAGGTGTAGCCGCCCTCAGTGCAGGTGGGGCTTACAACCTTTGCCGCTAAATATGTATGGTTAGTACCGTCGTTACAGGTTGTTTTAACGTCGCCTGTGTAGATCGACTGAGTTACAGTTTGCGGGTTTTCGAGCGCGTTATCAACCGATTCCTGCAGTAACATATACGCACGTTTAGCGCGGTAGGTTTTTTCGGGTTCAACCTGGAATTCGGCTGGAACCTCATCACCCGTCATAAAGCCTGCTAAATGGCTAACCGTATCGTACCCTTCGGGGTTGAGTCCCAAGGTTTTAACAAACCCGTAAGCAATCATATCCCAACCAAACACTGTAACTACGTGAAGGTTATCGGGGCAGATACCGTCGTACTTCGGCGCCTTAGTGATAACGTGGTTATCCATATCTGCGGTGCGCGCGTTCTGAATCATGGTGGCGCACGGGTAAATAACGTCAAATTCGCCAGATGCCGCTACATAATCGTTAACGCAGGCCGAGATTCTGTTATACTGGTCGAGATGGGTGCCTTCGTAGTAGCCATCGCCGCTTGCAAGGCTTGCAGGTGTTGACCAGGTCATAAACCAGCAAAGGCTCATTTTAGCAGAAGAACCGTGAGCTTCGCTGTATGCTGATTTAATGTTTTTAACAAAGGTGTTAAGGTATGTAGCGTAGGTGTTGGGCCTTGCCGCACCGTAGGGGCTTTCCTGAAGCATAATAATATCCCAGTTGGTGAGCTTAACTGCATCTCTGTATTTCAGAGAGCTTTGATAGCCTTGTGCCGAGAATTTGGGATAGCCGTAAATATCGGGCTTCTTGGTTACTTCATCGGTGTTGTAACCGTTGGCATAGAATTCTGCGCCCTTATCTACCGAAACATAGTCGTACATACCGGAAAAGCCAATATACTCGGCGCCTACAACAACGGGCCTATTTTGGCTTCTTAAATAATAACCCAATGAGCTGCGAACATTGTTGCCGTAGCTGTTACCAATAAGCAAGATTTTAATGGTTCCATCGCCATTTATATCAGGGTCTGTATACTGGGTTACCCAGTTGTCGGTTGTGCTGACAGCCGAAACTGAGCCCATTGGCACTGCAAAAAGCCCAATTAACAGAACTAATGCAAGCGCTGCTGATGCAAGGCGTTTACTAAACTTTTTCATAAATTTCTCCATTCTGCCGCTTGTTTATTGTTAGCGCTGGAAAGCGGCATCCGAGCGCTTGATATGCCTTGAATGTGCCTGTTGTTAACAAAATTGTGGCGAATTTATCCCGCATTCGCCTAATTGTCCACATTAACTCTACTATATTGTAACATATACACAAAATAAATCAACAGATTTTAGAAAAATTATTTGTTTGTTGCAAAAAGTTTGCAAAAAACAAGGCAGAGCAAAATTGCTCTGCCTTGCGAACATTTATGTTCTATTCGGTTTTAATGCGATTTTAACTACGCCTTGGTTGGGAATTCTTTAATAAGGTTTGCTGCGAAGCGTGAAATCACAATCGCATCAATCATGTCTACTTTGCCGTTGCCGTCAACATCTAATGCTGCTAACTGATCATCGGTAAGTTCTGCAAGGCGTGATGTGTATTTAGCAATTAATACCGCATCTGCCACGGTAACCTTGCCGTCGCCTGTGGCGTCGCCGAGAACCACATCAGATTCACTGCCCGTTGCCGGGATGGTTTCGGTTTTAATTGTTGCGCCGCAAACTGTACATTCGGTGTGCTTTGAACCAGCTTCTGTAGCGGTTGCCTCTTTGTCAACAATCCAGCCGCTCTCGGTGTGGCCGAGTGCCGGGATTGCTACAACGTCTTTATAGTCGCAACGGCTACAGGTTGTGGTTGTAGAACCAGCTTCTGTACAAGTAGCGTCCACTGTTGTGGTTGTAGTATCGTGG
>JAZNGF010000031.1:0-1790 GCA_045576295.1 Acutalibacteraceae bacterium | reverse complement strand
CATGTCTTGTGTTATCTTGTTCATGACGATTGGTTGATCCTCCTGTCTGTTTTGTCTCAGCAACTTAACTGTAACACAGGATCTTCCATTCGTCATCTTTTTATTTTTCAGTTTTGTAACACATCAATTGTAATCCTACATTTTTTAATTTTTTTCAAATTTTTTTGTTTTTATTTTTTCTCCGCTTTTTTCCTGATTTTTTGCCCAAAATATATACATTATAATAGCCGGTTTTGGGCGCTGCTGTTTTATATATCATAATGTATAGGGCGCGACGGATTTTAGCCTTACGTTATATATAGGAATTCAGGTTTTTAACTATACATTATAATATAGCGGTAAATTACGTTTTATTAAACCGCGCCACCTGAGCATAACACCTATGCAAAGTAAAAAGCCGCACACAGCCGCATTGTTAAGCCATTTTCTACCGTAGGTAGAGGAGGACAAAAAAAGGTAGAAACAGAAAATTCAAGTGTAGATAGACATTGACAAACCGGCGTTGTAATATGTATAAGTGGTTTTACGCGTTTAAACCCTATGGGGTTCGCGGCCACAAACGCAAAACTTAAATTGTTGGAGGAATTTATTGTGAGTAACTTTATTTTAAGCTGTTGTTCAACAGCAGACCTTACAAGCGAACATTTAGCTTCAAGGGATATATCTTACCTGCCGTTCACCTATTATCTTGATGATGAGCCTTATACCGACGACCTTGGGCAGTCGATGTCGAGCGAGGAATTCTACAAAAAAATGGTTGACGGTGCCGACACCAAGACAAGCCAACCCAACGCCGATAAATACGCCGAGTATTTTTCAAAGCTGCTTTCAACCGGCAAAGATGTTTTGCACATTGTTTTATCTTCGGGCATTTCGGGTTCTTACAACTCTGCAATGATTGCAAGGGAAGAGCTTGAGGGCAAATTCCCCGGGCAAAAGTTATATATTGTTGACTCGCTCAGCGCATCATCAGGAACAGGACTTATTATGGAAACCTTGGCAGATATGCGCGACGATGGCGCCGATATCGACACATTGCACACCTGGATTGAAGAACACAAGCTTAATATGCACCATTGGTTCTTCTCAACCGACCTTACATTTTACATTAAGGGTGGCCGCGTTTCGAAGGCGGCAGGCCTTTTTGGAACAATACTTAAAATTTGCCCTTTATTAAACGTTGATTTAAACGGCAAGCTCATTTCGCGCGAAAAAATCAGGGGCAAGGCAGCCGCTGCAAAGCGCGCCGTTGAAAAGATGGTGGAAAATGCCGAGGGCGGGCTTGATTACAACGGAAAATGCTTTATTTCGCATTCCGATTGCATTGAAGATGCGCTTGCTGTTAAGGCTATGATTGAAGAAAAGTTCCAAAGCTTAAACGGAGAGGTTTTGATTAACAACATCGGAACCACCATTGGTAGCCATTCAGGCCCCGGAACAGTTGCACTGTTCTTCTGGGGAACAAAACGAGAAGATTAATTTATTCAGCAACCAAACCGCACATCAAAACAGGAGGAGCAGTCGCTCCTCCTGTTTTATTCTGCTCTGTTTTCTATAAATTCGGCAGATACGCTAATCTCCCAAACCGCGCATCTATCCTTTGCCCAACCGTTATTCTCGGTAACGATCAATCTTCTGCGCTTTTCCTCGCCGCCTCTTATTTCAAATGTTATTTCTTCTGTGGCAACATCGGGCATTTTATCGCGTTCCTTTACCGTTGCTGTTATCATTTTGGTTTGAGGCTCACCTATTGGGATGATAATTTTGTGGCCGTTTTTTATTTCCTGCCC
>JAZNGF010000030.1:0-12405 GCA_045576295.1 Acutalibacteraceae bacterium | reverse complement strand
AAGTTATAGGCATTATCAAGAAGTTCAGTACAGCCCGACGATACGAGGTAGGTTCCTGTCATATCGTCTGACGAATATCGGTTGGCAACCGCAGGCATTACGTTAACGCAAACGATTTCGTTTAAATATGTATCAGATACTGTTCCCCTTGTTTCAAGGAAATCTATCATATCTTGTTTAGAACATTTGGTGAAATCGTTTCCTGTAACGGTTTGTATGCCCTGAACGCCGTAAACCCTTTCGCAGTAGTTGTTGGCAAAGGGTGTTACAACCTCACCCGTGAAGGAATAGCGGCCCGCGCGGTTGGGGCCGTCATACTGCATATTATAAAGCTTGTTGTTCGATATAATACCCGAGCAGAAATAGCTTTGGGCTTCAAAATATGAAGGCTCGTAGCCTGCGGTGGTTTCATAACCATAGCCTCTGATTACATTGTTTGTAACCTTCATATCAACAAGGCCGCAACCTTGGAAGAAGGTGTCGCCGAAGTCAACAAAATCGCTGTTGCTGATATAAGGACCTGTTATAGAAGAACAACCTGTGAAAATCGAGTTAAAACCCGAAATCACGCAGTTTATAGCCTTAAACTGATAAAGGTTCATGGGCAGGTTTCCGTTATTACCTGTGGTCTTCCTTCCGCCGTCTATAAAATTGATAGTTTTAGACGGTTTGCCTGTTTGAAGATAGGTGGCGGTGGTAAATTCAATGTCAGTAAAAGTGGTATACATCATTGAATACTTATTGCTTGGGTTGGTGAACAAGCCGTATGAACCGCCGTTAACATCGTTCATAACAATTCTTGTTTTTCCCTTAACGCCATCAAAGGTAAAGCGGCCGTGGTATACCCATGATTCATCGTATGTAATATCAACAGGAATATCATAGAAATAAAAGTCGCCCTCGGGGAATTTAATGTGCGATACTACCTCAACAAGTGAATTTGCGTGCGCTCGCTTTTGCGCGGCAAGATAATTTGTTAAAACAGTTGTATTGTGCAAAGCGTTGCCATCAGCATTTCCCTCTTTACCGCCAAGGTTTTTAACAAAGTCAACCGCGGTGTCGGGTGCGGGTTGGTCGGGCAAAACGGCGCCAACAACATCGTGTGTTGTGCCGTAGTTATAGTCGGCTTCGGGGGTATAGTTAATATCGGTTAACACTCCCTCGATAACCTCGTCTACCTCGTTACCGCAAAGGGTGCAAACCCCGTGCCTTGCGCCGTTTACAGTGCTTGTTGGTGTTTTTGTGAGTGTGTAGGTATAGCTGTGGTTGCAAGCGGCCGACACAGTGTACACACCCGAAAAAACCGTTACCATAAGCACTATTGCAAGTACAAGAGATAATGTTCTTGTGATAAACGCCTTTTTCATAATGTTCCTCCTAAATTTTAGCCCTTGCAGGGCAACTGCTGTGAGTTTTGCATAAACGTTTTTCTCAAACTAACGCATATCATACCATTTTATCTAATTGTACCATACATACACTTTGTTTAACATTGTTTTTTTGCCGTTGTATATTGCAAATAACGTCAAATATACAAATTAAATTATTTAAAACGCAAAAATCTTGTAATAAATCTGCTTAAAATTCTTTTTACACAAAACACCCCTATGCGAAAACCGCATAGGGGTGAAGCTTATAGTTTCAAGTTAACTATAATGCGAAAATTTAGTTCTCAATCGGGAATTTATCAATAACCTTAGATGTGTATTTAGCCATAATAACAGCATCGATAATTGTTGTTTTACCATCGCCGTTAACATCAGCCGCCTTTAAGGCAGTTGCATCTAATGAAACAAGGTTTGAAGTGTACTTTGCAACAGAAACAGCATCAAGAATGGTTGTTTTGCCATCGCCGTTAGCATCACCTAAAATATAATCAAGTGAGCCGCCTGTTGCGGGGATTGATTCGGTTTTGATAACCTCTCCGCATACTGTACATTCAGTGTGCTTAGAACCAGCCTCGGTTTCGGTTGCCTCTTTGTCAACAATCCAGCCGCTCTCGGTATGGCCCTTTGCGGGAATTGTTGCAACACTGCTGTAATCACAACGTGAGCAAGAAGTGGTGGTTGAACCAGCCTTGGTGCAGGTTGCGTCAACTGTTGTTGTAACCAAATCGTGGCCAAGAGCAGCCACTTTGTCGCCAACATAACTATCACCACAGGTGCAGGTGTAGGTTGTGTAACCTTCAGCCTCGCAAGTGGGAGCTGTTACTGTTTTAGCGTAGCTGTGAGTATGAGTGCCACTGCCGCCAAAGTCAGCCTTAACTGAGTAAACCTGAACTGCAGGTAAATCTGCGTGCTGGCCGTACTGTGCAACACCGAATGCAGTTGTGTAGTTTGTGCTTGTGTAGGTAGCTGAAACTTCTTTATAGTTACTGTCTAATGTTGTAATTCCTGTGCTTGTTGCCGTTGTTGGAGCAAAAACAATTTCATAGCTGTTCGCATCAGAGTTAAACACAATCGAAGTTGTAATGGTTGTAACACCGTCAACCACCTTAACATCATAGTATGTTTTAGCCGCCTTAAGCATATCGGTGGTGATTGCTGCCGGAAGGTCGGTTGCTATATTCTTTTGGAAATTAGCATAGCTTGCAAGGCCTGCAGTGTTTAGTCCGCTTGCCTGATCGGCAACGATTTCGCCGTTCTTCTTAATAGTGTAGAACTTAACGTCTTGATAGAGGCCGCGTGTAGCCGAGGCCTTCTTAAGGTGAGCGAAGCCATCGGCATTTGAAACGGTGTCGGCAATGTTTCTGTAGTATGAAACTGCCTTGAAGCCGCCGAAGTATGAAACGTTGTAGAAGTATACGTTGTTATCGTCGGTTGCGTATACAACACCGCCGGTATAAAGCGCATTTGCTGCCGGGCGAGCAACAGAACCTACAGCCACGCTGAATGACTTGGGCGTGCCGCCTGAAGGTGTTCCAAGAATTATAGCATTGAATGCATTTGTATACTTTGTAACACCAAGTTCGAATGCGCCGGTTGATGAGTTGTAGCCCGCTGTTGCGCCTGCTACCGAGTTTGTAGTTTCATAAACGCTGTTACCTGCGTAGTGTGTTGAACCTTGGAGCATTTCTGCTGCATCTTCGGCAGCGTTCGCACCTGTGAAGTCCCAATCGCAATCGGTTGAAGTCATTGTTCCGCCAGTTGCAGGGATTGTTTCGGTAACAATGTCGCCGCAAGCAGAGCAGGTTTTGTGTTTTGAACCTGCCGATGTAACGGTTGCAGCCTTGTCGATAACCCATTCGCCATAGCTGTGGCCTGTTGCCGCTATGGTTTCAACACTGCTGTAATCACAACGTGAGCAAGAAGTGGTTGTAGTACCGGATTCAGTACAGGTTGCAGCCACCGTGCTAACCTTAAGGTCATGGCCGAGAGCCGGAATAACTTCAGAGGTTGTTTGACCGCAGGTGCTACAGGTTCCTGTCATTGTGCCTTCTGCTTCGCAGGTTGCAGGCTTTGTAACAGTGGGGTTAGAGAAGTTGTGGCCTGTTGCAGGGATAGATTCGGTTACTTTGTCGCCGCATCCCGAGCAGGTGCTGGTCTTAACGCCTTCTTCGGTGCAGGTTGCAGCCTTAGTAACAACGTATGCGCTGTAATTATGGCCTGTTGCAGGGATTGATGTAACCTCGTTATAGTCGCAACGGCTACATGTTGTGGTTACTTTACCTGCTGTAGTACAGGTTGCTTTAACTGTTGTTTCTTTGTAATTATGGCCAAGCGCAGGAATAACCGCGCCGCCTGTCATAATAATTCCGCAATCAGCGCATACGGTTCCTGCTTCTCTACCGTTTTCGGTACAGGTTGCAGCAGTTGCGCTCATCGCTTTTGTTGATGTATGCTCACAGTCAACCTCGGTAGCGTATGCAAGGGTTGCGCCCTTAATTTCACCGAAGCCTGCTTGAGTACTGCTGTTAGGTGCGCTTCTTGTGTACTGATATACACCGAATGCAACTTCATATTTGTTATGGGTTACACTTGTGCTTGAAGAGTACTTGCCGCCGTAGTAGTTAGCAGCGTTGGCCTTAATACTATCAAGCGAGAAGGTCTTTGTAGCTGTTACAAGGCTGAATTCTGTTGGATCGGCATCTTTTACAAGATCGAAGCAGAAGTCAACATCAGCATAAACGCTAACAACACCATCTTTAACAGTAAGGTGATAGTTGCAGGTTGCGTATCTGCTTTGGTTAACGCCGGGCATAAAGCCAAAGGTTTCGTAAATGCTTGAAACGTACTGCTTTCTTCCATCAACCATTGTGAAGATTGTAGCGTTGGGGTTCTGTGTTGTGGTTAATTCCCAAGGAAGCCCAAAGCCTGTAACAGTGGTTCCGCTCTTAGTATAGGGGATGTAGTAAATGTTTTCGGTTACACAGTTTGCGCCGATGTAAAGGTTATAGGTGTAAATACCGTTTTCATCTTTTGCGAAAACAACGCCGGGAACCGATACGCAGTTGTTATAAACATCACCAACGGTTGAAACATCGAACGACTTGTGTGTTGAGTTAGCAGGTGCATCGAACACTGCAGCGCTGGTTGTTGTTGTGGATACATAGGGGATAACATAACTGCCGAGCTTTGAATCGTAGTAGTTTTTGCCGCTGTTTACAAAAAGATCGGCCTCTGCTTTAAATTCTGCAGCGTCTTGAGCACCGGTTGAGGTATTGGTGAAGTCCCAATCGTAGATAAATTCTTTATCGCAAGCGCCGAAGCAAACCGAACACTTGGTGTACCTTGTGCCGCCGGCAACAACAACTTCGCCGGGTGTGTGACCTGTTGCCGGGATAACAGCGTTTGCACTGTGTGTTCCGCAAGCAGAACAGGTTGCATCTGCAAGGCCTGTAGCTGTGCAGGTGGGTGCAGTTTTCATTGTGTTAACAACCCAAGCGTGCTCGCTTGTGTTGAGGGGCAGTGCCTCGTAAGAAAGCACCTCATCGCAATCTTCGCAAACCTGCTGGATCTGGCCTGCTGTTTTGCAGGTGCCTTTTTCAATTCTTTCATAGGTATCGCCGTGGCCCTTGGCAGAAATGATTGACGAACGAACATAGTTGTCGCCGCAGTTTATACATCTGCGCGCTGTTTCACCTGATGTAGTGCAGGTTGCGGGAGTTTCATAGAACCTGTTAACGTGAGCAGCCTTTTCTATGGTTTGGGTTTCGCTTAAACCGCAGCCGTTGCCACAGGCTGTTTTAATGTAGCCTTCTGCAGTACAGGTTGCTGCCTTCTGGTCAACCACCTGCATATCATGGCCGGTTGCAGGAACGAAGTCTGCCTGAACACTTTCAAAGCAATGCCAACAGAAATAGCTTGTGTAGCCTTCGTCGGTACAGGTTGGATCAACAACATATTCTTCTTCAAGCTGATATTCGTTGCTTGTTACATTAAATTCAACACGCTTACTGCCTGTGAATTTAGCGCTGGTTTCTTTGGCTGTTAATATAGCATAGCATTTACCAAAGTCATTGTGTGACGAATAGGTTAAATCATATTCGCTTGCAATATTTGCATGGTTATAGTATGCAAATACAACTTCTGGTGTTTTTGCTGAACCGTCATACGGGGTGGTGGTGTAAGAGAGCTTAACATTGGCAAGCTCAAGCGGTGCTTTCACAACGGCAAAATTAACCCTATAGGTACCGTAATACTTGCCTATACCTTCAATTCTGAGGATATAACCCTCTCTAACGTTTGCAGCACTTGTGATAACGGTGTAATCAACACCGTATTTAAGTTCATAATCACCGTCTTTAAGGGTGAATTCAGGCCATACAACACTGCCGTTGTTATAGTAAGCAAATGTTTCAAGGTCTTCTACCATATCGGCTGTGATGGGCTTTAAGCCTGTTGAAGCACCGGAAGGTGTAAGAATGTCAGACTTGCCTGTTTTTGCGTTGTAGCCAATAACACCCATAACTTCACCCGATTGAATAACAGTACCGGGCATAATATAGTTAGGAGTTGCTACAAAATTAACCTGAGCATAATCGAAGAAGTTTCCGGTTGAGCCCTTAACATCAAGCTTTTTGTAAAGGCTGTTTTCGCGGTCAAGGTCGAGGCTTGGAACTGTTTCTGCAACTTCGCCTTCAATTGCAAACACGCTGTTCTCTGTGTCGAGCACGTTGCTTGCATAGGTGTAGTTATTACCGAAAACAGTTGCGTTTTTGATTGCCTTTGTGCCGTCGGCATTAGCAGCATTAGTTGCGCCTTCAAAATAGATTGCAGGCGAAACTGTTGCAGTGCCTGTGAATGAGTTACCAATAACAGTAACACCCGAGCTTATGTGGTATGTACCAACCGAACGGTTAACAATATCATAGGTCATGTCGGGAACGTTCTTATCGTTATACATTAAGTCCCACTTGCTGCAGTGGTAGTTACCGTTACCAATGGCAATATCGCCATAGCCGAGCCTGATTTCAACAGTGTAGTCTAAAATGTTACCGGTGTAGAGCGAGTTGCTGGCCTTATAGCCGTTCTGCTCATACCAGCCGCCGTTGTTAAAGCGGATGTATTCGCACCAGTTATCTTGATATGTACTGTTTAAGAATGCTGAATCGTAGAATAACCAACCTGCGTCCTTTGCATTTTCCTGAGCCAAGCCCTCAGCCTGAACCCAACCAATATGAACGTAGTTGTTGATGATTGAAGAGTTTGTAACTGTGGAATTATTAAATACCTTTGAAGATTTTGCAAGGTATCCACCCTGATAGATGCATGAATCTAAGGTGCAGTTTTCAAATAATGAATAAGCACCGCCTAAGATACAGTCATCAAACATAAAGTTTTTGAAGTTAACACTATCGAACACGCAGCCAACACCTGATGTGCTGAACGGGTCGGTTGTGTCGATGTTAATCATATAACCGCTAACTTCGCCTTCACCCTTCTGGAAGAACATAGCGCCTGAATTCATATCGGATATGAAGCCGAACTTAGCTTCACCCAGGGCGCGAATGCGGTAGGTTGAGCCGCCTTCTAAATAAAGGCTACCACTCTTAATGCCATTCTTTGCAAGTGTCATGTTGTACATTACATGATAGGTATCTTCTTCAAGCACAAGCTCTTTATTTGTATCTTTAATATCGTTAAGAGCTGTTTGAAGCGCAAGGGTATCGTCTTTAATTGTGGCTCCGTTAATTTCAAATGTGCGAAGGTGACCGTAGGTTTTGTTAAAGTAAACCTCTTCGATCTTTTCGGGAGAAGCAAAGCTTGTGGCCTTATCAATATCGGCATAAAGCTTATCATAGTCTGATCCTACAACCGAGTAATCAGTTGCGGTGTCGAAGGTGTTGAGTGTTGTAGCATCACCTGTTGACATACCGTTGTATTTTTCAATTTGAATAGGAGGAACAATAACTTCAAGCGGATTGCTTTCGCTTGAGATTGCAGAATCGATCTGAAGGGTTACGGTCATCTTACCGTATTGTGCTGCCTCGGCTGTGCTGCCGCTTCCAACAATGTAACCGTCGGTTCCTGCCATTGTTGAGGTTATAGGCATATTTGCAAGGCTCTTGCCTTCGCTGTTAGTTATAGTTACAAGGTAACGCAGGGTTGTGTAATCACCGCTTACAAGCTCGATTTTTGAGCTATCAATGAAATATCTGCGGTAAAGTGTTGTATCAACACCATCTATAACAAACTTAGCAATACTACCTGTGCCAGAGTTTAACGATAAAACCTTGCTGGCTTTAATCTTAATTCTGCCATCGCTTAAAACTTCATAAGAGCCGTTAGATTTTCCGTTTGTCCAGGTTTTGGCATCGGGAGTTTCTTCTTTAACAAAGGCAACCTCATTACCGAATTCATCAAAAAGGCTTGTGTTGCCGTTGGTTGATGCGTTTTTGTGGTAACGCGAATAAACACTCTTACCGTTAAGGTTTAAGTGGGTTCCGCTGTAATAAACTCCGTGAGGAATGTAAGAAAGCGGGAACATCGATAAATCGATGTTTACATCGTCGCCGTTTGTTTTTGCTGCGGTTGCGCCAAACAGGTGATCGCAGCCGATTTTGCCGAAGTTGTAGGCGTTGTCTAACGCTTCGTTACAGGTTGACGATAAAAGGTAGGTTCCTGTCATATCGTCTGACGAATATCTGTTAGCAACCGATGACATTTCAATAACGTAAACATCTTGATCTAAATATGTTTGAGCAACTGTGCCGCGTTTTTTAAGAAAATCAATCATATCCTGCTTTGAGCAGTCAACAAAGTCGTTTCCTGTTGAGGTTTGAACACCTTTAACGCCGTAAACTTTTTCGCAGTAGTTGTTTGCAAAAGGTGTTACTGTGGCACCGGTTGTTGCGCGGCGGCCTGAACGGTTGGGGCCGTCGAACTGCATATTATAAAGCTTATTGTTAGAAATAATACCCGAGCAGTATGCGCTTGCCGCCTGGAAATACGAAGGCTCGAAGCCGCCGCTTGTTTCATAACCATAAGCCTTGATTACGTTGTTTGTAACCTTCATATCAACAAGGCCGCAACCCTGGAAGAAGGTGTCACCAAAATCAATATAATCACTGTTGCTAAGGTAGGGGCCTGCAATTGATGTACAACCTGTGAAGATTGAATTAAAGCCCGAAACCACGCAGTTGGTAACCTCAAGGTTTTCAAGGTTAAGCGGGTGGTTACCACCGTTTTCTGTAACGCCGCCATCAACAAAGTTCATTGTTTTTGAAGGCTTGCCTGTGGTGTCGTAGGTTCTTGTTGTGAAGTTAATGTCGGTGAATTTTACATAGAACTTCATAGATTTGTCGGCAGGGCTGGTGAACATACCGTAACCCACGCTGGAAATATCGTCAACTATGAGCTTGGTTTTGCCCTTAATACCGTCAAGTGTGAAGCGGCCGTAATATCTCCAAGCGTCATCCTGCCAAATTAATGATTCTATGGGCGCAAAATAGAAGGTGCCCTCGCCAAAGTAAACGTGGGTAACAACCTCTACCTTGTTAGCATAGCTGCTGGAAATTTGCTTCTGTATGTAGTCGTTTAAAACTGTTGTGTTGTGTGCGGCGTTTTCGGGGTTGTTACCCTCTTTACCACCAAGATCTTTAACAAAGTCAAGCGCAGTGTCAACTGTGGGCTGTTCGGGCAGAACAGCACCCACAACGTCGTGCGTTGTACCGTAGTTGTAGCCGGCATCAGGGGTGTAGCTTATATCGGTAAGCATACCCTGTATTGTTTCGTCTACTTCATTTCCGCAAAGTGTGCACACACCGTGCCTTGAACCGTTAGCCGATTCAGATGGTTTTTGGGTAAGTGTGTATTCGTAGCTGTGGTTACAAGCCGCAGATACTGTGAACACACCCGAAAAAACCGACAATGCAAGCACGATTGCAAGCACAAGAGAAATGATTCTTGCTACTTTTGTGTTTTTCATAATGCTCCTCCTTAAATGTTTTTAAACAGTGCCCGTTTTTGCGAATTTTTGTTAATTTAAACCCAACTTAAACGGGCAGATTAACGATATTTGCGCATAATACACTATTTTAGCCAATTATAACACGCCACATTGCGTTTTAGAATTGTTTATTCAAGCATATTGCATTGCAAAAAACACCATTTTGCCTATTTTTTATGAACTTTCAACAAACCGTGTTCACAAAAAACGGATTATAAATTGTCATACATACAAGAAAATTTTATACATTTTGATAAATATGTGCAATAGCCACACCTTGCAACACGGCGGCGCAGGTGGTATACTATAATGGCGTATTATAAACGAATAAAAACGCGCATCCGCTTCTGGCGGTTCTAAAGGTGAATTTATGTTAAAACGTATTTTAATTGCAGGCGGGCGAGATTATAACAACTACCCTGAAGCCCAAGAATTTATTGATAGCTGTTTGGGCGAATTAAAAAATGAATATGAAATTATAATAGTTTCGGGTTGCTGCCGCGGGGCCGACAAATTAGGCGAAAGATATGCCGCCGAGCACGGCTATAAAACCGAAAGGTTCCCTGCCGATTGGGACACATACGGCAAAAGCGCAGGCCCAATACGCAACCGCGAAATGGCCAAGGTGAGCGACATTGTTATCTGCTTTTGGAACGGCACAAGCCGCGGCACAAAATCGATGATAGAATTTGCAAAAAAACTTGGCAAAAAGGTTTATATTAAAAGCATTTAACCCTTAAAATATTAAAGGTGGTTTTGGTTTTGAATAATATCACATTAATCGGAATGCCGGGTTCGGGCAAAAGCACAACGGGAATTGTGCTTGCAAAGGTTTTAGGCTACCGCTTTTTAGACTGCGACCTTGTTATTCAAGAAAGGGAAGGCAAGCTTTTGTGGCAAATAATTGAAGAGCGCGGCAACGATGCACTGCTTAAAATTGAAAACGAGGTTAACAGCGAAATTGCCGCCGAAAAAACGGTTATAGCCCCCGGCGGCAGCATTGTTCACTGCGAAGAAGGTATGCGCCACCTGCAGGATATTAGCCTTGTTATATACCTGCGGTTGCCGCTTGAAACAATAAAAGAGCGCCTTGGCAATTTCGATAAGCGCGGCGTTACAATGCCCGAAGGCTGGAGCCTTGAAAAACTGTATACCGAGCGCGCACCGCTTTACGAAAAGGCGGCGCACATTGTTTTCGACAGTGAAGGCTTCACCGTGAACGAAGCCGCAAAACGCATAGCCGAGCTTGCCGAAAAATATAGCACCGAAATTCGGGAGGAAACGAAATGAAAAAAACTTTAATTGTTGTTGATATGCAAAATGATTTTATTGATATGGCACTTGGCACCAAAGAAGCAGTTGCAATTTTGCCGAATGTTAAAGCAAAAATCGAAGAATACGCTAAAAACGGCCACGAAATAATATTCACTCGCGACACCCATTCAGCCGATTACCTTAACACGCCCGAGGGCAAAAAACTGCCCGTAGAGCACTGCATTAAGGGAACGCGCGGCTGGCAAATTGCCGAAGGGCTTTATGTTGAAGGCTCGAAAATAATTGATAAGCCAAACTTCGGCTGGCCTGATTGGGGCAAAGAAACATTAGAAGAAGTTGAACTTATTGGGCTTTGCACCGATATTTGCGTTGTTTCAAACGCGCTTATTATAAAAGCAAATTTTCCCGATGCAAAGGTATCGGTTTGCAAAAGCTGCTGCGCAGGGGTTACACCCCAAAGCCACCAAGCGGCGCTTACCACAATGCAAATATGCCAGATAGATATAACAGAATAAAGGAATAAAAAGTTAAGCGCCCACCGTTTTGGTGAGCGCTTAACTTTTTGTGTTTTAATAATGTTTACAAACTACCTTTTTGCGCCGCATTTAGGGCAAAAACGGTCGGTTTCTCGAAACTTGTTTCCGCACTGCGCGCAAAAAACCGGAAGATCAGCAGATTCGGTAGCAGGCTCAACGGTTACAGGGGCTGCAGCTACAGGCGCTGCAGTTGCAGCGATTGGTTCGTTAACGGTAGGTGCATCAATCGCAAAATTTTCGCGGTGGCGCAACGGGGTGTTGCAACGCGGGCAATACACAAATCCATCGGGGTACCAAGGGCGAAAATCGAGTATATCATCGGTATAAGTAACTACATTTTTACACTCTTTACAGGTTTGGCGGTAGGTTAAGCCGCTTTTCCATTCAGCTCTTTTAAATACAGACATAAAAATCCTCCTTTTTTCTTAATTTTATCACTGTGCCTCGCGAATGTCAATAAATCAAGGGCTTTGTTTCAGTCCATATTTATTGGTTACTAACACAACCCCAAGAGAAGCAACAGCTCCAACCACTCCGAAGATCGCATCTGTAATATCAGGTGTATTAATTGCGCCAAATATAATCGTTTCGCACAACAAGTTTGCAATACACAACACAGCACAAAGGCACACAATATGTTTTTTACTTCTTATTATATACGCGCCCATCAATAAGCATAATATCACAGTAAAAGAGAAGTTGGTAATGTGAGGTGATATATATTCCCTATAAATCAATATAGCATTAGATATATAGTTCTTCAAAAACACTAATAATGAGCATACTACAATTAGAACCTTATATAAATTCTTAAAGTTATTTCTCATATAACCTCTCATTGAAATTGAATCTTCATAATATTTGATGCCTCTTAGATAATCAACCTATATGTTCGAACCCCTACATATTTTGAGTGATGTATCGGCTACGCCGAAATGATGTTATGCTTCGCATAATGATGTTGCTCGCTGTGCTCGCAGTGATGTGATGTTTGCCCTAAAAAATTAGGCGAAGCCGACATCATTCACGAAGTGAACATCATTGGCGTAGCCAACATCACTTGCCGAAGGCAAACATCGTTGAAAAAAGCACTTGCAATAGCAAGTCAGACTACTGACAAACCTGCTGCATTTTCAGCGGGTTTGAGTATTTTAGTATGAATTTCAAGAAAGATTGCAAAATATCCTTACCTGCAAGGATATTT
>JAZNGF010000029.1:0-35287 GCA_045576295.1 Acutalibacteraceae bacterium | reverse complement strand
ACCGATGAACGTGAAACGTTCGAGGTAGTAGGCATACACTTTCCGTGGCGGACAATTTTCTGTTATTTGCTTATATAGCTCAGTAGGCAGAGCACTTCCTTGGTAAGGAAGAGGTCACCGGTTCGAATCCGGTTATCAGCTCCAGAATAAATAACCTTTCAAGTTTAGGCTTGAAAGGTTATTTTTTTGGTGTCTTTAGACGCGGAAAACAAACCCCCGGTTCTACCGGGGGAAGAAAAAGAAGCGGAGCGAATCCTTGCCTCTCCTTGTCAGGGGAGGTGGGGGCGGCAACGCCGCCGACGGAGGGGGAGTGGTAGTTTTTCTCTACCTCCGTCCTCGCTGTCGCTGTCTGCCTCCCTCTAAGACGGGAAGCAAGGGTGATTTGCATATAATTTAACATAAGTATATGCTTGCGCTACAATTGGGGCAAATATAACCTTGCCATGTTCGTTTTATTTCTATACAATCAAAGCCGATAGACGTGCCCTGTCTATCGGCTTTAAGTTTTTATGCATGATAAAGTTTTTTTGTTTGGTATTTGGGCTCGTTTGTCATATTCACGCCGAGTTTTCTAAAGGTCTGCTCGTCAACACGCGAGAGAATAACCGAGGAATGCGCTTCAAGCCCGCGAAGCTTTTCAAGCTGTTCCATTGCCTTTTTGGCGGTTTCATCGGTAGCGGCACAGATTGAAAGGGCGATAAGCACTTCATCGGTGTGAAGGCGCGGGTTGTGGTTGCCTAAAATGCCTGTTTTCATTCTTTGAATAGGCTCGATAATAGTGGGGGACAATAGCTGAACCTCATCAGGAATATTGCCAAGCTCTTTTAAAGCATTTAAAAGCATTGAAGACGACGCGCCAAGCAGGGAAGAGGTTTTTCCTGTTATAATTCTTCCGTCGGGCAATTCTATTGCGGTTGCGGGGGCGCCTGTGGCTTCGGATTTACCCACTGCCGCGGCAACCACTTTTCGGTCGGCCGTGCTTATATGCATTTTGTTCATAAGCAGTTCGATTTTAGTGGCTTCATCCTTCTCTGCAAGGCCTTGGCGAACGGCGCAAAGCACTGAATAATACCTGCGGATAATTTCTTGGTTAGCGGCGTCGCAAACTGCATCATCATCACAAATGGCACAGCCCACCATATTAACGCCCATATCGGTTGGGCTCTTATAGGGCGACTCGCCCAAAATCTTTTCCATCATTGCGTTAAGCACGGGGAAAATCTCAACATCGCGGTTATAGTTAACGGCGGTTTTGCCGAAGGCTCCAAGGTGGAACGGGTCGATCATATTAACATCGTTAAGGTCGGCAGTGGCTGCTTCATAAGCAACATTTACAGGGTGCTTAAGCGGAATGTTCCAAATAGGGAAGGTTTCAAACTTTGCGTAGCCTGCTTTAATGCCGCGCTTGTGCTCGTGATAAAGCTGTGAAAGGCAGGTTGCCATTTTTCCGCTTCCAGGCCCCGGCGCGGTTACCACAACAAGCTTGCGGCTGGTTTCAATGTAATCGTTTTTGCCAAAGCCTTCATCGCTAACAATAAGCGGAATGTTCGAAGGGTATTCGGCGATGGGGTAATGGCGGTAAACCTTAATGCCAAGGTTTTGTAAACGCTTTTCAAACGCCTGCGCCAGCCTTTGCCCTGTGTAGCAGGTGATTACCACGCTGCCAACAAACAGCCCAATGCCGCGAAGCGCATCAATAAGGCGGAGTGTTTCAAGGTCGTAGGTTATGCCAAGGTCGCCCCTGCGCTTGTTCTTTTCAATAGCATCGGCGTTTATTACAATTACAATTTCGGCATCATCTTTTAAATTCAAAAGCATTTTAACCTTTGAATCGGGCTCAAAGCCGGGTAAAACACGGGAAGCATGAAAATCATCAAAGAGCTTTCCGCCAAATTCCATATAAAGTTTATCGCCAAACATGGCAATACGGTCCCTAATATTTTGGGACTGCAAGCGGATATACTCATCATTATTAAAGCCGATTTTTGCCACAAAAAAACCTCCCGAGTCGAAATTTAAACAACGTTATTATTATACTCAATTCCCCCCGCACTTTCAAGTAACTTTTTTAAAAAAGTAAAAGGTATTATAATAATGCAGTCTGGGTGCAGCCTTATTATATTAAACTTGAAAAACTTGATGAAAAATGGTATATTATAATCAGTAAGGTATTTGCAGAAACTACAGTACTTGTAACAAGCAATACTTTTAAACCGGAATTCATCATATAATTTAATTATCCGATTTAGGCCAAACCGATTTTGTTAATCCAAATTTTATTACAAAGGTGAAACAATGGATATAAAAAACATTTGTCTTTTAAACGATTCCTTTCCGCCGTTTATAGATGGGGTTGTTAACACGGTTATAAACTATGCCGAACAGTTTATGGCCGAAGGGAAGAGCCCGTTTATTGTAACGCCCGATCACCCCGATGCCGATGACAGCGGCTTCAGCTACCCTGTAATTAGATATAAAAGTTTTGATATTCGCAAAAAAACAGGGTATATGATGGGTGTGCCTTTTTCGCCCGAAACGGCAAGGCAGGTAAAGCCGAATGATATACATATTTTACATAGCCATTGCCCGATGGTTTCAACCCTTTTAGGGCGCCAACTGCGCCAAATAACCGATGCTCCGCTTATTCAAACATATCACACAAGGTTCGATATTGACATTGCAAATGTTATAAAAAACAAGGTGATTTTAAACGGAAGCATAAAAATGATGGTTGAAAACATCTCTGCCTGCGATGAGGTTTGGACAGTAAGCCGAGGAGCTGCTGATAATCTGCGCAGTTTAGGGTTTGCGGGCGAGTGCGTTGTTATGCCAAACGGTGTTGATATGCCTAAAGGGCGTGTATCAGCCGAGGCGGTTTTGGCCGCAACAGCTGAGTATGATTTGCCTGCTGGTGTTCCCGTTTACCTTTTTGTTGGCAGAATGCGCTGGTACAAAGGGCTTAAAATAATACTTGATGCACTGGCAAAACTTCATTCCGATAATAAAGATTTCAGAATGGTTTTCATCGGCGAAGGGCTCGACCTTGATGATGTAATGGAATACTCAAAGAAATGCGGCGTTTTTGAAAAGTGCGTGTTCCCCGGACCTATACGCGACCGCGAGGTGCTGCGTGCCTGGTATTGCCGAAGTGATTTGTTTTTATTCCCCTCAACCTACGACACAAACGGGTTGGTTGTTCGAGAAGCCGCCGCTTGCAGTTTGGCATCGATTTTAATTAAAGGCAGTTGCGCCGCAGAAGACGCAACCGACGGCAGGAACGGATTTATTATAGAAGAAAACGCCGATTCGCTTTATGATTGCCTAAAGCGCCTTTATGGTAACTTTGATAAAATGCGTACGGTTGGGGAAGGCGCCGCAAACGATCTTTACACTTCGTGGGAGACTGCTGTTAAAATGGCGCTTGACCGTTATGACATTGTTTATGAAAAGTACAAAAGCGGTGATTACGCAAGCCGCCGCAAGCCAATGGAATACTTTTTAAAGGCAAACGGCGAGATTATGGAAAATTTGGGGCACCTGTTAAACGCGCGCGACCAAATTTTGCAATACATAAAAAGTAAGTTCGAAAGATAATTAAAATTTTAAGGGTAGCCTATGAGGCACACTCCACAAAGAAGTGTGCCTCATAGGCTACCCTTTTGCTTATTGGTTATTTAGTTTTTGAAGCAGTTCTTCAAGCGCTTTTTTGCGGTGGCTGATTTCGTTTTTCTGTTCGGGCGACATTTCTGCCGATGTGCAACCGTATTCGGGCACATAGAAAAGCGGGTCATACCCAAAACCGTTTTCGCCCTTTTCTTCAAACCCTATTTCGCCATAAAAATGGCCTTCGGCGGTTAAAATTTCGCCGTTCGGGCAGCTAAGCGCTATAGCGGCAGTAAAGTGAGCGGCACGGTTTGTAACACCCTCGAGCTTTTCTAAAAGCAGGTCGTTATTTCCTTTATCGTTTCCGTGTTCGCCGCAAAATCTGGCCGAATAAACTCCCGGTGCGCCGCCAAGCGCATCAACACACAGGCCGCTGTCGTCTGCCAGGGCGTATTTGCCTGTTATTTCGGTTATTTCGCGCGCTTTTTTAATGGCGTTTTCTAAAAATGTTTCTCCGTCTTCAACTGTTTCGTGGTCAATGTTAGCCTCTTTAAGCGAAAGAATTTTGTCAAATCGGCTTCCGAGTATGGCCTTTATTTCTATAAGCTTGTGGCTGTTGTTTGATGCAATTATAAGTTCCATAACATCCTCCTGAAATTGGCTTCTGCTTATTTAAGTTCAGCTATTGTAACGCCGCTTTCGCCCTCGCCAAAAACGCCAAGGCGGAACCTCACTACCGAGCGGTGATGCCTTAAATAATCTTGAACGGCCTTGCGAAGCACACCCGTGCCCTTGCCGTGAATGATTGAAATTTGCCCCATATTTGATAAAAGCGCATTGTCGATAAATCTGTCAAGCTCTAAAATTGCTTCATCGCTTGCCATTCCGCGAAGGTCAATTTCAAGTGCGCCTTTTCGTTCGGCGCGGTTTATGTTGCTGCTAACCTTTCGCGTTTTGGGAACTTCGGGTTTTGATGATTTCTTTAAAAGCCTGAGGTTATCGTAAGGCACGCGCATTTTCATGCTACCTGCAAGAACTAAAGCCTGCTTTGACTTTTCATCTAACTGCAAAACCGAAGCTCTTTTACCAATGGTGGAAATTTCAACCTCATCGCCCATTTGAAGCGGGCGGGGAAGTGAATATTCCTCTTCCTCTTTGTTTACAATCGGGTCGGATATATCTTCAAGTTTTGAAAGCCCTGATTTTGCCGCGGCGCGCGCACGGGCAATGCGGTCGGCCGCGTTATTTGCTTCTGATTTTTTAATTGCTTCAAGTTCATCAATCAAGCGGTTAGCTTCGGCTCGGGCCTTGTCAACAACGGCTCTCGCTTCTTCTCGGGCGCGTTCCATCAAACGCTCGCGCGAAACGTTCATATTCTCGGTTCGCTGCTTGTTTTTTTGCTTTTCAAGCTCTAATTCAATGCGAATTTTTTCTGCCTGCCTGCGCTCGGCTTCGGCTTCCTGCCGCGCTTTATCAAGTGCCGATAAGGTTTCTTCAAACTGCCTGTTATCTTTCGATATAAGGCCTTCGGCCTCGGTTATAATGCTTTCGGCAAGGCCTAATCTTTTTGAGATTGCAAAGGCGTTCGAGCGCCCAGGTGTTCCAATAATTAGCCTATATGTGGGCGAGAGTGTTTCAACATCAAATTCGCAAGAAGCGTTGCAAACGCCTTCGGTGTTAAGGGCGAAGGTTTTAAGTTCGGCATAGTGGGTTGTTGCGGCAATAAGCGCGCCACCTCGGCGAAGCTGGGTTAAAACCGCCGTTGCCAACGCTGCGCCCTCAACAGGGTCGGTTCCCGAACCCAATTCATCTATTAAAACAAGACTTTTACTGTCGGCCTTGTTTAAAATTGAAACAATGTTGGTCATATGCGCCGAAAAGGTTGAAAGCGATTGTTCAATGCTTTGTTCATCGCCAATGTCGGCAAGAACGTGCCGGAACACCGAAACTCGGCTGCCGTCATCACAGGGTATCATAAGGCCGCACATTGCCATAAGCGTTAAAAGCCCAATGGTTTTTATAGTTACGGTTTTACCGCCCGTGTTAGGGCCTGTGATAATAAGCGTGTCGAAATCGAGCCCTAAAGAAGCGGTTATGGGAACAACGCGGTTTTTGTGGATCAGCGGGTGGCGCGCGTTTTTCAAAAACACTTTACCCGCAGTGTTAACCTCGGGGGTGCTTGCCTTCATTTTAAAGGCAAGGTCGGCCTTGGCGAAAATAAAGTTTATGTGCACAAGCGCTTTATACGACCGTTTAACCGATTCGCATATCCCTGCCGCATCGGCCGATAGTTCTGCTAAAATGCGTTCGATTTCGTCGGCCTCTTTTGAATAAAGAATTTTTATTTCGTTGTTAAGCTCAACAACCGCCATTGGCTCAATAAACACGGTAGCACCTGAAGACGATGTATCGTGAACGAGGCCCGGCACCTGCGCGCGGTGTTCAACCTTTACGGGAACAACAAATCTGCCGTCGCGCTGGGTAACAATGGCATCCTGCAAATATCTTGCGGTGGCGCCGCCCTTTATCATTCTGTCAAGCCTGTCGCGCACGTTGAGCGCGTTTGAGCGAATTTTTCTTCGTATGTCTGAAAGGGTGGGTGAGGCTTCGTCGAAAAGTTCTTCTTCGTTTTTAATGCTTGATAGTATCTTTTCTTCAAAGTATTTACAGGGTGTGAGCGTTTCAAAATATTTATCGGTTTCGGGGAGTGATTCGCCGCCGAAATGGCCGCGCCATTCTTTAACCGAACGAATAATTCTAAGCGTTTCACCGATGTTTAAAAGTTCTTTTATTGATAAAACCGAGCCCGCTTCTGCACGGGCGAGTGGCCCACCAACATTTTTAGCACCGCCGAATGACGGTGCACCGTATTTCGCTATCATAATATAGGCTTCATCGGTTTCGGCGAGGCGGGATTTAACAGTTTCAATGTTGCTTGAGGGCTCAAGTGAAAGGCACAACTCCTTTGCGTCGTTCATTCCGGCGCAATCGGCAAGCAGTGCTAAAATTTTATCAAGCTCAAGCATTATGTGGTTTTGGTTGCGTAGGTGTTGCATTTCGGCCTCTCCTTAAAGGTTTAAATCAAACTGTGCAAAAATGAAAGTGTTTTAGGCTTTTGCTCGGTTTGGTTAATGGTATACTTTTCGGTTATGTAGGAAAGCTTTTTTTCTTGAAGTTCGGGGATTTTAAATGAAAATATCCGTTTAGGCTCTGAAAGTGTAATGTGCCTCATTGCGGCGAGTAAGGTGGCATCGAGTTTTAAAAATTCTTGCGATGCGCCCGCGCAGGATGTACAGTAAATTCTGCCGTCGGTAATATTTAGCAGCATATCCCCGTTTGGCTGACCGCATTCGGCGCAAACATCAAGGTCGGGCATATATCCGCAAATAGAGCAAAGGCGAAGCTCGGCCACTGCCTTAACAAGAAGCGGGCTTTGCTTATTCATAACAAGGCAGTAAAGCGAATTTAGAGCAAGGCTTAGAATTTCGCCTGCAGGTTCATTTTCGGCCGCAAATGTGCCGCAAATTTCGCAAATATATTGCGCCACGGTAAGGTTTAATATATCGCGCCGAAGTTCGAAAAACATTTCAACAACCTCGGTTTCGGTAACTGTGTATGTATCGCCCGAGCGGCTTTTGTTAACCGTGAAATCGGCAAAACAAAGGGCCGCAGAGGCGGCGGCATTTTTATGCCCCATCTTGCGAACCCCGTTGGCGAATGCCCTGATGGGGCCTAAATCTTCCGATAAGATAAACAAAAGCTTATCGTTATCTTTTATATTCATTTCTCTCAGAACCAGGCCCCGTGTTTTGATTTTCATAAATATCCCGAACTTCCGCTTCCGTTTTACGGCACCTTGAGTAGGTAAGATAATCTTCAATGGCACCTGTTTTTAAAAATTTATTCCATGCTTGCATACTGTTCATAAGATCCTCCAATGGGTAAAATAAAACTCAACGGTAATATTTTATGAACAGCCTGTAGTTTTATAAAAGGTAATATTAGTCAAGCCCTAAGGTGTGAATAATTCCTTGGCGGTTTCGCCAGTCTTCCTTAACCTTAACCCAAAGTTTAAGGTTTACCTTGCAATCAAAAAATGCTTCAAGGTCTTGCCGCGCGTAAGTTCCCGCTTTTTTAAGCATTGCTCCACCCTTGCCGATTACCATTCCCTTATGGCTTTCGCGTTCGCAGTATATAACGGCGCCAAGGTCCATTATTGTTTCTCCCGATTTGCCTGTGCGTTCTTTAAAACTTTCAATGTCAACGGCAATTCCGTGCGGGATCTCCTTGTCCATAAGGCGCAAAAACTTTTCCCTAATAATTTCGGCAGTCATAACGCGTTCGGGTTGGTCGGTGTATGAATCGCTATCGAAAAAGTGGGGCGAAGGGGCAGCAAACTTTAACTGCTCGCCGAGCAGCGCATCAATGCCTTGCCCACTTACAGCCGAAACGGGAACAACGGCGCTGAAATCGTAAAGGTTGCTGTATGCTGCAATAACGGGTAAAAGCTCTGATTTATCTTCAAGTAAATCGGTTTTGTTTATAACCAATATTGCGGGCAGGCGGCGGCGCTTAATTTCGTTAATAAGTTCAAGCTCGGCCGCGGGAAGATTATCGGCAGTAAAGCCAAATTTAGGCTTGGCTTCAATAACAAGCGTAACGGTGTCAACATCGTTCATACCATCGCTCACGGCCTTTATCATATTTTGGCCTAATGTGTTTCGCGGTTTGTGAAAGCCCGGGGTGTCGATATAAACTAACTGTGCTTCATCTTTATTTAAAACGCCCATAATGCGGGTTCTGGTGGTTTGGGGCTTGTCAGACACTATTGCAACCTTTTGGCCTATAATGCGGTTAAGTATTGATGATTTTCCAACATTGGGGCGGCCTATTATTGCAATAAATGCCGAGGTTTGCTCTTGCATATTTTATTCTCCGTTTCTTTTTTTCTTCTGCGGGGTTATTAATGCCCCAATTAAAACTATAACTGCCAAAACCGCTATGTACCAAGGGTTTTCAAGGCAAAACTCTATAAACTTTAAAAGCCTTCCGTGTGATAACAGAATAACGCACCCGGCTGTTGTATCGAAAATGCAAAGGGTTAAAACTGCGCCTGCGGCAGTGTCTTTAATAAATTTTATATCGGTGTCGTGTGATTTGGTTATTCGGTCGCATATTCGTTCAATGCTCGAATTAAACATTTCCGAGCTAAGGGTTAAACCTATAAGCGCGGTTATTATGCACCAATAGGCGGCACTTTTAACAATGGGCGCGAAAACTGCAACTGCCAACAGCGCAAAGCTGAACATAAAGCGAAGGTTCCGGCCCGTTTTAAAGGCGGCGGCAACACCCGAAAACGCAAATGCAAAGCTTTTAAAAAAACCTTTCATTGCTCTCTTGTAACCCCCATAGCTTTTAAAATTTCATCCTGCTTTTTAAACATTTCGCGTTCTTCTTCCTCGTTGTTAACGTGGTCGTACCCGAGCAAATGCAAAACCGAATGAACAGTTAAAAAGGCAATCTCTCGGCGAAGCGAATGGCCGTATTCCTTTGCTTGCTCGGTGGCGCGCTCTAAAGAGATAACAATATCGCCAAGCATATAAGCGCCGCTTGCAAGGTTTTTATCATACCTGCCGTTTTCTCCAAGCGGGAAGGAAAGCACATCTGTTGCCTTGTCGATTCCGCGGTGGGCAAAGTTTAGTTCTTTTATTTCGGCATTATCGGTAATGGTAACCGAAATTTCTGCATCCCCTTCAAAGTTTTCATATTCAAGCGCCGCTTCACAGGCCGACTGAATAAGTGCTGTGGTTTCATTTGTTATTTCGGGCGCGTTTTCGGGGAGTGAAAAATCAATTGTAACTCGGCTCATAATTTATCCTTTCGGTGGCAGCAACTTAAACGCCGCGGTTTTTTCTCTCTCTTGCGTGGTCATACGCTTTAACAATCTCTTGCACCAAGCGGTGGCGCACAACATCCTTTTCGCTGAACCTTATAATGGCTATATCGTTTATATTTTTTAAAATATGCACAGCCTCTTTAAGGCCTGATACCTTGCCGTCGGGCAGGTCGATCTGGGTGATATCGCCCGTTACAACGGCCTTCGAATTATTGCCAAGCCTTGTTAAGAACATCTTCATCTGCTCGCTTGTGGTGTTTTGGGCTTCGTCGAGTATAATAAAGCTATCGTCAAGGGTTCGGCCGCGCATATAAGCCAATGGCGCCACTTCAATGTCGCCGCGCTCTTGGCAGTGGGTGAAATGCTCCCCACCCAGCATATCAAAAAGCGCATCGTATAAAGGGCGCAGGTATGGGTCAACCTTTTGCTGTAAATCACCCGGCAAAAAGCCTAATTTTTCGCCCGCTTCAACGGCAGGGCGGGTTAAGATAATTCGGCTTATATCTTTGCGCTTAAAGGCCGCAACCGCTTCGGCCACCGCAAGGTAGGTTTTACCTGTTCCCGCAGGGCCAATGCCGAATGTAATTGTGTTGTTTTCAATCGCTTCAATATACTTTTTTTGCCCAAGTGTTTTAGCCTTAACAGGCTTTCCGCGCGAGGTTATGCAAACGCAGTCGCTATCGGTTAAATGGGTAATTTTAGAATCTTCGTTATCTGATACGAGCGATATAATATAGCGAATGTTTTGTTCGGTTAAGGTTTCGCCTGTACTCAGCATTTCTATCATTGCGTTGATAGCGCGCATAGCACGGCTTACATTCTGGGGTTCACCCTTAACCTTTATTTCGTTTTCGCGGGAATAAACCTGAACGCTGTATTCGCGTTCTATAAATTTAATGTTTTGATCGAAATTTCCAAAAAGGCCAACTATCTGTTCCATTTGTTCAATATTAACCGACTGTTCCAGAACAATGCCCCCTAAAGTGTTTTTTATTATTGTAACACAAGGCAGGCACAAATTACAGTATAAAATTATATTTTTAGCGCTAATTTTTATGTTGCTCTTCTTGGCTGTTAAAAAGAAGCAAAACCTCTTCGGCGATATTTTCTTCAACCACTGCTTTTCTTATAACCGTAACGCCTTCGTGGTTTACTGTTATGCTGTCTTGCGATGATATAACGCCGAGTATCCGTTTGTCGTTTTCGATAAACTCATTTAGCTTTTGTTCGGCAAGTTTTATTGCCTCGTTTTCCGTTAATGTGTAGTGGTTCTGCTTCGTTTTATAAAATGTGGAATTATAAAATTTTATGGGGATATACATATCATTTTTAGAATAAACATAGCAGCTGTCTTTTTTAATATAATCCCCCGAAACATTGCCTATAAACAGCGGAATATCTGCGCCTAAAAAACTAACAACGCAACGTTTTTGTGTTTTACCCGTTTTAACGGTTTTTGTGTTTTTTAATGGAACAAACACACTGAATGTGCGGTTTGTTCTTGCGGCAATAACGCCCTCGGCCGCCTTGAATGCCGAGGTTTGGTTTTTATATTCAACAACCCCCGAAACTAACAGCTGCCCTTTGGCAACCGAAACACCGGGGCCGGTTACAAGCGCGCCGTTTATAACCTCGGTTTTGGTTATAATTCCGTCGCGAAGCGCTACAAGGTTGCAGGGCGGCTTTTCTTTTGCCTCGTGCTCCACCGCTTCGCTAATTTCTGCGGTGGCGCGAACCCCCTCAACATTAACCGAGGCCCACGAAATTCCACCCACCTTTAATGGGAGTTTCGCTCTGATTTCGCCCGAATCTATGCTCTTTCGCGGAACCCCTTCTCGCACACCAAGTTCTGCCAGCGCTTCATATATAGTGCCCGAGGGAATGGCTTCGTTGCCAACGATTTGAACATTCCAAATAAAGTTTGGCAGAATGGCGAGCGCCGCAATGAACAAAATGAATCCTGCCAAAAGCCCAGTTCTGTGCCTATACCGCCTTATTAAAAAGGGAACACCTATGCGTTTTATAACCTTGGTGCGCGCGTTTTTGCCCCTGATGGTTCGAATTTTTTTATAGCTTTGCAGTTTAACCGATGCTTCAATCTCGCTGCCCACGCGGCGCATATCCCAAACATCTGCGCCGCAGTGTGAAAAGGCGTTAAGTATTTCTTCAGGGCTTTCGCCTACCGCACTAAAACGCACATATCCGCAAGCAAACCTATATATTTTTGCAATAATCATTTGTCACCCCACCTTGTTTTAATCAGTGTTTACGATTTTTATTTATATCGTATTCAATCGACTGAATGTTGCCGCGAATTTCGGCGCCATCGTCGCTTAAAACGGTAATGCGAAGGTCGCTACCTATAAAGGTTATGCTGCCGCCCTTAACCGCCAACTTAATAAGGTTTTCATAATATTGAAGCACACTTTTAAAGCCCTCAACCGTGGCAGTTCGGTTTGAGCACAGTTCGGTTTTAACCTCGCCCGGCAGGCCGTAAACTTCGGCTGAATTTGGGAATAGATTTATGCGGCTTTTATTCTTTTTTATGCCAAGTTTTATTTTTTTACCCAACTTAATATCCCCCACACAGTAATAATATCTTCTTTAAAAAATATGCCGCGTGCCTCTTAATAATTCAGCCGCGGCATTAATATAATTTATTGGTGATAAAAATGGGTTTTAAAAGTTTAAGTTGCAAGTGGTTTTTAAGGGGTTTTACGGTTTTATTGGTTGCTGCTTTGGGCGCTTTTGTGTTTATAACGCCTAATGCTGTAAAGGCGGGCGCGGCAGAGGGGTTGAGGCTTTGCGCCGCCGTGGTTGTGCCGTCACTTTTTCCGTTTTCGGTGGTTGCCTATTTTATTTGTATGAGTGGGGTTTTGCGCTATGGGCAGCGGTGCTTGGGGCAAGTAACAGGGGTGCTGCTTGGCCTTTCGTGGAGTGAATTTGGCGTGTTTTTAATGTCTACAATCAGCGGCTACCCAATTGGTGCACGGCTTGTTGCCGAGATGTACGGTAGGGGCGAAATTTCGCGTGAGCGTGCGCGGCAGATGCTTTTGTTTTGTGTGAACGGCGGCCCATCGTTTATAATTATCGCGGTTGGAAGCGGAATGTTGGGCTATAAAAACGCGGGGGCAATGCTTTTTTTGTCGCACATAGCGGCGGCGGTTATTATGTGCAGAATTATAACATTAAAACGGGTTAAGGCGGCAGGCGGGCGCAAAAATGCTTCAACCGAGTCGCTTTCCGACTGTTTTGTGAAATCGGTAGCCTCGGCCGCAAATGGTATGTTTTCGATATGTGCCTTTGTTGTGCTTTTTTCGGTGGTTTGCGCGCTAATTAAACTTCTTCCCTTAAACGAATATATGGCCGATATAATATGCTGCTTTGCCGAGGTAACAACAGGGCTTGCAGGGGCTGATGTTTCTGTTCCTATGGTTTCGTTTTTTTTGGGTTTTTCGGGCTTTTCGGTGATTTTTCAGGTTATGGCATCGGCAGGGGAGATAGGCGCTTCTTTCGTGCGTTTGATTTTATCAAGGCTTGCGCATGGGGCGCTATCTTTTATTATTTGCAAAGGGCTACTTTACGCTTTTCCGTTAAGTGCCGAAACGGTGTCGAATGGTATTGGGGCTTCATATAACGCAAATCTGCTCTCGCCCGCGGCTCTGGCGGCGCTTGTGTTAATGCTTGTGGTTTTCACCTTTTATGTTTCAAAAAGTGTAAACAAATCACAACTTTAAAATTATTGTAGAAATTTAGTGGGATGTGTGATATAATCGTAGATAATTAAAGTTAGTGGAGAGATATGTATGAAATCGGGTTTTTTCAGTAAATCGGTTGAACCTTCTTGCTCATATTGCCGCTATGGTGTGTTGTGCCGCGGCACCGATACTGTTGTGTGCGAAAAGAAGGGCTTAACACGGGCTGATGAATTTTGCCGCCGTTTTAGGTATGACCCTATTAAAAGGCAACCTAAAAAAATAAGGGTAATTGAAAAAATTAGTGGTGAAGAGTTTAAAATTTAAAATTTCCTATTGACAAATAAAGGCACGATTGATATAATAGCATTTGCACTGTATGGTGGATGTAGTTCAGTTGGCTAGAGCGCCAGATTGTGGCTCTGGAGGTCGTGGGTTCGAGCCCCATCATCCACCCCAGTTATATGAGCATGCCTTTTTAAAGGCGTGCTCATATTAAAACTTAAAATATAATATTGGGGTGTCGTCAAGCGGTAAGACACAGCACTTTGACTGCTGCATTCGTAGGTTCGAATCCTGCCACCCCAGCCACGAAAGAAACCTCTTTTGCCTACCAAGGCAAAAGAGTTTTTTTTTCAATGATATCCGTTTCTGTCGGAACGGGTGATATATCTTCGATATGATATCCACCTTCGGTGGATGATATATGCCTTCGGCACATGAAGGAACGGATATTATATCATATTTGCAAAGCAAATATATCATGCGGCATAGCCGTATATCATATCGCGCAAGCGATATATCATTGAAAAACGCCAGAGTTTGTGATATAATCAGTTAAAAGCGCCAAAACGCACCAAAACCGATAAAAATTGGTGTGTTTCCACGCATAAACACACCATAAAAAGAGACCGATTGAAGTTTTGCCCTCAATCAGTCTCTTTTTGTTCGTCGATTATTGTTACGTTGGAATCTCGGGTTTCGTTGCGAAGCAATTACTTGATGAGCTTTTCCGCGAAATAGCATCCCCAAATGACTGCAATCCAGATGAGAATTAAGATATACCACGGGAAGAGGGCCATGAGCAATGCACATCCCAAAATAAACGTAATCAGTGCTTCGATCATTTTCAGCGAGCATTTCATCATCGATTTCATAAAGCCACCGCCGAAAATTAAGGCTACGATTGAGCCGACAACCGACAGAATGGAAACGGTATAAATCATCACACGCTGTGACGCACCGGTCAGCTGGGATACTTGTACAAGGAAAAAGCTGTAGACCCATTTTGCAAAAAGAGCGGCGCAGAATACAACTAACACTTTATAAAGAATGTTGGCAATTTGATTGATGATGCCTCTCTCGACTTTTTTGAAGGCGAGACCGATAAGGGTTTCCAGTGCCATCATGATTACACTGATGAGGAAAATCTGGGAGACTTCCATAACCAGTGCTTCAGCTTCGGAAATATTGTGGGCATTCATCCAATCGAGAGTCGAAATCAACGCTTCGCCGTTGCTGCCTGTGATGGCAAGAACCGTGTTCATGATCTGTTCGCCCAAAGGTACAGCCGCCAATATAGCTGATCCGATTTCTTCGGGAGCGGACCCCACACTAATGTTGCAATACAGCGACAGGACGATAGGCAATAAAATAACGGTGAGTGCGACAACCGCCACCAAACGAACTATACTCGGTGCTTTCATAATGGTATCCTCCTTTATAAAAAATAGTACACCATCCGTCGAAACTTGTCAATACCTGCCACTTCTACCGCCCGCCCTTTAAGCATATATATTGTTAAGGTTTAGCTGCGGGTGAAATTTTTGAAAAATTCAGATTAATGCTTGACAAATTTTTTTGCGGTATTATAATAATCAATGTAAATTCCCGTGGGGGAGTAGCAAGCGCTGTATGCGTAACAAGTCAACATCCTGGCGTAACGCCTGGCTTGTTTTAAATTGCGAGACTCATGTATACACCCTTTTTAGAGTTATACAAGAGTTCTTTTTGTAAAAATGTGCCCTGAGTATAACTTGTTGGTTGTATTCAGGGTTTTATTATTTGCAAAAAAGGAGAAATGGAATTGAGTTACAACTTTTTATTCTTTTTCAACAGCGCACTGCTTGGCCTCGGCCTCGCAATGGATGCCTTTTCGGTTTCAATGGCGAACGGACTTAATGAACCTAAAATGCGCGGCGGTAAAATGTGCGCGGTTGCAGGCGTGTTTGCCTTTTTTCAGGCGCTTATGCCCCTGCTTGGCAGGCTTTGCGTTTGCACGGTGGCGCAGTGGTTTCATTGGTTCGAAATACTTATCCCTTGGATAGCTATGCTGCTTTTAGCCTTCATAGGCGGCAAAATGCTGTTAGATGGTATTTTACATAAAGATGAAGCCGAGGAAGCGTCAGGCGTTGGCGTTGCAGCGCTATTGCTTCAAGGCGCTGCCACATCTATTGATGCGCTGTCGGTTGGGTTTACGCTTGCCGAATATGATTGGCTTGGTGCACTTTTTGCATCGCTTATAATTGCGGCGGTTACCTTTATAGTATGCCTTGGCGGAGTGTGGATAGGCAAGCGGTTTGGAACTCGCCTTTCAAATAAAGCGCAAATCTTCGGCGGGCTTATTTTGATTTTTATAGGACTTGAAATTTTCATTACGGGCATATTTTAATTAAGGGGGTTGCAGAAATGCGTTATTATTGTGAAGAACCTAAAAAGGTGTTAGAGGCTTTGGGCACAAATGAAAACGGCTTAACAGAGGATGAGGCAAAACGCCGCTTAACAGCAAACGGAAAAAACCGTTTAAAGGCCGAAAAGGGTAAGTCGATTGTACGCCGCTTTTTTGAGCAGTTAACCGACCCAATGATTATTATACTTATCATTGCGGCGGCGGTTAGCGGCGTTTTGGCGGTAATAGAAAATGAGAGCTTCGCCGATGTTATCATTATTATAGCGGTTGTTTTGGTTAACGCTGTTTTGGGGGTATACCAAGAAAGCAAGGCCGAAAAGGCAATTGAGGCGCTACAGGAAATGTCAGCGGCCACGACAAAGGTTTTAAGAGATGGCCAGGTTCAGGTAATACCGAGCGAAGACATTGTTGTGGGCGATATTATTCTGGTTGAAGCGGGCGATGCAGTCCCGGCTGATGCGAGGATACTTGAAAGCGCAAGCCTTAAATGTGAAGAGGCCGCACTTACGGGTGAATCTGTCCCCGTTAATAAATTTATTGATATAATAAATTTGAAAGACACGAAAAGCGATGTATCATTAGGCGACCGCAAAAATATGCTTTATATGGGCAGCACGGTTGTGTACGGCCGCGGAACGGCGGTTGTAACCAAAACAGGAATGAACACCGAAATGGGCAAGATTGCCGATGCGCTCGGCAAGGCGGAAGAGGGCAAAACTCCTCTTCAATTAAAGCTTTCGCAGCTTTCAAAAACCCTTACATGGATAGTTCTCGGTATCTGCGTTTTGGTTTTCGGCGTTCAGCTTATAAGGGCGGGAAGCTTTAGTTTTGATGTTGCACTCAACTCCTTTATGGTTGCCGTGTCGTTAGCGGTTGCGGCAATTCCTGAAGGCCTTGCGGCGGTTGTAACGGTTGTTTTGTCAATCGGGGTAACCAATATGTCGAAGCGTAACGCTATCATAAGAAAGCTAACAGCGGTTGAAACGCTCGGTTGCGCGCAGATAATCTGTTCAGATAAAACGGGCACGCTTACCCAAAATAAAATGACGGTTGTTGATGCATTCTGCGAGGATGAAAAGCGCCTTGCCACCGCAATGGCACTTTGTAATGATGCAGAGCTTAGTGGCGACGGAACTGTTACGGGTGAGCCGACCGAAGCGGCATTAGTTTCTTGGGCTGGAACACTCTCGCTTAAAAAACCCGAACTTAAAGCACGTCTTGAGCGCTGCGGCGAGGCACCCTTTGATTCTGAGCGTAAAATGATGTCGACCGTTCATAAAATGGGTAGTGGGTACATTCAGTTTACAAAGGGCGCGCCCGATGTAATTATAGGCCGATGCGATTATTATTTGAAAGACGGCAAGGCCGTTCCTATGACCGAGGAATATAAGCGAGAAATTGCTGCCGCAAATAAGGCAATGGCTGATAAGGCGCTCAGGGTTCTCGCCTCGGCTGAAAGGGTGTGGAGTGAAGCGCCCGAGTCTTATGAGAGCGATTTTCTTGAAAGTGGCCTTTGCTTTACAGGGCTTACAGGGATGATCGATCCTGTTCGCCCCGAGGTAAAAGCTGCTATAGTTGAATGTAAAGGTGCTGGTATTCGCCCCATAATGATTACAGGCGACCATATTGACACCGCCGTTGCAATTGCCAAAGAGCTTGGCATTATAGACGATGCATCGGGCGCCATTACCGGGGCAGAGCTATCGGCTATGAGTGATGAAGAATTTGAGCATGAATTCATGAACATCAGCGTTTATGCGCGAGTTCAACCCGAGCATAAAACCCGAATTGTAAATGCTTGGAAAAAGGCAGGATACGTTACGGCTATGACGGGCGACGGCGTTAACGATGCACCCTCGATCAAAGAGGCCGACATCGGCGTTGGAATGGGAATTACGGGAACCGACGTTACTAAAAATGTTGCCGATATGGTTTTGGCTGATGACAATTTTGCAACCATTGTGGGCGCGGTTGAAGAGGGCAGGCGCATTTATAATAACATCCGCAAGTCGATACAGTTTTTGTTAGGCTCTAATATGAGCGAGGTGCTTGCTATTTTCGCCGCAACACTTATGGGGTTTACGGTTTTAAAGCCTGTGCACCTGCTTTGGATAAACCTCGTAACCGACTGTTTCCCGGCGCTCGCACTTGGAATGGAAAGGGCAGAGCCGGGGCTTATGCGCCGCAAGCCGCGCGATAAAAAGGAAGGCGTTTTTGCGGGCGGAATGGGCGCCGATATTGCCTATCAGGGCGCGCTTGTAACGCTACTTACCTTAATTTCGTATTTTATAGGTCATTTTGTTGAAACGGGCAATTGGGCTGTAACAAACAGTGCTCACGGAATGACAATGGCGTTTTTAACCATGTCAATGGCAGAGATTTTCCACAGCTTTAATATGCGTTCGCAGCGCGGCAGCATATTTAGGCTCGGCTCTGTTAACAAAGTGCTGCTTTTTGCGGCTTTAGGTTCTTTTGTTTTAACCACGCTTGTTTGCGAGATTCCGTTCTTGGCAAAGGCGTTCGAGTTCACAAGAGTTGATTTGAAAGAATACCTGATTGCAATACTTCTCGGCGTACTTGTTATTCCCGTTGTTGAGATTGTTAAATTTATTCAAAGAAAAACTGCTAAGGAAAAATAAAAAAATCGGCACCATCGTTTGATGGCGCCGATTTTTTGTGAATTAACTTTATTAAAGCCTTGAACGAATAAATGCAATTTGATTTTCAACCGATTTAACCGATGTTCCGCCTTCGGAAATGCGTTTTTGGGCGCAGGTTGTTAAATCAATATCGTTGTATAAATCTTCTTCAAACAGTTCGCTGAATGATTTGTAAACTTCAAGCGGCAGTTCTTCAAGAACGGTTTTGTCGGCAATGCATTTTGCAACTATTTCGCCCGAAATTTTATAGGCACTTCTAAATGGCAGGCCTTTTTTAACAAGGTAATCGGCAAGGTCGGCTGCGTTTATGAAGCCGCCCTGTGCCGCCCTTTTCATATTATCGGCGCAAACCGACATTGTTTCAATCATAGGTGTGAACACCTTAAGGCACATTTGAACGGTTTCAACCGCGTCGAACACGGCTTCCTTGTCTTCCTGCATATCTTTATTATATGCAAGCGGAAGGCTTTTAAGGGTTGTGAGCAGTGCCATTAAATCGCCATATACTCTGCCGGTTTTTCCGCGAACAAGCTCTGCCATATCGGGGTTTTTCTTTTGCGGCATTATTGATGAGCCTGTTGTGTATGAATCAGATAGTTCTATAAATTTGAACTCCCAGCTCGACCAAAGGATTATTTCTTCAGAAAACCTTGAAAGGTGCATCATAAGAATTGCAATTGCCGACATAAGTTCAGCGCAGAAATCACGGTCGGAAACGCCGTCGAGACTGTTGAGGCAAATATCATCAAACTCTAAAAGCTGTGCTTCATAGCGCCTGTCGGTTTCGTAGGTTGTTCCTGCAAGTGCGCAGCATCCTATGGGCGAAATGTTTGTGCGCCTGCGGCAATCTTCAAGTCGGTCGATATCGCGCGAGAGCATCATAGCATAAGCCATTAAATGGTGCCCAAATGTGATGGGCTGAGCACGTTGCAGGTGAGTGTACCCCGGCATAATAGCTGCCTTGTGTTCCTCTGCCTTGTCGGCCAAAACGCCAAGCAGTGAGCGAAGCAGGGAAATGATGTTATCGGTTTCGTCGCGAAGGTACATTCTAAGGTCGAGCGCAACCTGATCGTTACGGCTGCGAGCGGTGTGAAGTTTTTTGCCCGTATCGCCAAGGCGTTCGGTTAACACCTGCTCGATAAACATATGTATATCTTCGCTGTTCATATCGAATTCTAACTTGCCCGATTCAATGTCTTCTAAAATTTCCGAAAGGCCTGCAACCAGTTTGTCGGCCTCGTCTTTGGTTATTATTTTCTGTGCGCCCAGCATCATAGCGTGCGCAATGCTGCCCTTAATATCTTGCCTGAACATTTTGCAATCAAAACGGATTGATGAGTTGAAATCGTCAGCAATGCTGTCGGTTATGCCGGAGGTTCTTCCGGCCCACATTTTAGCCATACTTATATTCCTTTCACTAATTTAAGGCGTAAACCTTAAATTTAATTTAGGGATTGCCGCAAAATGCAAAGCAATCCCGAAATTTTAAATATTTATTTCTTGCCGTCAACAATTGCCTGAACCTTGATGGGCAGGCCGAAGAGGTTGATAAAGCCTTCTGAATCTTTCTGGTTGTAATCGCTTTCGCCAAAGGTTGCGATTTCTTCGCTGTAGAGTGAATATGGGCTCCAAACGCCTGCGTTTATCATATTACCCTTGTAAAGTTTTAAGCGAACCTTACCTGTAACGCGTTCTTGAGTTTTGTCAACAAATGCGCTGAGCGCTTCGCGAAGCGGTGTGAACCACTGGCCGTTGTAAACAAGCTCTGCAAATGTGATTGAAAGTTTCTGCTTTTCGTGCATTGTCATCTTATCAAGGCAGAGTGTTTCAAGAACGCTGTGAGCCTTGTAAAGAATTGCACCACCGGGTGTTTCATAAACGCCGCGGCATTTCATGCCAACAAGGCGGTTTTCAACAATATCTAAAAGGCCAATGCCGTTAGCACCGCCGATTTCGTTAAGCTTTAAGATGATTTGTTTTGCAGTCATCTTTTCACCGTCAAGTGCAACAGGAACACCCTGTTCGAAATCAAGGGTTATGTAGGTTGGCTTGTCGGGTGCCATAAGGGGAGATACGCCCATTTCAAGGAAGCCTTCCTTTTCATACATTGGCTCATTGCCTGTATCCTCAAGATCAAGGCCTTCGTGCGAAAGGTGCCAGAGGTTTTTATCTTTAGAATAGTTGGTTTCGCGGTTTATCTTAAGCGGGATGTTGTGAGCTTCGGCATATTCGATTTCTTCATCACGCGATTTAATATCCCATTCACGCCAAGGTGCAATAATAGGCATATTAGGTGCAAAATGCTTAATAGCAAGTTCAAAACGAACCTGGTCGTTACCTTTACCGGTGCAACCGTGAACAATTGCATCGGCACCTTCTTTAATTGCAATTTCAACAAGGCCTTTTGCAATGCAGGGGCGAGCGTGGCTTGTGCCTAAAAGATATTCTTCGTAAACAGCACCTGCCTTCATTGTGGGGATAATGTAATCGTCAACATATTCTTCGGTAAGGTCGAGTGCGTAGTATTTAGAAGCGCCTGTTGCGATTGCCTTTTCCTCAAGGCCTTCAAGTTCGTCGCTTTGGCCTACGTTACCCGAAACGGCAATAATTTCGCAGTTGTTATAATTCTCTTTAAGCCAGGGGATGATAATTGATGTATCAAGACCGCCTGAGTATGCTAAAACTACCTTTTTAATATTTTCTTTGTTCATTTATTTCCACCGCCATAGTTTTTTAATTTGCACATATTATACAACCAATAAATCGCTATGTCAATACCCTAAAACAAATAATTATGCAAAAAAATACAGAAAAATCATAAAATTATGCATAAATATGCAAAAATAAATGAATATACAGAATAAATTATCATTATTAAACGCCGTTTGGCGATTAAAACGGAATTTTGCGGTTAAAATATTTTTTGGTTCACCGAATATTAAGCGGATTATTAAAAAAATATTGTAAAATATTAAATAATGTGATACAATGATTTTAAATTTATATTAATGTATTAAATTGGGTTCAGTTTTATTAAGTATTAAACATGGGGGAATAATTATGGCACAAAATAAAACTATTATTTTATCCGACAGCACCTTAGACCTCGGCCCTGAACTTTGCGAAAAATATTCGGTGCAGATTTGCCCGCTTTGCGTATTATTAGATGATAAGCAGTATAGAGATGGGGTTGACATCACCCCTGATGACCTTTACGAATTTTACAATAAAACAAAGCGCCTTCCCAAAACCACCTGCGCAAACTATCAAGAGCACTTTGATTTTATTAAAAAATACACCGACCAGGGCTATGAAGTTGTTTACTTTACAATCGGCTCGGGCTTTTCTTCGAACTACCAAAATGCTATACTCGCGGCAGAAGAGTTCGAGAATGTATATGTAATCGACAGTGAAAACCTTTCAACAGGCATTGGCCTTATGGTTATAAAGGCGGCTCAAATGGCAAACGATGGGGCAGCCGCTAAAGAAATTTACGAATACATCACCGAAATGCGTAAGAGGATAGATGCATCGTTTGTTATTGAAAACCTTGAATTTTTGCACAAGGGCGGCCGTTGCTCGGCGGTTGCAGCGCTTGGTGCAAACCTTTTGCAACTTAAACCCTGCATTGAGGTTAAAGATGGCAAAATGGGCGTTTGTAAGAAATATCGCGGTAAAATGAACGCTATAATCGAGCAATACGTTAAAGAAAGACTTGCAGATATTGATAACATTAACCCTGAAAGAATTTTCATAACTCACACTAAATGTAATGATGAAATTATCGAAGCGGTTAAAAATATAGTTGCCGAAACAGGGTATTTTAGTGAGATTTTAGAAACCACCGCGGGCGCCACAGTTTCGGTTCACTGCGGCCCGGGAACACTTGGTGTTCTGTTCGAAAGGAAGAATTAAACCTTTCGGCTTAACGGCTTAAAAATACTAATCACCCTAACGGGGCTAAATCCCGTAGGGTGGTTATTTGCGTTTAATGCCAATACTTTTTATAAGTGAGATGATACTATGGATAACGGAATTAAAGGCGTTTTAGATAACAGCGCAAAAAACAGTGCCATAAAGAATATAGTTGATAATTTGCTTATAATCGATGAGCAGGCGCGCTCGCTTACCAAAAGCGCTTTAGAGGAACGCGCCCGCAAAACCGAAGAACTTGAAGCGCAAAAGAAAGAAATTATGGAGCAATATATGCTTGAAGCCAACCGCAAGATTGAGCTTTTCAAAACGGCGCTTGAGAATAAAAATCAAAAACGATTAGAAGACACATTAAAAAATGAGCAGGATGCGCTTGAAGAAATGAACGCATTAGCCAAAGTAAAAACTGATGAATGGATCGATAGTATGTATAATTCGGTTATAAAATAAATTTTTTTAAACCTTTAAAAGGCGGTGATGGTTATGGGTTCGGCAGCGTTAAACTCGGTTATGACAATATCCCGCGCGAAATACGGTAAGCGGCTAACTCAGGCCGATTACCGCGCAATGGCAGGGATGAAAACGGTGGCCGAGGTTACAGGCTACCTTAAATCAAAAACGCGATATGCGTCGGCACTGTCGTCGGTAAACGAGTTGTCGGTTCATCGCGGCAACATCGAAATACTTCTCAAAAACTACAATCTTGAAGAAATCTACCGTATGTGCCGTTTTGAAAGCGCTATGGGTGCGCATTTATTCAGCTTTGTTATAGATTCGCACGAGATTAAACTGCTTATTGACTTTCTTATCTGTTTTAGTGCAGGTAAAACAAGAGAGTTTATTGCCAGAATGCCAATGGCGGTTAACAAGTTTTCAAGCGTTGATTTTAATAAATTGTGCGGCTTTAAAAACGCCGAAGAATTATCCGGTTACCTTTCACAAACCAAATACGGCATCATAGCAAACGATGTTAAAAATATTGAAGAAACAGGCTTTACAACAATTGAATCGAAACTTTACCGAATGCTTTATGATACAGTGTTTGAAGATGGTGCCGATAATAAAAAAGGCAATTCGCTTTCGGTTAACGGAATTATTTTAATGCAGGCCGAACTTTATGATTTTATGCTGATTTACAGGGCAAAAAGATATTATGGATGTTCGCCTATTGCAATTTCCTCGCTTGTTATGAACAAGCGGTGCCTTATACCGAAAAAAGTGTTTAAGCAAATGATTGATAGCAAAACGGCCGATGAAGTGTTAGAACTGTTTAGTGCAACTAAATACTGTAAAGCAGGAAGGCGGCTTTCGGCGGCCGATGATATAGGCAGCTTCTGCAAGCGGATTTTGCTGCAAAACATTAAAAAGCCAATTCATTTTTCGTCAAGCCCCGCTGTTGTAATGCTGGCATACATTCTTTACAGCGAAAAAGAGGTTGACAATATTATTAATATAATTGAGGGCGTGAGGTATGGTTTGCCGCCCGAAGAAATTCTTGAAAACGCATGCATACCCGATTTTAAAGGATAGGAGGGTGATTTAAAAATGTCGGTAGAAAAAATGAAAGCTGCCTGTATTTCGGGCAGAATGTCAAAGCTCGATGCAGTGATAAACGTTTGTCTTCAATCTGATTGGTTTCACGCTGAGTCGGCGGTAGATGCTTTGAACTCGGTTCAAGGGCTTAAAAGAATTAAAAACGATAATAACAGCGCAGTTCAGCTTAACAGGCTTAATAATCTTTTTAAGCAGTTTGGCGTGCAGCCGCCTAAAGATGGTTATAATTCCGCTAAGCATTTTTCGAATGGTATTATTGATGAAAAGCTAAACGAGCTTAACGAAAAGTTAGAAAAGGCACAGTTGGAACGAGCAAGGCTTGAAGCAAGAAACGAAGAACTCAGCGCTAAAATCGAAGATCTTAAGCATTTTACGGCGCTTAACTTGCACCTTGATGCACTGTTTGACTGCGAGTTTATAAAGGTAAGGTTCGGCCGAATCCCAAAGGATAGTTATGCAAAGCTTAGCCATCACCCGTCGGACGAAATACTGTTTTACCCAACCTCGTGTGATGACGCTTATTATTGGGGGATGTATGTTGCCCCCGTGCGAGCCGTGAAGGAAGTTGACCGAATATTCGCATCGCTTTTCTTTGAAAAATTTATTTTGCCCGATAATGCGGGAACTCCGCAGGAAATAATGGATAGCTATAAGGCAGAGGCCGAAAGCAATTCGCTTGAAATTGAAAAACAGGTTCAGATATTAACGAACTTTTTTAACGACCATAAGGAAGAGTGCCAGGCACTATATGCCCAACTTAAACGTGAGTGTGATATGGCCGAGGTAAAGCAGCTTGCCTGCGAATATAATAATTCGTTTATGCTTATAGGCTGGGTGCCTGAATCGAGGGTTAAAGAGTTTACAGAGGCGGCCGAGAAGGTGGGTAAACTTGATATTGAGTTTAGCGAACCTGAAGAAATGTCAAGAATGACACCGCCAACGCGCCTTAAAAACAATGCGCTTTTCAGGCCGTTCCAGTTTTTTGTTGAAATATACGGAACGCCTGCCTATAAAGAAGTAGACCCAACCCCGTTTGTTGCAATAACCTATAGCCTTATTTACGGCATAATGTTTGCCGATTTAGGGCAGGGCTTGGTGCTATCATTAGTGGGCTATTTAATGTGGAAGATTAAAGGTATGGCACTTGGTAAAGCACTTATCCCTTGCGGAATATCGGGTGCGCTTTTCGGGCTTGTGTTCGGCAGTGTGTTCGGGTTCGAGCACGTGTTGGACCCAATGTATAGGGCGATAGGCTTTAAAGAAAAGCCCATTGATGTAATGCACAGCGCAACCTCGCTTTTGGCGTTCTCAATCGGCATAGGAATAGCACTTTTGCTTATTGCAATGGTTTTAGGTGTTGTTTCAAACTTTAAACGCCGCGAAATCGGAAACGCAGTGTTCAGTTCGGGCGGTATTGCAGGGCTTTTGTTTTACGCAGGCATACTTATTGTGGCAGGCTCTTTGTTATTTGGAATTAAAATTCCTATGGGGCTTGCGGTGGTGCTGTTTATAGTTATCCCTGTTATATCAATCCTGCTTGCGCATCCGCTATCCTCCCTTGTTGAGGGGAACGGCTTCAAGGTTCACTCGGTTGGCGATTATATACTTGAAACGGTTTTCGAACTTATTGAGGTAATCCTTTCAATGTTCTCAAACACTGTAAGTTTCCTGCGTGTGGGTGCATTTGTGCTGATTCACGCGGGAATGATGCTTGCCTTTACATCACTTGTTGAAATAGTTGGCGGCGGTGTTGGCGGCGCAGTTTTGATGGTGTTTGGTAATATCTTTGTTATAGTTTTAGAGGGGCTTCTTGTTGGTATTCAGGTGCTCCGTTTAGAGTTTTACGAAATGTTCTCGCGTTTTTATAACGGGAACGGAAACAAATTCACCCCAATGTCGTCCTTAATAAAAAACAATTAATTGAAAGAGGTTTTGCTTTATGTCAACAATAACAATTATTTTAGCATTCTTACTGCCTGTGGCAGCTATAGTTTATTCAGTATTTTCAGGAATCAAAGAAATGAAAAGAACAGGCAGCGGCAAAAAGGCTTTTAAGCGCCACCTTATAACACTTGTGGTTTGCTTGGTGCTTTGCTTTTCTTTAACAGCATTTGTTTCGGCCGAAACCGCTCCCACCCCTTCTGATGCAGTGGCCGTTTCTGAAGAAACAGCGGCTGAACCCGTGGAAACAGAGGCGGAAGCTGCATCTAACAATGGCGCAGGAACTGCCGTTGGCCTTGGATTTATCGGCGCGGCGCTCAGCATTGGCCTTGCAGGTATAGGTGGTGGTATTGCGCTTTCAGCCGGTGCGCCTGCGGCTATCGGTGCGGTTGCTGAAGATCCATCATCATTCGGTAAGGCTATTATATTCGTTGCCCTTGGAGAAGCGGTGGCAATCTATGGCCTTATTATTGCATTCTTAATTGTATTAAAACTCCCCACAATAACTCTTTAATAGGTAAAAACAATGAAGTTTTGGTTAATAAGTGATAACCACGATACACTGGTTGGTATGCGCCTTGCAGGGATAGAAGGTGTTGTGTGCGACGATGCGCAGGGCACCGAATCGGCGCTTGATAAGGCGCTGAAAAACCCTGAAATTGGCATAATTTTAATAACCAAGAAGTTATCCGCTCTATGCCGCGAAACGGTTGATGATATAAAACTTTGCAGAGAAGAACCCTTAATTGTTGAAATACCCGACCGCCATGCAGATGGTAGCGGAGATGATACTATTTCGAAATATATAACCGAAGCCATAGGCGTTAAGATTTAAAAGGGGGCAGATTAGGTTGCCTGAAAACAATATCAGTAATTTTGCAAATTCCATTAATCGCGAAGCCGAGCGCCAAAAAAGGCGGATCGAGGCTGAAACCAAAAGATATATTGAGGGCGAGCTTGCCAAGGCATACGATGATGCCCGCCGCAAAAGCCACGAATATATAGGCAGGGAAACCTCAAAAATTATGAAGGCTTCGGGGCTTGAAATCTCTCAAAAGAATATTGATGCAAATGATATGCTTTATAAAAGAAGGCAGGAAATTTGCGATAAGGTTTTCGGCGGCGTTTTAGAAAAGCTCGGGGCGTTTACGTCATCTGAAAAATATGCCGAGTTTTTGAAAAAAAGTGCTGAAGAACTTTTAAAACATTTAAACGGCAGTGCAGTTTTTTATGTAAGGCCTGAAGATGAAATTTATGCGCCGCTTTTAAAACAGGTGTGCAGCGGCTGCACCATTGAGATTGACGGCACCATTAACCTTGGCGGGCTAAAAGCAAAGGAAGTTAACGGCAAGGTGATATACAACGATACGCTTGATTTAAGGTTCGAAGAAGAAAAAGAAAGTTTTCGAAGGTATTCGGGGCTTTCAATAAACAAGCGCGATGAGCAGTAGCTATAAAAATTAGAAAACGGTGATTTATATGGCCAAAAACACGGTTCACGCTATAAACGGGCCTGTAGTGCGGGTTCTGGGCGGTGAGGATTTTTCAATTCAAGAAATGGTTTATGTGGGTAGTGCAAAGCTCATAGGCGAGGTTATAAATGTAAACTCGGGCTTTGCGGTAATACAGGTTTACGAATCTACATCAGGGCTCAAAGTGGGCGAGCCTGTGCATCCAACGGGCAGCCCCATGTCGGTAACCTTGGGGCCGGGAATACTATCCTCAATTTTCGATGGTATCCAGCGCCCGCTTCGCAAAATTGAAGAAAAAACCGGCGCATTTATCGGCAACGGCTGTTTGGTTGATGCCCTTGATACAGCCCGCGAATGGTATGTTACTGTAACCGTAAACGTGGGCGACAGCCTTTCGGCGGGTGATGTTTATGCAACCGTTCCCGAAACCGACACAATACTTCATAAGGTAATGGTGCCCCCTATGTGTTCGGGCACCGTTAAATCAGTGCGCCCAAACGGCAAATATAAGGTGAACGATACAGTTGCCGAAATTGAAAGTGAGGGCGGAAAGCTTATCCCGCTTACATTATGCCAAAAGTGGCCCATAAGAACCGGCCGCCCCTTTGCAAAGCGCCTGCCGCCAAGCGTTCCGCTTATAACCGGCCAGCGCGTTATCGACACGGTTCTGCCAATAGCCAAGGGCGGCACTGCGGCAATCCCGGGCGGCTTTGGAACAGGCAAAACTATGACACAGCATCAGCTCGCAAAATGGTGCGATGCAGATATTATTATATATGTAGGCTGCGGCGAACGTGGCAACGAAATGACTCAGGTTCTCGACGAGTTCGGCGAGCTTATCGACCCGCGAACAGGCAAAAAATTAACCGATAGAACCGTACTTATTGCAAACACATCAAATATGCCGGTTGCGGCGCGCGAAGCATCTATTTACACCGGTATCACCCTTGCGGAATACTACCGCGATATGGGCTATAGCGTTGCAATGATGGCCGATTCCACCTCGCGCTGGGCCGAGGCTTTAAGGGAAATATCGGGCCGCCTTGAAGAAATGCCTGCAGAAGAAGGCTTCCCGGCATACTTGCCCTCGCGACTCGCTGATTTCTATGAGCGTGCAGGCAGGGTTACAACATTAAATGGGGCCGAAGGCTCGGTTAGTGTAATTGGCGCGGTTTCTCCCCAAGGGGCAGATTTTTCAGAACCCGTAACCCAAAACACCAAGCGCTTCACTCGTGCGTTTTGGGCGCTTGATAAATCTTTAGCTTATGCCAGGCACTATCCGGCAATCAACTGGAACGATAGCTACAGCGAATACGAAACCGACCTTGAAAGCTATTATAACGAGCAGGTCGACCCTGAGTTTATGAAATACCGCCGCAAGGTTATCACACTGCTTCGCGAAGAAAGCCAGCTTATGGAGATTGTAAAGCTCATCGGCGCTGATGTTCTGCCCGATGATCAAAAACTTGTAATCGACATTGCAAAAATCATAAGGGTTGGCTTTTTGCAGCAAAACGCCTACCATGCCGATGACACCTATGTTCCGCTTAAAAAGCAGTTCTTAATGATGAAAACCATTATAAATTTATATGAAGCGGCAAAGCAGGTTGTGGCGCTTAATAAGCCGGTGTCGCTAATAGCCGGCAGTGGAATTTACGAAAAACTTATAAAGATGAAATACGATATACCTAATAATAGGTTAGAAATGTTTGATGATTATAATAAAGAAATTGCCGAAATTATAAATAAAATCGGTGTGGCTTAAGGGGGTAATAGCGTGAGAAATCACACTATTACAAAAATTTAAATGCCGTGCCGATTGCGCCATTGGGCGCCACGGCACATGGCGAAAATCTCCACTTGCCGCCAAGGAGATTTTTATTAGCTGTTTGTGTTGATGCTTTAGCGGCAGAATGGAGATTTTTATGAGAAAAGAATATCTCGGCCTTGATGAAATTATCGGCTCGCTTGTTGTGCTCGAGGGTGTCAGGGGAGTTGGCAACGAAGAAATTGTTAATATAACTTTAAGTGACGGCACCGCGCGCACAGGCCGAGTTGTTGAGCTTGAGGGCGAGCGAGCAGTTGTGCAGGTTTTCGAGGGCACACGTTCAATGTCACTCGGTGGGGCTAAAACCGTTTTCGAAGGGCACCCAATGGAGCTTCCGCTTTCAAAAGAAATTTTGGGCCGCACCTTTAACGGAGCAGGAAGGCCGATTGACGGTTTAGGCGAGGTTTTCGGCGAAGTTAGCCGCGATGTTAACGGCTCATCAATCAACCCTGTTTCGCGCGTTTACCCTAAAAACTTTATCGAAACGGGCATTTCGTCGATCGATGCACTCTCAACCCTAATAAGGGGGCAAAAGCTGCCAATATTCTCGGGCTACGGCATGAAACACAATGAGCTCGCCGCCCAAATAGTAAGGCAGGCTAAAACTGCAGGGGGCGGCAAAGAAAAATTCGGTGTTGTTTTTGCGGCAATGGGAGTTACTAACGACGTTGCCGAATATTTTAAAAATTCCTTCGAGGCCTCGGGCGTTTCAGAGCGCGTTGTAATGTTTTTGAACACCTCGAACGACCCTATTATCGAGCGCACCATAACCCCGCGCTGTGCCCTAACAGCGGCCGAGTATTTAGCCTTTGAACAGGGTATGCACATTTTAGTGGTTATGACCGATATGTCCTCTTATTGCGAAGCGCTTCGCGAGTTCAGCTCTTCAAAGGGCGAAATTCCGGGAAGAAAGGGCTACCCCGGGTATTTATATTCCGATTTAGCCTCGCTTTACGAGCGTGCAGGAATGATAAAGGGGTGCAAAGGCTCTGTTACCCAAATCCCAATTTTAACAATGCCGAATGACGATATAACCCACCCAATCCCCGACTTAACGGGCTATATAACCGAAGGGCAAATTGTTCTTGACCGCGCGCTCGACGGTGCAGGAATATACCCGCCCGTTAGCGTTCTTCCAAGCCTTTCGCGCCTTATGAAAGACGGTATAGGTGAGGGCTACACAAGGGAAGACCATGCAGGCGTTGCCAACCAGCTTTTTGCCGCCTACGCCAAGGTGCAAGATGCAAGAGCGCTCGCATCTGTAATAGGTGAAGATGAATTATCTGAAACCGATAAAAAATATATTGAGTTTGGAAAACGCTTTGAAACCGAATTTTTGGTTCAGTCGCCAACCGAATCCCGCAGTATCGAGCAAACCCTGTCGCTCGGCTGGCAGGTTCTAACAACCTTGCCGCGGCAAGAGCTCGACCGCGTTTCAGAAGAACTTTTGCAAAAGTATTTCGATCCGCTTTTAGAAAAGCAAAAGGCAAACTAATATTTGGTTTAGTTTATATATTATAATGTAAGAAAGGGGGCTGCGCAGTGGCAATTCCTGTTTCACCAACCAAGGGAACATTAATGAAAATTAAAAAATCGCTCGATTTAGCCAAGGTCGGTTACGATTTGCTCGACCGAAAGAGGAATATCCTCATTCGCGAAACAATGTCGCTGATCGACAGTGCATCGGCACTGCGCGGCCTTATTGCCGAGGGCTATAGCACTGCGTATAAATCGTTGCAACGCGCGAATATCGAGCTTGGCATTGTAGATGATATTGCCAATGCCGTTCCCGTTGAGCGCGGCATTAAACTTACAAAGCGCAGCGTTATGGGCGTTGTAATACCAGGCGTTGAATTTTCACAGCAGGAAAGGCGCAACTATTTTGGCTATCATAACACATCGCAAAGCCTCGATGAAGCCTATGCAATGTTTGAAAACGTTAAGCGCTTAACGGCGCAGCTTGCCGAAGTGGAGAACAGCGTTTACCGATTGGCGCAGGGTATTAAGAAAACCCAAAAGCGCGCCAATGCGCTTAAAAACATTATTATCCCTCGTTTTGAAGAGCAAATTAAAACCATAACCTCGGCTCTTGAAGAAAAGGAACGCGAAGAATTCGCAAGGTTAAAGGTTATTAAAAAGATTATAGATTAATTACAGCCTTCTCCAGCGGGAGAAGGTGGCGGCGTTAGCCGACGGATGAGGTGCAATATTAGATGTTAGATGGCAGATGTTAGGTATTAATAAGCCTATCATCAACCTTGTAGGGGCGATTCATGAATCGCCCGCCTGTAGCCTTCCCCTTGAGGGGAAGGTGTCAGCGTTAGCTGACGGATGAGGTGTAGGCTTGTGTTTTAGATAAATCTGCCGTTAACATTGTATGGGAGGGGGCTCTGCTCCTCCCGTAAGGTAATTAATGTTTACAACAAAACCAATGTCTATATGGTAGGGAAGGCGTTTCTCCTCCCGCAAGCCTTCCCCTTGAGGGGAAGGTGTCAGCGTTAGCTGACGGATGGGGTGGAGCCGCTTTCAGCGGCGTTAAAACAAACTAAAGTAATTGGCGGTAAAACATAAAACCATTAAACTGTACAACACCTCACCACCGCGCTTCGCGCAGAGCCTCCCCCCAAGGGGAAGCCTAATGTTATGCACACTCCACCGTCAACCCCGTAGGGGCAGGCGTCCTCGACTGTCCGTATACAACCTGCGAATATGATAATGCTACCGTTAACCCCGTAGGGGCAGATGCCCACATCTGCCCGAGCAGGCTCGCGGTATTAATAAATCTAATGTCAACATTGTAGGGGGCGGCGCCTTCGACGCCCCGTAGGAGATTATCGGTTTGCAAAACACTGCCGTTTACCCTGTAGGGGAGACGTTTCGCCTCCCGTCAGCCTTCCCCTTGAGGGGAAGGTGTCAACGTAAGTTGACGGATGAGGTGTATCCGACACAGTCAGCGTTTCATTTGAATTTTTAGTGATAATGTTTTTACACCTCACCACCGCGCTTTGCGCAGAGCCTCCCCTCAAGGGGAAGCCTAATGTTATGCACATCCCACCGTCAACCCCGTAGGGGCAGGCGTCCTCGACTGTCCGTATACAACCTGCGAATATGATAATGCTACCGTTAACCCCGTAGGGGCAGATGCCCACATCTGCCCGAGCAGGCCCGCGGTCTTAAATTTTACCCTTGTCTATCACGTTGATCACCTGCGGGACGATGTGGGCATCGTCCCCTACAATGCAAATTTAAAATTTTCGTTTTTAAAACCCCTGCATAATAATACATTACCGTATGTATTTATTCATTTGGGGCAAATGCGCGCCAAAAATGATGCTATTCCCTTTATTTACGCGGTTTTCAGGGTTTTAGCAAAAAATCCCACGCTTACCAGTATAATTTTCCATATAAAAAATATTAAAAAATCGTTCAAAATTTTTAATAATATGCTTGACATTTGCACTTTAGTGTGATAATATTCAAATACAGAAAAGAAATGCTTTTGCACAAACATTATCAAATAAGTTGATAGTTTTTGGCACTTTTGCACAAAACGAAAGGGTGTCTACAATGATAACAACAACAGTTCCGGAGCAGCCGGCTGAAAAGAAACGGCGCTTTGGTGTTTTGTCGGTTATAGGTATTGTTTTGTGTGTGGTTTTAGTGTTGATGCTTGTTTGTAACCTTGCAATAATTATTCAAGGCAGCCTCAACCCCGATGAACCTCCAAAACTTTTAGGCGTAACCCCGCTGGTTGTATTAACCGATTCAATGTCGGGTGACGCTGAAGACCATATCGAAGGTGGCGACTTAATTATTGTTAACGAAGTCAACACCAAAGATTTAAAAAAGGGCGACATTATTACATATAAAGAGGGTTCGGTATTAGTAACCCACAGAATTATAGAAGTTCAAGATGCCGAAGAAGGCGATGGATTACAGTTCATCACAAAGGGTGACTTCAACAACACCGAAGATAAAAACCCGGTAACCGAAGATAAGGTTGTTGGCATCTACAGCGGAACAAGAGTTCCTTACCTTGGCCAGTTTGCAATGTTCTTGCAACAGCCGCTTGGAATGTTAATCTTCATTGGTGTTCCGGTTCTGGCATTTGTTATTTATAGCATTATTAAACGCCAGGTTCAATTAAACCGCGAAGGTAATAAATCGCAAGAGCTCGAAGCCGAGCTTGAAAGGCTTCGCGCCTTAGCAGGCGAGGGCGATGCCCCTGTAGCTGATGAACCTGCACAAGTGGCCGCCGAAGAATCGGCAGAATAATTTAAGGTATCAATGCTCGCGTGTTGCCACGAACACCGGGCTGATATAGGCAGGGCCCACCTGCACTAAGGGCGAAAGCCTAAAATTGATTTACATAATCAATATATTTTGAAGGAGGATTTTCTAATGAAAAAATCTTTAAGAATCGCGTCTATCCTTTTAGTTCTCGTATTAGTAACATCATGCTTCGTTGGCGGCACATTTGCTAAGTATGTAACAACTGGTGACCCTGCAACAGACAGCGCTCGCGTTGCTGAGTGGGGCGTAAAAATCACAGCTACAACTGAAATGTTTAGTGACTCTTACAAACACGCAGCTACAGATTACGATGCTAACGAAGAAGGCGACGCTATAACCGTTCAGGCTAAAACTGAAGGCGTAAACGTTGTTGCTCCTGGTACACAGGGTGCTTTAGTTGGTTTTGCTCTTGAAGGTAAACCTGAAGTTGACGTAGAAGTATCATATGCTGCTGAATTAACACTTACAAACTGGACAGTTGACACCGCTTACTATTGCCCGATCGCTATCACAGTTGCTAGTGATAACGCTCAGAGTCCTACAGTATTAAACGGTATGGATTTTGATTCAGTTACTGAATTCCAGGATGCTGTTAATGCTGCTATCAGAGGTTGCACAGCTACTTATGATGCAAACACAAATCTCGCTACTGCTGTAGCTAACGATCTTCAGGTTTCATGGGCTTGGGCTTTCACAGGCGGTGTAGACCAGACAGATGACCTTGATACCAAACTCGGTAATAATGCAGCTGATGGCAATCCTGCTAACATCGCACTTTCAGTTACAGCTACTGTAACTCAGATCGACTAATTTTAGTTTAACTAATTTAGTTTAACTGACTAACTAATTTAAATTCTACGCTTTAACATTAACGTATAATTAAAGCGGTTTGCACCCTGCCGTGTGGCCGGCAGGGTGCTTTTTTAATCCCTTAGCGCCCCTTGCCTAAAGGGGAGAGGGCCGCGCGAAGCGTGGCGAGGGGATTAGGAAACTATAACAATAGACATACGCATATTAAGAGGCAGCAAGCCTGCTGTAAATCCCCCAGTCAAAACCTACGGTTTTGACAGCCCCCTTTAGGGCAAGGGGGCCGAAAGAAGTACAATCCCTAAGCCTCCCCTGCCTAAAGGGGAGAGGGCCGCGCGAAGCGTGGCGAGGGGGTTAGGAAACTAAAACAATAGATACAAGCATATTAAGTGGCAGAAATCTGCTGTGAATCCTCGGCCTTAGTTGGCGGCAACACCATTATATTTTTGAATCCTCCCGACTTCGCTAACGCTCAGCCACCCTCCTTTAGGGCAAGGAGGGCAAAAATGTAGCACTACCGCAAGTCGCAAGGGGGCCTGAATTACGAAAAATCAACGGAGTGATATGAACGGAACGAAAGCATAACACGGCGCTTACCGATAACGCAAAAACGTTACGAAAAAACATGACAAAAGAAGAACGGCACTTGTGGTATGACTTTTTGCGTTCTTACCCTGTTCGGTTTTTAAGGCAAAAGGTTATTGATAATTATATAGTTGATTTTTATTGCCATGAAGCACGGCTTGTTATTGAACTTGATGGTTCACAGCATTTTGTAGAATATGGTTTATTGAAAGATAAAGTTCGCACCGAGCAAATAGAAAGCAGAGGATTAACCGTTATTAGGATACCTAATAACGAGGTTAATAGGAATTTTAGGGGTGTTTGCGAATATATTGATTGGTGGGTTAAAGAA
>JAZNGF010000028.1:0-36839 GCA_045576295.1 Acutalibacteraceae bacterium | reverse complement strand
CAAACCCTGCCGATTAATTTCTATTTAGTTTTTAGCTTCAGCGATTACTGCTTCTGCAACCTGCGGAGGAGCAGATTCATAACGCTCAAACTTATAAATGAAGGAAGCGCGACCTTGAGCAATTGAGCGCATTGCTGTTGCGAAATCGCCCATCTCGGCCATTGGCACTTCGGCTGCAATTTCCTGCATTTTGTTTTCAAGAGGTGTGAGCCCTAACATTCTTCCGCGGCGGCGGTTAATATCGCTTATAACGTCGCCCATGTTTTCATCGGGTGTTTGAACGGTTAACATTCCAATTGGCTCTAAGATTATTGGGTTCGCCATTGGGATACCGTCTTTAAATGCAATCTGTGCTGCCATCTTGAATGCCATTTCAGAAGAGTCAACCGGGTGGTATGAACCGTCAACCAATGTTGCCTTAACGCCAACCATCGGGTATCCTGCTAAAACGCCCCTCTGCATACTATCCTGCAAGCCTTTTTCAACTGCGGGGAAGAAGTTCTTGGGAACAGCGCCGCCGAAGATTTTTTCTTCAAATACTAAACCGTCGCTGTCGCAGGGTTCAAATTCAACCCAAATGTCGCCAAACTGGCCGTGGCCGCCTGATTGTTTCTTGTGCCTTCCCTGAACGCGGCACTTCTTGGTTATTGCCTCTCTGTATGCAACTTTGGGGATGCTAAGTTCAACATCAACGCCGAATTTTGTTTTAAGTTTAGATGCAATAACATCAATGTGCTGCTCGCCAAGGCCTGCAATGATTTGTTCTTTAGTTTCGGTGTTGGGGTAGAAAAGAATGGTTGGGTCTTCTTCAGCGAGTTTTGAAAGGCCGGCTGCAATCTTTTCATCTTCACCCTTAACCTTGGGCTTTATAGCCATTGTAAGCTGCGGGTGGGGGAAGGTCTGCCCAACAACTTCAACCTGGTTATCAGGCGCATAGAGTGTGTCACCTGTGAGAACAGAACCAAGCTTTGCAGCGCAGAAAATATCGCCGGCCTGAACTTCGGTGGCGCCCTCTTCCTGCTTGCCTGCTTTTATCCACATTAATTTGCCAAGCTTTTCTTCCGAACCTGTTCTTGAATTAATAAGCTTCATATCGGGAGTGATCTTGCCCGAAATAACCTTTATGTATGAAAGTTTGCCAACAAACGGGTCAGACACTGTTTTGAAAACAAGCGCAGCAGGTCTGCCGGCTCCGTCACACGATAACTTGCCTTCTACACCGCTTTTCTTAATTGTGTATTCAGGAACATCTGCATTCGGTGCGATTTTAGTTAAAATGTTAATCAACATATCAACTGCGGCGCCTGTTTGGTTTATGCCGCAAAATACGGGGCAAATGCTGCCATCAGCCATGCCGCTTGCAAGAGCACCGGTGATGTCTTCTTCGGTTAATTCCTGCCCATCGAAATATTTTTCCATGAGTTCTTCGCTGCTTGATGCAGCAGCTTCGATCATAACGGTGCGCATATTTTCAATGTCAGCATTTTCGGGAACAGGGATTTCAGTTGCCTTTGTTCCATCATATTTATAAGCCTTGTTTTCAATAAGGTTAACAAAACCTGTAACCTCGTCGCCGTTTTCAATGGGAATAACGATGGGGCAAACAACCGAGCCATAGCGGCCTGTAACGGTTGAAATTACCCTGTAAAAATATGCCCTTGGAGAATCAAGCTTGCCTATAAAGAATGCGCAAGCTTTGCCTGCTTTGCGGGCAGCCTCGAAATTAAGCCCTGCACCAACCGAAAGGCCTGATTTACCCGAAAGAACTATTACAGCTGTGTCGGCCGCGGTTATGGCTTCGCTAACGCCGCCTGCAAAGTCGAACTGTCCGGGCGCATCGATAATATTGATTTTATAACCGTTATTTTCAAATTGATACACCGAGGTCTGTAATGAGCATAAACGCTTCTTTTCTTCAGGATCGAAATCCATAATGCAACCACTTTCGCCCTGCTTGCCTATTCGGTCACTTATTCCTGCAACGTGAAGAACAGCGTCGCAAAGTGTGGTTTTACCAGACGAAGCGTGCCCCAGCAAAGCGATATTTTTGATTTGGTTTGCACTAAAAAGTTTCATATGTATCCCGCCTTTTTGAATTCGTATTTCCGGTTGTTTCATAAAACATACACCATAATTGATTTTATGATATAACCGAATGCTTATATTACTTGTTAGAAGAAAAAATTATTAATTTTTTGTTAAAAATGAACAAAATATTTAAACAATTTGAACAAATAATATGCAATATGTTTATTATAGCAGAACACACACTATATTTCAAGAAAAAATATATATTTTTATAAATTTTTTTGCACAAATAGTAAATCACGGCTTTTGCTCGTATAACAGGCATGAAAAATCGCTATGATGAATATAAAAATGCTTTTCTGCCAATACCTAATGTGAATACATATTAAGGAGAGAAGCAAAATGTTCAAATCAGTAAAAAATCGCATAATTGCATCGGTGTTGTGTGGCACAGTTTTTGTTAGCATATTGGCGTTTGCAAATTTTTCTAACAGGTGTGAACAGGTGCGTGACAGCGTTTTTCGACTTCATATAATTGCAAACTCTGACAATGAGGATGACCAAATACTTAAACTAAAGGTGCGTGATGCTCTGCTGGCAGCGTCGGGAGATTTTTTTGCCGACTGCCAAACACGAGATGATTCAGTCGCAGAAGCCAGGGAACACATAGCAGATTTCGAAAACATCGCCGCCGAGGTTATTTCGCAAAATGGGTTTGATTACGGTGTAACAGCGAGCGTGGGAACCACCTTTTTTGGAACGCGATCTTACGATGATTTCACCCTGCCTGCAGGCGAATATGAGGCTTTGCGAGTGGTTATAGGTGAGGGTAGGGGCAAAAACTGGTGGTGTGTTATGTTTCCGGCGGTTTGCCTTCCATCTGCGACAGATTCGAAAATTGAAGATTCATTAACTGAAGGTGGAGCCGAAATTGTTAAAAACGAGGTTAAATATAAGGCGAGCTTTAAATGTGTTGAGTGGTACGAGAATGTAAAAGCCTTTTTTAAGGGCTAAAGGTGATTTTCACCCTTGTTTGAACGAGGTTTTTTAAAATATCACTTGATAACGGCGCATAAAACCTTTATAATATATTCTTGTAAACTAACAGAAAAGGAATAAGAATTATGAAGGTTGGAATAGTAGGGTTGCCCAATGTTGGAAAATCAACCCTTTTTAACGCAATAACTAACGCAGGTGCGCAATCGGCTAACTACCCATTTTGCACCATTGAACCGAACGTTGGCATGGTATCGGTGCCCGATGCGCGCCTTGATAAGCTTGCCGAAATGTATTCGCCTGACAAATTCACCCCTGCAACCATTGAATTTGTTGATATTGCAGGCCTTGTTAAGGGTGCTTCAAAGGGCGAGGGGCTTGGTAATAAGTTTTTATCCCACATCCGCGAGGTTGACGCTATAGTTCACGTGGTTCGTTGCTTTGAAAACAGCAATATTATTCATGTTGACGGCTCGGTTGACCCTATACGCGACATCGGCATTATAAATCTTGAACTTATTTTATCTGATATTGAAATGGTTGAGCGCAGAATTTCGCGCGTGGCTAAGGCCGTTAAGGGTGACAAGTCCCTTGCGGGCGAGCTTGCATTTTTAGAGCGTTTAATGGCAGCACTCGAGTCTGAACAGCCTGCTAAAAGTGTTGAATGCACTGCAGATGAAGCACTTGTTCTTGAAAGCCTTGGTTTGCTTTCAAACAAGCCTGTTATTTATGCCTGCAATATGAGCGAAGAAGATTTCGAAAAGGGCATCGACTCAAATGAAAGATATTGCAAGGTTAAGCAACTTGCCGAATCGGAAGGTTCTGAAACCCTGCCTATATGCGCATCTATGGAGGCCGACATTGCCGAAATGGACGATGAAGAAAAAGATGTTTTCTTGGCAGAACTTGGCCTTGAACAATCGGGCCTTAACCGCCTTATCAGAAAGTGTTATTCACTTTTAGGGCTTATATCCTACCTTACCGCAGGAAAGCCCGAGGTTCGCGCGTGGACAATTAAAAAGGGAACAAAGGCACCGGGAGCTGCAGGAAAAATCCATTCCGATTTTGAAAAGGGCTTCATCCGCGCCGAGGTTATCCCATACGAAAGCTTAGTTGAATGCGGCTCACTTGCCGCCGCCCGCGAAAAGGGTCTTATCCGTTCAGAGGGCAAGGAATATGAAATGAAAGACGGCGATGTAGTTCATTTCTTGTTTAACGTGTAAATTAAAGTAATAGCAAAAAATTCACCCAACCGAAATTTTCATCGGTTGGGTGCTTTTTTTGCCGTGAATTACGAGTTAACCTTTTTGAAAACTAACATATAGTTTGTTTTGCCCGACTCATAGGTGGCGGTTATGTATGAATTGTTATTAGTTAAGTTCATAGTTATTTTTTTCTCACCAAGCTCTGCGGTAACGTCTCCGCCTTTTATATCATAAGTGCCTTCGAAGCTGGTGGAGCCGTTAACAAACACAAAGGTTCCGTCGTCAGCCATTGACATTCGCTGGTATTCACATTCCGAAATATCGGTGTCGATACCGTTCACTGCGTAGGTTTGAATTTCCCAGTTGCCAAGTGTGGGCTCGTATTTTTTGTTGCCGCAGCCGCAAAGGTATAGAACGATTAAAGCTAAAAGTGTTATGGCTATAAGCTGTTTTTTCATTTGCATCTCCTAAATTTATAAATTAAGGGTGATTTGGCGGCCTGTTGGGGTGTAGGCTCTATACTTAACTCGCGAGGCATCAAGCATTCTTTTAGACGCCTTAACGCTCGAAGTATCGGCGTATTTATCGCTAACGTAGATAACCTCGCTGATCCCCGTTTGAATTATTGCCTTGGTGCATTCATTACAGGGGAAAAGGGTGGTGTAGATTTTGGCGCCTTTAAGGCTGCCGCCCGCATAATTAAGAATGGCATTAAGCTCTGCGTGGCACACAAAGGCATATTTAGTTTCAAGCGGGTCGTCGCCTGCACGCTCCCAGGGGAAGTGGTCATCAGAACAGCCGCAGGGCATACCGTTGTATCCAACCGATAATATTTTATTATCTTCGCTTACTATACAGGCGCCAACCTGAGTGCCCGGGTCTTTACTACGCTCGGCAGAAAGCATTGCAATGCCGATAAAGTATTCATCCCAGTAAATATAATCATTCCTTTTCATATAAACCCCCGTTTGCCGAAAAGTTCGGCTTGTGATTATTTATCGGAAAAATTTTTGAAAATGCGTGATATAAAGTTTTTTATGAGATTTTTTCTTTTAAAGCCGAACAAGAAAATTATAATAAAGGTGGCCAAAATTAAAAACATTGATATTATGAACATCCAACATGCGCCTAAAACGCCCCAAACCGACACAACATATTTAGATGCAAGCGATGAAAAGAAGGCTGAAACAATATAGCCGAAAACCAAAAATTTTTGAAGCCGCATAACTGTTAACGCGTTGTAAAAAACATTAACGATGGCGCTTACACCGCCGCCAATCAAAACGAGAAAGAAGCTCATATTGAATACCGAAAGGTCAACTCCGTAAAACAGCCCTAAAATTTGCGGGCCGAAAAACGCGAAGAACAGAGCCAGTACGCAAGAAGCGCCGCCCATAATAATTGATATTTTTAAAACGGTGTTTTTAAACTTATCGTCTTGGTAGCTGTTCCAATATTCTGTAAGTTTGGTTTGCATGGGCTTTAATGCAAACAGGCTAAATAGGTTCATTACAAAGGCAACAGAATAAACATAATTGAAATAAGCTTGGGTTGTATCGTCGAAAAACATTTCTATGCTGTATTTCGGAATGTTATAAATGTAGTTAATTATAAATGTGCTTATAAACAGCGGCAGGCATTCAGAAAAGATTGAACGCATAGCCGTTTTGTTGAAATCGGGTTTTATGGGGGCCAAACGTTTAGCATAATTTAACTCGAAAATCAAAACCCATAAAACCGAAACGATTATTGCAAGGGTTATTGCAAGGGTCAAACTGCCTGTAAGCCATAAGGTAACGGCAATTATAACCATTGATAATACAACACGCACTGTCATAGAAAAGCCACTTATATCTAATCTACCATGTTGTTGGAATAGGCTGAAATACAGGTTCGATGCGGCATCTATCATTTTAAAAAGGCATAAAAGGAATGCGATAAACCCCTTGTAAAGTGATAAGTGCATATAAATTATGTATATGGGGCTTATAACTGTCATAAGTACGCAAGATATAATTTTAAAAGCGGTGTATTGAGGAAATGTGAATTTCCCTACAGCATCGGTTACTTGGTATGTGCCTTCTTCAAACATACCTATTGTCCACATAAGTTGGGCAATAGCAAATCCAATAGAAAACACGCCGCAGGCTTCAACATCGCAAAACCTTGTGATGCATAGCATTAAAACAAAGGTCATAGTGGCGTTGCAACCGCTGCCAATCATATTCCAAATAAAGGCTGAGCGAGAATTCCTCGCCCACGGTATGTGCAAATGTTTTGATATAAAAGGATATTTCATAATAGTTCCCGTTCTGCCGCTTAATTGTTGCGAAAAAACACGGTAAAATCCCCTTAGCGGCGCTGGGGGGAGTTTTGCATTTACTGTGATATAACGAATGTATATCGTTTTGGTTAATGGTTAGTGAGTATAACGCTAATCAGCCGAATTTTCGCTTTGCAGTTTGAACCATTGTTAAAATGATGTGTAAGATACAAACTTACAAATGTATTATATCACTAATATTGCATTTAGTCAAATATTAGGGGTTAAACATAGTGCGTGCGCTGGGGGTTAATGCTTTTGAAACGTTATGGTAGAGCAGTCTTGCGTGGGGGTGGAAAACATAACATTTGCCGCAACAAGCATTGCTTTGAAAAGCTTGTCCTTTTCGGCTTCGGTTATTATTTTACCGTTAACAATAAGCCCTTCGCTTTCGTCAAGCCGAGTTTTTATTTCAGCAAGCAATTCAGTAATATCGCGCGGGCCTTCGGCTTTGCCGTTTAGCAGGTAGTTAACATTTACACCGAAAAAAATGCAAATTTTTTTAAGCATTGAATTATTGGGTTCGCGGTTTCCCTTTTCATACATACTTATTGCGCTTGGCGACACACCGAGCTTTACAGCAAGATCAGCTTGGGTTATGTGCCTGCCAACACGTAACTTTTTTAAACGTTGCCCGAAATTTTCCATAATTATACACCCCGTTATAATACAAAATATAACACGTTTCGTGTAATTCTTCAAGTGTTCAGAGAAAAGTTGCGGCACCGTTGCGCCAACTATTATAAGAATTTACAAAATGTGTTAAAAATGTTAAAAATACCTTGATAATTTACACGATGCGTGTTATTATAAATTCGCCGACACCCATAGGTTTTGAAGGGCGTAGCGAAAGGAATGGTCGCGGTAATGACGTTATATGAGTTAGGTGTGGAATATGAAGAACGGTGCGCTGAACTACTGAAAAGAATAGAGCAGTTGCGCGCAGAGTTCGAATGTTCCGATAACGGTGAGGCGCTAATGGTTCGCAGGCGTATTTGCAGCCTATATGCCGACCTGGAAAAATGCAGGCAAATAGGCGCACGGTTAAAAAAATATTACGATAATACATAGTCTTTGCACAATATGTTAAAAACACAAGGAGGATATTATTATGGATAGGCGGTCGTTTAGTTTAGAGGTCTTTGGTGATAGAATACCTTGCGGTTATTATGGCGGCTTTTCACAGGGGGATAACACCCGAAAAATTGAGGCCGTGAAGAAGATGCTTAGAGTTGCTATGGAGGAGGAGCTTACACAAAAGCAATACACTGTTGTTGAATGCTTTTATTTTAAACGAATGAAGGTAACCGAAATAGCCCAGCTTATGGGTGTGAATAAATCAACCGTTTCACGCCACCTTAAACGTTCAGCAGAAAAGCTAAAACTTGCACTGAAATACGGGTTTATTTCAATTTACAGTTAGCCACAGTGTTCTTGGGAAGGCGGTTGTTCGCGGTTTGTGTTTGATTATACCAAATGTTATGGGCGAATTTGGTAAAAACCGAAGCCCGGCGATAACTTCAAAACATAAAAAGGTAGGTGCCGGAAATAACCGGCACCTACCTTTAAATTCTATTAATACTTAGTTATTTGCCTCGGCAGCTTCAGCTTCTTGTTGGCGCCTGAGTTTATCTGCTTCCCATCGTGCGTCTCTTTCAGCATCAAGGCGTTTAATTTCGGCCTTCTTTTCCATTGCTTCTTTTATGCAAAGAACAATGTTCCAGAAAACAAGAGCAGTTGTGATAAGAACGATTGCATAACGAAGAATGAAAAGGTTCCCAAGTTTATAGAATCCGCTCATAGGTGCGCCGATAGCGCCGATTAAGCACCAAACAACGGGGAGAGCGAATGGGCCACCTATTTTCTTTCTAAAGATAACGCATAAAACTGCGCCCACAATACCGAGAACGAACAAACAAGCCGCAACGGTTACAACCGAGTTTATCCAAGCGGCTGTTCCGTATAAATCGGAATATTGTGTAAGTGTATCACCAAGAATTTCTTGGTAGGGGATGCCTTTAAATGTGGCTTTAGTTGTGTCGTAATCGTAGGGGAACAAGAGATATTTAGCGATTGACATAACATAATTTTTTCCTTCATAATTGAAGGCATGGTCGTTAACAAAGAATAGCGCGTTATGCGCAAGGATAAGCAATGCTGTTAACATATTAACAAGAGGGATGCGTTTTTCGGGCTTTAATAATTTTTTCATATGTAAACACTCCTTGAAGGCGGCTGGTTTCTCACCGCCCAAAATCTACTATATTCTATAATATTATAAATAATAAAACTTCAATTGTCAACATCTATATGTGGTGTAAAAAGCATTTTTTTGTTATTGTTTTCAAATAATGCTTTGTTGTAGGGGCGTTTTGCGGATTAATGCATAAATTTATGGCAGGTATGTTTTGTGAAATATGGCAGGTATGTTTTGTGAAATATAAGTAGACTTTGAAAAAAGAATATGTTAAAATTAAAAAAACCTTTTATTTTGGTGGAAATTAAATGTATAACGCAAGGAGAAATAATGTATGAAAAAAACTGCAAGGGTATTTATAGCAGGAATGTTAGTTGTTCTTATGCTTTTTTCTTTAACGGCTTGCCAGGGCGCAACCGATATTTTAAAAGGTTTAAAAGGCGGCAAATCGCTTGATGAAAGCGATTATCAAGAAATGATTGATGAGTTTGTTTCTGATCCACTTAATACATTCGAGCTTACAGTTGGTGAAGAACACGGCCCCGGAGCACGTGTTTGGCTTAAAAGCGGAGGCGGCACTACATACTCAAGTGATGAATCGGTTGTTACCGTAACAGATGGCGGAAAGGTTACTGCGGTAGGTGCAGGCACTGCATATGTGGTTATTACCGGTAAGAGTGATTTGTATGAAGTTTACCGTTATGATGTTTACGATGTTGCAAAAGAAGCCGACCTTTCTAATCTTCCCCAAATTGATGGGATAGACTTTGCCACTGAAATTGCTAATTTCAACTCAACCCAAATGAACACTTATGAACTTAAAGTTGGTGAAAAGCACACTCCAGGAGCAGCAATCTGGGCGCAAAGTGGTGGCAAATGCTATACAAGCGATGAATCGGTTGTGACTGTCAACTCAAGCGGAAATGTTACAGCGCAGGGCAAGGGCACCGCTTATGTTATTATTAAATCGAGCTTAGGTACCATGTTCGACATTTATAAATACGTTGTAAAAGCTTAGTATATTAAACTTAACAATTAATAACAAATTCCCAAAGCGAATCTCACAGCAGTTGCCGTGAGGTTGCTTTGGGAATTTTTATTTTGCAAAGTGTGTGTTGGGATTTTATCGTTTAGGCAGTTTAAGGTAGCGCTCTTCTTCGCTGAAAACGCAGCCGCAATATTTTTGCATATAAAGGCCGGCCTCTCTTGCGCGGCGCTGCCCTTCGCGGAAATGAACCTTAAAATCGCGGTATAAAAATTTCACACCAAATTTTTCAGCGGCTTTTTCTGCGGCGGCAATTATTTCTTCCTGATTTTGATAGGGGCTTACAAGCAGTGTTGTTGTAAAACTTTCAAATCCGTTTTGTGCTGCGTATTCTGCTGTGGCGTTAAGGCGGGTTTCATAACAATATCCGCACCTGTTTTCAAGGTTCGGGTAGATGCCGCGAACAAAGCTTCTTAAACCGTATTCATCCTGCACGAAAAGCTCAAGCGAAATATCCTTAGCGTATTCTATTAGGCAGTTTTTGCGCGCTCGGTATTCGGTAACGGGGTGAATATTAGGGTTATACCAAAATCCTGTGGGTTCAATGCCCTCGGCCCTTAATGTGTCGATGCACATAACCGAACAGGGTGCACAGCATATATGTAAAAGCGTTTGCATTTATTTAAGCCCCCATTGGCTGCGGCCGGTAAGCTTGCCGTCTTCAAATATGAGCTTGGCGTAGCCAGTGTTGTCGGCCGTTGTCCACATATAGATCTCACAGTTTTCTTGATTCGAGTCAACCTTAACACCATCGCCCCCGATAATGGCAACCACATCATTGTAGGAAAGGCCGCCTTCTTGGTTTTCTTTAATAAGGGTTCGTTCGTAAGCTTCTTTGGTTATTTTAACCGGGTGCGCTTTGGCGAGGTCTATATAAAAGTCGTCAGACTTAGCTTGAATATTAGTATCTGAACTGTAGATTGCCGATTCTGCGCCACCTATTTCGGTGGTAGGGGTATCATTTTTGCTTGAAGAGGGCGTCGAGCTTGTAACCACGCTTGACGAAGAGGTGGTTATTTCTGTTTTTATTATTTGAAAACTTCCTGTAAGTTGGCCGATAACAATTATAACAATTGCTACAACTAAAACACTAATAACCGAAAATAAAAAAATCATTTTCTTTTTTTGTGCATCCATTTAAATTTCTCCTTTGTGCGTGCTTAAAAACGTAATTTCATAAATGTATTGTAACATAGTAAAGTTTTATTCACAAGCATAAAAACATATTTTACAATTAATTCACATAATAGACTAAATTTAGATAAATTGGTGAATAATTAATTAAAAAATCCGCTTAAATACAGCATTTTTTATTAAAGGTCAGGGAAAGTCAAAAAATATTTTAAAAATTTTTGATTTTTCTATTGACAAAGCCAAAAGTTGGTTGTATAGTAAATTGCAGTTAGCACTCGAAGGCGCAGAGTGCTAACATGAAATCAAGGCAAAGGGAGGGGTTGTATGGAGCTGAGCCCACGCCAACGAATAATTCTTTCTAAGATTATTCGTTCTTATATAGAAACGGGCGAGCCTGTTAGTTCAAAATCGTTAAGCCGCGATTTAGATTTCAACCTTTCCGCCGCAACACTCAGAAATGAGATGAGTGAACTCGGCAGCCTGGGGCTTTTAACCCAGCCGCACACATCGGCAGGGCGCATCCCAACCAACCGAGGCTACCGAATGTTTATAACCGATATTATTGAGGGGCAAACGGTAGGGGCCGAACTTAAAACCTCTATTGACAGCTTGCTTGATAAAGCCTCGCACGACCCTGAACGGCTTCTGTCGGTTGCGGGCATCATATTGTCAGACATAACGGGGCTTCCTGCAATTGTATCATCGGGTTCATATGAAGAGGCCTATGTTCGCAGGGTTGAAATTATGCCCATGAGCCGCAGAATGTTAATGATAGTTATGATAACCTCTGAAGGTGTTGCCAAAAGCCGAATTTGCCGAACAAACACCGAACTCACCCCGCAGATGCTTTCACGGTTCGACAGAATAATAACTGCAAGAATAGTAGGTGCCCGAATAAACGAGTTCGACACCGCGCTTTTGCAGCAGGTGATTTACGACGCCGAAGATTACGCAGTTGCATTCACGGCCGTTATAAGCTCAATCTTCGATATGATCGACGAAATGAAATCTTCAAAGCTTTCAATAAAAGGTGAACAAAACCTTATATCTTGCTATAACAGCCGCGAAGATGCCAGGGCGCTTTTAGAACTTGTTGAACAGCCAAATCGCTTGCTTCCAATAATTAATAATATTGAAGCACCTGTTTCGATAATTTTTGGTGATGACACGGGGCTTGAAGAGTTAAGGCCATCAAACCTTGTTGTTGCAAAATACGGCCATAAAGATAATGGCAGGATTGGAGTTTTAGGGCCAACCCGAATGTCGTACGAACAGGTAATACCGGGGCTTAGATATTTTACCGCCAAACTTAATAAAATATTAGAAGAGGCGGCTTTTGATATGGAAGAATAATTCTTCGAGCAGCTTAAAACCAATAACCACCGCGAACCCATTTAAGGTGTAGCGGCAGAATGGAGAGAACTATGGAAAAAGAGAATGTAAACGAAAATTTAAACGATGCAAATCAAACAGAAAAGGCCGAAAAGAAGGGCAAGAAGAAGGCAGGGGGCAAACTGGCAGAAGAAAACGCAAAGCTTCAAGAAGAGTTAGCCGAGCAAAAAGAACTTCTGCTTCGAACCGCCGCCGAATTTGATAACTACAAAAGGCGAACCGAGAAAGAGAAACTCGGCATTGCAGAATATGCAAAAGCATCGCTTCTTAAAAAGATGCTGCCACTGATTGACAATATTGAGCGCGCACGCGGTTATGAAAGCGGAAGCGCTGAATATAATAAGGGAATTGAGATGATTGTTAAACAGCTTGAATCGCTAAGCGCCGATTTAGGGCTTGAGGAATTCGGAGCCGAGGGCGACACCTTCGACCCGAACATTCACGAAGCTGTTATGCACATTGAAGACCCTGAAAAACCCGAAAACAGTATTGCTGCCGTTATGCAAAAGGGCTACAAATTAGGCGACACAGTAGTTCGCGCGGCAATGGTACAGGTTGCTAACTAAAACATATTAAAATTCATTTTTGGAGGAATTTATCATGGGAAAAATTATAGGTATTGACTTAGGTACAACAAACTCTTGTGTAGCTGTTATGGAAGGCGGCGAAGCCGTTGTTATTGCTAATGCCGAGGGCGGCAGAACAACACCTTCGGTTGTTGCATTTTCTAAAACAGGCGAAAGAATGGTTGGCCAGGTTGCAAAGCGCCAGGCTATCACCAACCCCGACAGAACAATAATCTCAATCAAAAGGGAAATGGGCACTTCACAAACCGTTGACATCGACGGCAAGAAGTACACCCCGCAGGAAATTTCTGCAATCATTCTTCAGAAACTTAAAAACGACGCTGAGGCTTACCTTGGCTCTCCTGTAACCGAAGCGGTTATCACCGTTCCTGCATATTTCACCGACGCACAGCGCCAGGCAACTAAAGATGCAGGTAAAATCGCAGGCCTTGAGGTTAAAAGAATCATCAACGAGCCCACAGCGGCGGCTCTTGCTTACAGCATCGATAAGGAAGACGACCAAAAGGTTATGGTATACGACCTTGGCGGCGGCACATTCGACGTTTCAATCATTGAAATGGGCGACGGCGTTCAGGAAGTTCTTGCAACCGCAGGTAACAACCGTTTAGGCGGCGACGACTTCGACAAGAGAATTATGGACTGGATCGTTGCAGGCTTCAAGGCTGAAAACGGCATTGATCTTTCAAACGATAAAATGGCAATGCAAAGAATTAAAGAGGCTGCAGAAAAGGCTAAAATCGACCTTTCGGGTATGACCCAAACCGATATTAACCTCCCCTTCATCACAGCCGATGCTAACGGCCCCAAACACTATGAAGCAAGCCTTACAAGGGCTAAATTCAACGAACTCACAGCCGACCTTGTTGAAGCAACAATGGTTCCCGTTCGCCAGGCACTTACTGACAGCGGCCTTAAAACAGGCGATATAAATAAGGTTCTTATGGTTGGCGGTTCTTCAAGAATTCCTGCCGTTCAAGAGGCAGTTAAGCAGTTTACCGGCAAAGAACCCTTCAAGGGCATCAACCCCGATGAATGTGTTGCAGTTGGCGCGGCTCTCCAAGGCGGCGTTTTAGGCGGCGACGTTAAGGGCTTATTACTTCTCGACGTTACACCACTTTCACTCGGTATTGAAACAATGGGTGGCGTTTGCACAAAGGTTATTGAAAGAAACACAACCATTCCTACTAAGAAGAGCCAAATCTTCTCAACAGCGGCCGATGGCCAAACTTCGGTTGAAATCAACGTTTTACAGGGTGAGCGCGAATTCGCTAAAGATAACAAGGCATTAGGCCTTTTCCATCTTGATGGAATCGCTCCCGCACCGCGCGGCATCCCCCAGATTGAAGTAACTTTCGATATTGACGCTAACGGTATTGTTAACGTTTCGGCTAAAGACCTTGGCACAGGTAAAGAGCAGTCAATCACCATCACTTCAAGCACAAATATGTCGAAAGAGGATATTGATAAGGCAGTTAAGGATGCCGAGCAGTATGCCGCTGAAGACAAAAAGCGCCGCGAAGATGTTGACACCAAGAACGCAGCCGACCAGATGGTTTACACCGCTGAAAAAACCGTTGCCGACTTTGGCGATAAGTTAACAGAAGACGAAAAGAACGAAATCAACACCGCAAAAGAAGCCCTTAAAGAGGCTATCAAGAGTGAAAATATCGAAGACATTAAGGCAAAGCAGGAAGAACTCCAGAAGAAGATTTTTGCCGTTTCTGAAAAGGTTTATAAGGCAGCTCAGGAAGCAGCAGGCCAGCAGGGCGATGCAGCAGGCGCCGGCGCCGAGGGCGACCCGAACGTTTACGAGGCAGACTTCCACGATGCCGACGAAAACAACTAATTAAATTTTAAAGGGCTTTAGCCCTTTTGCGTGCAGGCAAGCAGAAATGCCGAACTATTCGCGAAAGGGCCGCCCTATTTTGCGTTCAAGGTTATGGCACTAAGGGAGAGTGTAACAATTGGCAGATAAACGAGATTATTATGAGGTTTTGGGTGTTGATAAAAACGCATCCGACGATGAAATAAAAAAAGCCTACCGCAAAATGGCTAAAAAATATCACCCCGACTTAAACCCCAACGATAAAGAGGCCGAGGTTCGTTTTAAAGAGGTAAACGAAGCGTATGAAGTGCTGTCAGACAGCACTAAAAAATCGCGTTACGACCAATTCGGCCATGCAGGGGTCGACCCGAACTACGGCGCAGGTGGCGGCGGTTATGGCGGCGGCTTTAGCGGTGGCTTTAGCGGCGATTTTGGCGATTTAGGCGATATTTTCAGCTCATTCTTCGGTGGCGGCGGCTTTGGCAGGCAGCAGGCAAACCCTAATGCTCCAAAGCGCGGCGGCGATGTTTCTTCAAGCATTAATTTATCGTTTGAAGAGGCGGCAAAGGGTTGCAAAAAAACAATCAATGTAACTAAAATTGAAAATTGCTCCGAGTGCCACGGAAGCGGCGCCGAAAACGGCACCAATGTGAAAACCTGCCCAACCTGTCACGGCACGGGCCATGTGCGTGTTACCCAGCGCACACCGTTTGGCCAAATGCAAACTTCTCACGTTTGCGACCAGTGTAGAGGTAGCGGTAAGATAATTGAAAAACCCTGCAAGGCTTGCTCAGGCAAGGGAAGGGTGCGCCGCACTAAAGAGCAAACGGTTGAAATCCCCGCAGGTATCGACGATGGACAGATCATCACCCTTCGTGGTGGCGGCGATGCAGGCAAAAACGGCGGGCCGAACGGCGACCTTCACATTAATGTTAACATAAGGCCCCACCCCGTGTTCGAGCGCGATGGCTTCGATGTTTACTGCGAAGTTCCCATCACCTTTTCACAGGCGGCGCTCGGCAGTGAAATAACCGTTCCCACGCTCGATGGCAAGGTTAAATTCACCATTCACGAGGGCACACAGCCCGGCGATGAATTCAAACTTAAGGGCAAGGGTATCCAAAGGCTTAGATATTCAGGGCGCGGCGACCAGTATGTAAAAATTAAGGTTGAAGTGCCAAGGAACTTATCTAAAGCCCAAAAGGAAGTACTTAAAAAGTTCGATGGCCAGGTAAACGATAAAAACTACAAAGAGCGCAAAGGCTTTGTTGATAAAATTAAAGATTTGTTCGATTAATAAACCAGCCAACCTATTTGCAGGTTGGCTGGTTTTACGTTATACCGTAAACCTTTGTAGAGATAGGTGTTTTCTAATTGTTATATAATATGTAAAAAGGTAATCGTTTAATTTAATTATTTGGTTGTAAAAGCGTTAAAAGTGTGGTATTCTGTATGTATACCACACCAACTGAATAGTTTTATAACCACGCGGGAAAATACCAAGGTAAAAGGTGTTTTCTCTTATTCTCGCGTGGAATAATCGGTTGGTGTGGTAACTTAACCTATGGGAAACACTTTTTCGGCACATCCCTTTGGGGTGTGCTTTTTTATTTTGTGGGGGATGGAAATGCAATCCAAATCAGATATTAACAAAATTTTCGGTAGCAGGTTAAAAGCTATAAGGAAAGAGAAAAGGATGACACAGGATGAATTTGCTGAGTGCTTGTCTATAGGTCGAACCCTTTACACAAAGTATGAAACGGGGGTTGCAATGCCTCATTGCCATAAACTATGCCAAATAGCTAAAATCCTTTGTGTGTCGGTTGATTTTCTGCTTGGGATTAATGATAATAATACTGAATGTGAAAAAACGCGGCGCTGTAAAAGTAGCTGCTTTTTTGCTGTTTTGGCCTAAAATCAAAACCCTAAAACTATTTAAACAAAGAATTTCATCCCATAATCAATCAAGAATTTCATCCCATAATCAAAGAATTTCATCCCATAATCAAAGAATTTCATCCCATAATCAAAGAATTTCATCCCATAATCAAAATTCTTGTAAAATGCGTGTGAATGTGGTAAAATAAATTATTATTTATTTTAAGCTTCGGGGCAGGTGAGGGAAATGTATAAAAAGTGGCTTTTTGCAAAAGCCGATAGGGCGCTGGCAGTTTCTCTTGCCGAATATTGCGATATCGACCCTATGGCGGCTTTAATAGCATCGTCGAGGGGTTGCCTCACCGAATACGAAATTGAAGAATTCTTTTCAGATGAAATGCTGATTGGCGACCCTTATGAGATAGGTGGAATGGAAGCCGCCGCCGAAATTATAAATAACTACATAGATTCGGGCGAGAAAATTGCCGTGTATGGCGACTACGATTGCGACGGCGTTACCGCAACCGTTCTTGTTTTTAAATATTTATGCGAACGCGGAGCCGATGCCGTGTTTATAATCCCAAACCGTGAAGACGACGGCTACGGCCTTAACAGTGCAAGAATTGAAGAACTTCACCAAATGGGTGTGAAGCTTATTATCACGGTTGATAACGGAATTGCCGCAGTTGATGAAATTGAATATGCAACGGCACTGGGTTTAGAGGTTGTGGTAACCGATCACCACATCCCCGGCGAGGTTATTCCAAAAGCATCAGCAGTGGTTGACCCGCTGCTGGAGCAAAACGATATATTCAAGGGGCTTTCGGGTGTTGGCGTTGCCTTTAAGGTAATCTGCGCGGTTGATGGAAGCGCGCCCGAAGAACTTATTTGGAATTTTGGCGATTTGGTGGCGATTGGCACCATTGCCGATGTTATGCCAATAACCGATGAAAACCGAAGCCTTGTTCGCGCGGGGCTTAGCATTATTAACAGCACCCCCTCAGTAGGGCTTAAGGCGCTTATAACTGCCGCAGGGCTTGAGGGTAAAACAATAACCGAAGATAATGTTGCATTTATGTTAGCTCCAAGAATTAACGCGGCAGGGCGAATGGGCAGTGCCGAGCGTGCAGCCGAATTACTGCTTGCCGAAAGTTACGATGAAGCTATAAGGCTTGCAGAAGAAATAAGTCTTGAAAACTCAAACCGCCAAAGTGTTGAAAAGCAGATTTTCGAAGAAGCATCAAAAATTATTGAACGCGAAAATATGCAGTTCGACCCTATAATAGTTGTAGGGGGCGACGGTTGGCACAGCGGCGTTGCAGGGATTGCGGCCGCAAAACTTGTGAGTAAATATTCAAGGCCTTGCATTGTTTTAAGCGTAAACGGTGAAGAGGCGCACGGCTCGGGCAGAAGCCTTGAAGGCTTTTCGCTTTACGATGCCATAAGCTATGCAGCAAAGTTTACCGAAAAATTCGGTGGGCACAAATTGGCGGCAGGCGTAACGCTAAAGCGCGAGAATATAAGCGCTTTCAGAAACAAACTTATAGAATATGCCGACGGGGTTGAGATGCCATTCCCCGAAATTCAAATTGATTGCAAGCTAAAGCCGCAGGGGCTAACGCTTGATATGGTTGACTCGATCGACACTCTACGCCCGTTTGGAAACGGCAACCCATCGCCTGTTTTTGCGGTGTGTGGTGTTAATTTAACCGATATTTCGGCTATAGGCGGGGGCAAACACTTAAAGTTAGGCTTTTCGAAAAACGGTGCATTTTTTAAAGCGCTTTATTTTAATCACACGGCAGAGCAACTGTCCTTATTGGTGGGGGATGAAACCGATATTGTTATCACTCTCGACCGAAATGTTTATAATGGGAATGAAAGCCTTTCGATTATAATAAAAGATATTCGCCCGGCAGGCTTTAACGAAGAAGCGGCCGAGCATAATATAAGGCTTTATGAAAACTTTAAAAGGCAAAAATACGGCAAAGAGCAAGCTGAAGAACTGCTTCCCAGCCGCGAAACCATGGGCAAGGTTTATAATGTTATAAGGGCATGCGGCTCAATTACAGCCGAAAAGGTAGAAAACCTTTTAAAAAGAACTATTGGCAGTGCAAAAATAAATGTGTGCCTTGAAATGCTCGAAGAGCTAAACCTTATAATCGTTAAAAATGCAGGCGGCTTTAAAACCTATTCGGTGAATGTGGGCGCGCCTAAAAATGATATGCAAAACTCAAAAACCTATAAAACCTTATTAGAAAAAGGCAAGGTGTAGATATGACTCCAGAGGTATTTGAAAACAACAAAAATAAACTTTTAACCCTTTTAAAAAGCCAAGAGCGCGATTATAACTATGAACTGATAGAGGATGCCATAAACCTCTGCCACGATGCGCACACAGGGCAAAAAAGGGTTTCGGGTGAACCGTTTTATTACCACCCTTGTTCGGTTGCTAAAATAATTATTAAAATGGGCCTTGACAGCGAAGCCATCACTGCATCGCTTTTGCACGATGTTGTGGAAGACACCGACATTTCGCTTGAATACATCGAAAAAAGGTTCGGCAAAGATGTTGCAATGCTGGTTGACGGCGTTACAAAGCTTGGTAAAATTCCGTTTTCATCGCCTGATGAGCAGCAGTCGGAAAATGTTCGCAAAATGTTTATTGCAATGGCGCAGGATATCCGCGTTATTATTATCAAACTTGCCGACAGGCTTCACAATATGCGAACAATGGCATCTATGCCCGAACAAAAGAGAAGAGATAAATCTCGCGAAACGCTTGAAATTTACGCCCCCATCGCTCACCGCCTTGGTATCAGGGCGCTTAAAGAAGAGCTTGAAGACTTGGCAATTTTATACCTCGACCCTGTTGCATATAAAGAAATTGAAAATCGCTTGGCATCAGATAAAGAGTATCGCCAGCAGTTTTTAACCAACATTCAGGCTAAAATCCGCGAAAAGGTAGAACCCTACCTGCCCAATATTTATATTGAAGGCAGGGTGAAATCAATTCACGGAATTTACCGAAAAATGTATATTCAGGGCAAATCGTTTGAAGAAATTTACGATATTTACGCCGTAAGGCTTATAGTTGATTCGGTTAACGATTGCTACAATATGTTAGGCCTTATGCACGATGTTTTTCGCCCCATTCCGGGCCGTTTTAAAGATTATATTTCAACGCCTAAGCCGAATATGTATCAGTCGCTTCACACTACCGTTATTGGGCGCGAGGGTATCCCGTTTGAAATTCAAATAAGAACCTGGGATATGCATCACACAGCCGAATACGGTATCGCAGCACATTGGAAATATAAAGAGGGCGTTAGCAAGAACGACGCCAAGCTTGAAGAACGCCTTAAATGGATAAGGCAGATTATCGAGAACCAAAAGGAATCGGAAAGCGATGAAGACATTGTTCAAACCATAAAAACCGATTTAAACCAGGAAGATGTTTTTGCCGTAACGCCAAAGGGCGATGTTATCAACCTGCCGCTCGGCTCAACTATTGTTGACTTTGCCTATGCAATTCACAGCGCGGTTGGCGCTAAAATGGTTGGTGCCAAGGTTGACGGAAAGATAATCGGCCTTAACCACGTTATTCAAACAGGCGAGATCATTGAAATTTTAACAACCTCGCAACAGGGGCACGGCCCCAGCCGCGATTGGCTGAACATTGCTAAAACAAGCCAGGCTCGAAGCAAAATCAGGGCTTGGTTTAAAAAGGAGCGCAGAGCTGAAAATATTGAAGAGGGCAAGGGCGAGCTTGAAAAAGAATTCTTCCGCAACCGCTTGAGATTTAATAACGATGCAGAGTTTGAAGAATTTATTTTAGAAATAGCGCGCCGGCAGAAGTTTGAAACGGTAGATGATTTTTATGCCGCAATTGGCTACGGCGGTTTGTCGCTTTCAAAAATAATGCCCCGAATTAAGGAAGAATACCAAAAGCGCAAAAAGGAAGCGAAGCAGGTTACCCCCGATTCATATATCAGCGAAGCGCGCCAAACCCGTTCGCAAGATGGCGTTATTATCGAGGGTGTTGATAACTGCCTTGTTAAGCTTTCAAAATGCTGTGCGCCACTGCCGGGCGACGCTATTATTGGCTTTATCACAAGGGGGCACGGCGTTTCAATTCACAAGCGTGATTGCAACAATGTTCCTAAAATTATTGAAGAAGCCGAAGAGCCGAACAGATGGATACCCGCATATTGGGATATATCTGCCTGCAAGAGGTTCAACAGCTCGCTTAAAATTATTGGTGAAGATCGCAACGGTATGGCTGCCGATGTTACAGCGGTGCTCGCTAATATGAGGGTGGCGCTTCATAGGTTCAGTGCAAAGGAAATCAGGGGCGGCCACTGCGAGATTCATTTAACAATCAGCATTGAAAGCACCGAACACCTTCACACAATATGCGCAAGGCTTGAAAAAATACCGGGTGTGTTCACGGTTGAAAGAAGAAATCTGTAACACTTTGCGCACCTAAATTTAACTTTATAAGGAGGCCGCTATGCAGGCTGTAATTCAAAGGGTAGATTCGGCTTCGGTTACCGAAAGCGATGTTTTGGCCGGCAGCACCGGCAAGGGTGTTTTAGTTCTTTTGGGCGTTTTCGAGTATGACACTGTAGAAGACGCCGAGGTACTTGCCAAAAAAGTGGCAAACCTTAGAATCTTTTGCGATGAGAACGATAAAATGAACCTTTCGGTTTTAGATATTGGCGGCGGGGCGCTGGTTATTTCTAACTTCACCCTATGCGCCAACACTAAAAAGGGCAACCGCCCGTCGTTCGCCGGTGCTATGGAACCCCAAACTGCCAACAACCTTTATGAGCATTTTGTGAAATGCCTTAAAGAAAACGGGGTTCAGCGCGTGGAGTGCGGAGTTTTCGGTGGTGATATGCACATTGATGCGAAGCTTTGTGGCCCTGTAACCATCGTGCTCGACACCCTTATTTGGAGGAAGAAATGAAAATAGAGGTTTTCACGGTTGGCGCTTTTGGCGCAAACTGTTATATAGTTAGCACCGAAAATGCTGCAGTAATGATCGACTGTGGCGACAGGCACCCTGCGCTTGATAGCGCGGTGGAGAGGCTCGGTAGCAGGTTAAAGGCAATTTTATTAACCCACGGCCACTGCGATCATATTTCGGCGGCCGAGCATTACAGAAACATAAGCGGCGCTCAGGTTATAATAAGCGAAGCCGATGCCAAGGCACTTGTAAACCCCAATTTCAGCGTTAACGGAACGCTTGCAATGTACTACCCGTTTACCGAATGCAGCACGGATGTTTTAACCGTTCGTGATAATGATAAATTAAATTTCGGCGATATTAACGCCGAGGTTATAAGCACCCCGGGGCACAGCGGCGGAAGTGTTTGCTATAAAATTGGGGGTAATTTGTTTAGTGGAGATACACTTTTTAATATGTCGATCGGCAGAACCAATTTCCCCGATAGTAGTGGGCGCGATATGGCGCGGTCGCTTCAAAGGCTTATGGAACTTCGCGATGATATAATTGTTTACCCGGGGCACGGCGAAGAAACCACGATTGGGGTAGAACGCCGCCAAAACCCATATATAATTGGAGCAGGAATTCTATGATTTTTGCAGTTGATGGTCACGAATTTAAATACGAGCTTGAAAAGGTTGCAAGGCTTTTCACACCGTTTCAAAAATTCGAGTTTGTGTACGGCCCGCCCGAGGGCGATGATGACTATATTCACACAAAGCTTGAAGTTATAGGCGATAAAGCTAAACTTTTGGTTACTCTTTCGGTGAATGGCAAAAAGATGTGTAGTAGTAGCGAAACCGAAGCCGAAAAACGCAGTAGCAGCGAAACCGAGATTGCGTTTGCCAAAATGCTTTACGGCATATTGGCTGAATTCACGGGTTACAGGCCCCCTTGGGGCGTGCTCACAGGCATTCGCCCTGCAAGGTTTTTATCAAATCTGTCTATAAAAATGGGCAAAGAAGAGGGGTTTGAGCATTTTATAAACGGTTTTCTTGTAACGCGCGAGAAGGCCGAGCTTTGCCGCACCTGCCTAAAACATGAAGATGAAATCATAGCCCGCTCAAAGCCGAAGAGCTTTAGCCTTTATGTTTCAATTCCGTTTTGCCCCTCAAGGTGCAATTATTGCTCGTTTGTTTCCCATTCGGTTGAGGGAGCACGCGCGCTTATCCCACAGTATATTGAACACCTTTGCAAAGAACTTGAGCACACCGCAAAAATCGCAAAACGCAATTCGCTTATACTTGAAACGGTGTATGTGGGCGGCGGCACACCAACAACTCTTTGTGCTGATGAGCTTGAAACGGTGCTCAGTGCCATTGATAAAAACTTCGATATGCAAAGAATCACCGAATACACTGTTGAAGCAGGGCGGCCCGACACCGTTACCGCCGAAAAATTAAAGGTTATAAAGGCGCACGGGGTTACGAGAATTAGCATTAACCCCCAAACCATGAACGATGATGTGCTTGAAACTATTGGCCGCAGGCACACAACAAAACAAACGATTGACACCTACCTTCTTGCAAGAAGGTTAGGCTTTGATAATATTAATATGGACCTTATTGCAGGGCTGCAGGGCGATACATTCGAAAGCTTTAAAAAATCGGTTGATGAGGTAATCGCACTCGGTCCCGAAAATGTAACGGTTCACACACTGTCACTCAAACGTGCTTCGGCACTTAATAAAGAGGGCAGCTTTTTCGATTTATCGGCAGGGGATGAGGTTGGCCGAATGGTTGACTATGCCCGCAATACTTTAGCCAAAAACGGAATTTACCCATATTATATGTATAGGCAGGGTAAAACGGTTGGAAATCTTGAAAATGTGGGCTATTCCAAACCCGGGTATGAGGGGCAATATAATGTATATATTATGGATGAAACTCATACAATACTTGCGTGCGGTGCTTCGGCGGTTACCAAACTGCGCGAGCCGCAGGGCGATTATATTGAAAGAATTTTCAACTATAAATATCCTTATGAATACATTCGTGATTTTGCGTCTATGCTTTCACGAAAGAACAGGGTGAACGAGTTTTATGAAATATACGGTTGAACAAATAAATAATTCTGCCGTGCTTAATGCCGAAGAATTTATTTTATCCCAAGAAGAGCGTTACCATAATAAATTGCGTGAACTCGCAGCGGTTATTAAAAACGATGAAAACAGCCGCATTATAATGCTGGCAGGCCCTTCGGGCTCGGGGAAAACAACCTCGGCGTCGCTTCTTAGCGGATATTTAACCGAACTTGGTGTTCATACGCAGGTTATTTCGCTTGACGACTTTTATCTTGAGTGGGAAAACCAACCCAAAAATTCCGACGGAAGCCCCGATTTCGAATCGGTTCACGCGCTTGATATAGAAGAAATAAACCGTTGTTTTGAAGAGCTTATAGAAGATGAGCAAAGCCTTATGCCGATTTATGATTTTAAACGCTCTTGCAGGGCGGCCGAGCGCAAAAACATTTCGGTAAAAGGGGGCGGCGCCGTTATTATCGAAGGGCTTCACGCCCTAAACCCCGTTTTGTACGAAAGAATTCCCCGCGAAAAGATTTTTAAGGTTTATATCAGCGTGTCGAGCGAGGTTTATGAGGGCGACACCGTGGTTATAGCAGGTGGACGAATAAGGTTTTTAAGGCGGCTTCTGCGAGATGAAACCCACCGCAACTCAACAACCGAGCGCACACTTGAACTGTGGAAAAAGGTAATGCTTGGTGAATCGAAATACCTGGCGCCGTTTAAGGATAGTGCTGATTACAGAATCGACACGTTTCACGCCTATGAAATTGGAGTTTACAAGGAAAGGGCGGAAAAAATGTTAAACTCAGTATCGCATTTGAGCACCCATTACGAATTTGTGCAAAGGGTTTTAGAGGGTGTGCAAAGCATGAGTGCAATCCCCGTTTCACTTGTACCGTATAACTCGCTGTTAAGGGAATTTGTTTAATCGCTGTTAAGGGAATTTGTTTAATTGTGTTGAAATAAGCTTAATTAAGTTATATAATATAAAAATCATAAAAGTACAGATAATAAAAGAAAGGCGGTTAGCTTTATGGGATTTTTTGAAGAAACCGTAAGCTTAGCTCAAGAAACCTTTGATGTTATAGGCAAAAAAACAGAGGAAATTGTTTCGGTTCAAAAATTAAAATTACAAATGAAATCGGCCGAGAATAAACTGAACGCTTTATATGCCGAGCTTGGTCGCAGGTGTGTAGAACAGTTTTTAAATGATAGTGAAGGCTTTGATTTTGCCAGAGAATCGGTTGATAAAATCAACGAAAAAAAGGATGAAATCGAAAGGCTTCGCGGCGATATCTGCAGGGCAAAGGGCGGCAAATGTTGTTCTTCTTGCAAAACATTTAACGAACCAACATCGGCGTTTTGCAAAAAGTGCGGTTCACAGATTTAACTGTTTGTTAGTAAATTAAGTTTCCTGAATCGGCGAAGGCTGTGTAGCGGTGCTTCGCCCATTTACATAAATAAAAGGAGGCCACCTGATGGAAGGCAGTAAAAGAAAGCAACAGGGGTTTTTGCAGGGTGCAGCCATACTTGTTGCTTCAACCGTTATTGTTAAAATAATCGGTGCTATATTTAAAATACCGCTATCAAACCTTATTGGCGATTTAGGCTTTGGCTATTTTTCATCGGCATACGATTTGTTCTTACCCATATATTCGCTTTCAATGGCGGGGCTGCCTGTTGCGGTGTCGCGCATGGTTGCCGAAAACATAGCTGCAAAAAGCTATAATGATGCTAAAAAAACATTTTCTATCGCGAAACGAGCATTTTTGGTTACAGGCCTTTTAGGCTTTATAATAATGCTTGGCGCAATATTCCCCTTTGTTCGCATAACGGGGTCTGATTCGGGTAGCATTTACAGTATGTTGGCAATAGCTCCCGCCCTTCTTTTCTGTTGCATAATGTCGGCTTACAGGGGCTATTACGAAGGCCTTCGCAATATGTACCCAACCGCAGTTTCAGATGTTATTGAGGCGCTCGGCAAACTTATAATAGGTTATGGATTTGCTTTTATTGCGCTCAAGCTTACTTCAAGCGTTGCGTGGGCTGCGGCGGGCGCTATGCTTGGCATTACCCTTGGCACGCTTTTGGGTGCGGTATACCTATATATATACGATAAACGCCGAGGCGACAATATAACTAAAGAAGAACTTGCGCTTGCGCCGAAGCCTCAAAGCTCGAAAAAAACATTAAAACTTTTGGTTGCTATTGCGGTTCCCGTTGTTATAAGCTCGCTTGCAACAAACTTAGCAAGTATGATAGATGTAACGCTTGTAAAATGGCAGCTTAAAAACATAGTGGAAAGTCACGGTGAAATGTTAAGGGGAATGTATTCTGCCTCGATTGCCGACTATAACGCATCCGCCAAAGAAGCCCTCACTAACACCGAAATACCAACCTTCCTTTACGGTGTCAGAAGCAAGGCTTATACATTATATAACCTTATGCCCACAATAACCGCGGTTTTGGGCGTTGGTGCGATACCTGTGTTAACAACCGCTTGGGTTCAGAAAGATAAGCCTGAAATTAAGCGCAATATCGAGCTTATTTTAAAAACCACCGCAATTATTGCAATGCCGGTTGGGTTTGGTATGGTTGCTCTTTCAAGCGGAATTATGTCGCTTTTATATAACAGCACAGCGTCGTATGAAATTGGCGGGCCAATGCTTAGCATTTTAGGAATAGCGGCAATCTTTGCGGGCTTCACTGCCCCTCTTACAAGTATGCTTCAGGCCATCGGCAAGCAAACCGTGCCTGTTAAGAACATTGCCATAGGTGCAGCTATAAAAATTGTTGTTAACCTTATTTTTGTGGGCATCCCGCAAATAAATATAATGGGTGCACCGCTTGGCACTGCTTGTTGCTATTTTTATATTTCGTCAGCAAACCTTTTCTGCCTTGTTAAATATTCCGGCGTTAGGCCAAAATTCAACAAGTCGCTTATTGCTCCGGCGCTTTCGGGCGTTGTTTGCGGTGCGTCGGCATTTGTTTGCGACTTGCTGCTAAAATCGGTTATTTCTTCGGGCGGGCTTCGCACAATAATTTCAATCGCAGTTGCCGCTGTCTTCTACCTTTTTGCGCTTGTTTTGTTTAGATGTTTAGAGAAAAGTGACATATTATCTCTGCCTAAAGGAGAAAAATTATTAAAAACACTTGAAAAATTAAAAATTATAAGGTAAAATGTAATTGGAATAGATAGACTTTCATATTTTGATGGCCTACCGTTAGTTCAAAACTCAAATAAAATATATTATTCAGGAGGATGTTCAAAATGAACAAAACAGAACTTATCGCAGCAGTTGCCGAAAAGGCAAACTTGAGCAAAAAGGATGCAGACGCAGCAGTTAACGCTGTTTTCGCTGCAATGACCGATGCTCTTAAAGCTGGTGAAAAGGTACAGCTTATCGGCTTTGGTACATTCGAAGTTCGTGAGCGCCCTGCAAGAACTGGCAGAAATCCCCGCACAAAAGAAACTATCACAATCCCTGCAACAAAAGCTCCTGCATTCAAGGCAGGTGCAGCACTTAAAAACGCTGTTAAATAATTAATTTGGTTACAACGCACCCTCTTTTAGGGGGTGCGTTACTTTATGTAAACGGAAAAACCGGAATGGAGAAATATTATGAGGCTTGATAAGTATTTAAAAATATCAAGAATAATAAAAAGAAGAACCGTGGCCAACGAAGCCTGCGACGCAGGCAGGGTGTCGGTTAACGGCAAGGTTGCGCGCGCGTCTTACGATGTTAAAACGGGCGACCAAGTTGCAATTATATTCGGCGAGCGAACCGTTAAGTTCGAAGTGCTTGAAGTTAACGAATATGTTAAAAAAGATGATGCTCCACTTATGTACCGCTTGATTGACTGAGTTTCAAAAAACAGTAGGCCTAAATAGCTTAATTTGTAATAAGTCTAACGCCCCTTTCATATCTTTAAGTAAGGGGGAATTGCAATGCCGGAAGAACAAAAATCACAAATTAAACCGCATAACGTAATACTGCGCAGCAGGGAAGAACTTGAAATTAGCGGTGTAACCGATGTTGGTGCCTTTGATGAAGAGGGCGTAACCATGGCCACATCGCTTGGCGACCTTAACATTAGGGGAAGCGGGCTTCATATAACCAACCTTGACTTAACCACGGGTAACGTTTGCGTTAGCGGCAGGGTGGTGGCGATTTTTTACACCGACAACAAAAGGAGAGGCGGTTCGGTCTTAAACCGATTATTCAAATAAATGAACGAGGTTTTTATTTCGGTCCAAACCAAGGTGTTTTTGCTGTCGCTTCTGTTTGGGGCAGTATTTTGTGCGTTGTATGACCTGTTTAGGGTTTTAAGGAAAACGGTGGTTAAAAAGAAAGCCAACGTATTTTTTGCCGATATTTTATATTGGGCTTTAGTAACGTGCGGAACGCTTTACATAATTCTTATTCACTGCAGTGGCTATGTAAGAGGGTATGTGCTTATCGGTATTGTTGCCGGATTTACAATGTTTAGAATTCTATTATCGCAAATTACATTTAATCTTATATATGCCGTCTTTTTATTAATAAGGAAGATTGTTTTGGTGCTTACCTTTCCTTTTATGCTTTTAGAAAGGTTTGCGAAAACCGCGGTAAAAATGGCGGCTCGCCCTTTGGCCCGAGTGCTAAGGGCTATAAAAACCAAAAAAAATCAAAAAAAACCGCCAAAGCCGCCAAAAAGGGCTTGAAACAAGTGTGGTGCTTGTTGTATAATAGCCAATGTAGTTTTCTTATGATAATGGGGTGTTTTTATGAAAAAAAGTAAAGAGAAAAAGAAAAGCATCCTGTTTCGTGTTGTTTTGCTTGCGTTTTCGGTTTACATTTTAATAACGGCGGGCAGTTTGCAGCTTCAGCTTATACAAAAAAAGGCCGAGCTTGATGAGCTTACCAAACGTCGCGATGAAACTCAAATCAAGGTTGAAGAACTTAAATCCTTGCTTGAGAACGGAACCGAAGCCGATTTTATCGAGCGTGCCGCAAGGGAAAAACTAAATTACGCGTATTCAGATGAACAGGTTTTTATCGACCTGTCGGGCAATTGATTTTGGAGGACAATAATTTTTTATGCAATTAACAGTTGGTGAAATTACAGAAGGTAAGATTACAGGAATAACTAAATTCGGTGTTTTTGTTGATTTGGGTGAAGGCAAGAGCGGAATGGTTCACATTTCAGAGGTTGCTCAAACCTATGTTAATGATATTAACGACCATGTTAAGCTTAACGATACCGTTAAGGTTAAGGTTTTAAATATAGGGGATGACGGTAAGATTTCATTAAGCATCAAAAAGGCTATGGAACAGCCGCTAAGCGGGGCTGCGCGCAAACCACGCGATAATTCCCGCCAAGATTTCGGCCCGCGAACCCCAAAAAAGGCCGAGCCTGCAACCTTTGAAGAGATGATGGCAAGGTTTAAGCAAACGAGCGACGAAAAGTTTTCTGACCTTAAAAAGAAAAATCCCGAAATCAGGCGCACAAAGCGCGGCCAGGGCAAGTAATTTGCGCGGGCACGGTTCGCCGTGCCCGTTTTATTTATTTAGGTGTTGAGGCCTAAGCTAAAAGGCTCTTAAAGGGGTGCTCTAAATGATAAATGAAATTAATGTGGCAAAGGTAACCGAAGCGGTTTGCGAACTTTGCATAGAAGCCAACAAGCATCTGCCGAAGGATGTTGAGTGCTGCATAAACAAAGCGTGTTCCACCGAGGAGACAAGCCTTGGTAAAATGGTTTTAAAAACCTTGCAGGATAATATTGCCGCTGCAAACGAGCTTGATATTCCCGTTTGCCAAGACACAGGCATGGCGGTTGTTTTTATAAAACTTGGGCAAGATGTGCATCTGGTGGGCGGCGATCTAACCGAAGCCGTTAATGAAGGCGTGAGGCTTGGCTATGAAAAAGGGCTTTTGCGCAAATCGGTCGTGGCCGATCCGCTTAACCGTATTAACACGGGCGATAACACCCCTTCAGTTTTGCACGTTGAAATAGTTAAAGGTAGCGAGGTTGAAATAACCGTTGCGCCAAAGGGCTTCGGGAGTGAAAATATGAGTGGCGTTGCAATGCTCACTCCATCGGCCGAGCGCGAGGGTGTTATTAATGCCGTTCTTGATATTGTTAAAAAAGCAGGTAGCAACCCCTGCCCGCCTATTATAGTAGGTGTTGGAATAGGTGGCGATTTCGAGCAGTGCGCTTTACTTTCAAAAAAAGCGCTTTGCCGAAGCACCGATATTCGCAATTCTAACCCCTATTATCACGAGCTTGAAAACGAGCTTCTTTTGAAAATAAACGAGCTTGATATTGGCCCGCAAGGTTTTGGCGGCAACACAACTGCGTTTTGCGTTAATGTTGAATACGCCCCAACCCATATAGCAGGGCTTCCCGTTGCGGTTAACATAGGTTGCCACGTTACAAGGCATAAAACAAAGGTGTTGAAATAATGACTAAATATAATTATGTTGCCCCTTGCCTTTTCGGGGTTGAGGGGATTTTGGCAAACGAGCTTAAAAGGATGGGCGCCGAAAATGTGTCGGCCGAGAACGGTAAGGTTACCTTTTCGGGCGATGGCTATATACTTGCAAGGGCGAATATCAATTCGCGTTTTGCCGAAAGAATACTTATAAATCTTGCAAGCTTCACTGCGCGCAGTTTTACTGAGCTTTTTGATAATGTTAAAGCTATACCGTTTGAAGAGTTTATCGGCAAACGCGATGCATTCCCTGTTAAGGGGTGGAGCCTGAATTCTGAACTTCATAGTGTGCCTGACTGCCAGTCGATAATTAAAAAAGCGGTGGTTGAAAGGCTTAAAGCCACCTATCATATAGATTGGTTTGAAGAAACTGGCGCTAATATATCTATTCAGTTTTCAATTTTGAAAGACAAGGTTAGCATTATGCTCGATACATCGGGTGCAGGACTTCACAAAAGGGGATATCGCGAAAAATCTAACATGGCACCCCTTAAAGAAACCTTGGCGGCAACCATGTGTGATTGCGCTCGAATATTTCACGACACAGCGCTTATCGACCCGTTCTGCGGTTCGGGAACCATATTAATTGAAGCGGCGCTTATGGCTAAAAAATGCGCGCCGGGGCTCAGAAGAGCTTTTGCGAGTGAAAGGTTTCCTTTTATAAGTGCCGATTGCTGGCGAAAGGAACGTGAAAACGCCGCAGATAATATACTTCAAAACATCGACTTTCACGCCTGCGGGTACGACATTGACCCTGATGCGGTTAAGCTAACGCTTGAAAACGCAAAAAAAGCAGGTGTTGAAAAATATATTTCATGCGAAGTGCGTGATATTAAAGATTTTAAAGCGCCCGATGGCTATGCAAAGATAATAACCAACCCACCCTACGGCGAAAGGTTGCTTGATATCAGGGCAGCTGAGGAACTCTACCGTCAAATGGGCAAGGTGTTTAATGTGGGAAGTGATAACAAGCATTTCATCATAAGCCCGCATGAAGAGTTCGAAAAGAATTTCGGGTTGGCTGCCGATAAACGCAGAAAGTTATACAACGGTATGATTAAATGCCAATTATATATGTATATTAAATAGGTTGCTTAGGAATTTGAGATAACGCTTTAAGGGTTAGTAACAATATTGTAAAAAATTTTTTAAAAAATGTGTTGCAAACGAAAAAGTTTTATGATACAATACATTCGATATAAACTGCGTTGATAGTTTATAAAAAATTTTTTATGGAGGAAATCATATGAAAAAAAGAATCATCTCGCTCATCATTGCAGTAATTCTTTGTGTGGCTATGATCGTTCCGGCATCTGTTAACGCCGATGTTGACGAAAACTTACCATACTTCGAAAAACTCGTTGCAGTAGATGGCGACACAGTAACATTAACAGTAACACTCCGCGGTCCTGATAAGTCTTGCGCAGGCGGTCAGGTTAACATTGAATACCCTGCTGCAAAATTAACATACCAGTGCCCCGGTGTTAACCCTGATAACACAGAAATGTGGGACGAGGAGCTTCCTTGGCTCGGAATTGGTAATGGTAACATTAACGGCCATACCGACCCTGGTCTTTTCATCGTTAACTTCTTCAGTGCAAGAGGCGTTAAAACCAACCAGGTTCTTTGTGAAGTTCAGTTCAAAATCACTGAAGGTCAAACAATTAACGCTGCTGACTTTGTGATTTCTGAAGATACAATCTCAGATGCTGTTGGTGAATTAGTTGTAAACCCTGCTCCCATCACATTCACATGTACACATAAGGCTTATGCAGCTGATCCTGAAAGCTCAGTAGCTCCTACATGTAGCACAGCAGGTAAAACTGTTGAAAAATGTACATCATGCGGCGACGCTAAAGAAACCGAAGTTCCTGCAACAGGCATTCATGATTTCAAATTAGACGAAACAAAGTCTATCCCTGCAACCGAAACAACCGATGGTGTTAGCTTCTATGCTTGCGCAAACTGCGACGAAACCAAAACAGAAAAGGTTGACAAAACAGGCGTTGTTGATGCTAACCCCTACCATGAAAAGGTATTTAGAACTGTTGGCAACAAGGTAACTCTTACTATTACATTAAGAGGTCCTAAAGCTGCCCTTGGCGGTCAGTTTGCAATCGGCTACAACACCGAAAAGCTTGAATACGTAACTCCCGGTGTTGATGAAGAAGGCATCGAAATCTACGACAATCCTGATTGGCTTGTTGGAAAGAGTGGTAACGTTAACGGTCTTACAGAGCCCGGCACAGTATATGCTAACTACTACTCACCAAGAGCTAACAACCCCGGCAGCGTTGTTGTAGTAATTGAATTCAACGTTAAATCAGGCGCTAAGATTGAAGAAAGCGACTTCACTGTTATCGAAGACTTAGCATTCGATGAAAATGGCGACGAAAACCAGAAGGCTTCTGCTCCTATCTTTATCTTCTGCGAGCACACAAACTACACCGAAAAAACCGATGAATACGCAGCTCCTACATGTACAGAAGCAGGCGCTAAGGTTTACTACTGCGACGTTTGCGGCGACAAGAAGGTTGAAGAAGTTCCTGCACTCGGCCACGATTACAGCACAGTAACTGTAGATCCTACCTGTGATAAAGTAGGTACAGCAACAACCACATGTTCACGTTGTGACTATGAAAATGTTGTAGAAACACCTGCTCTCGGTCACGACTTAAGCTCAACAACTGTTGACGCAACCTGCACAGCTGATGGTGCAACAACCACAACCTGCTCACGTTGCGACTACGAAAAGGTTGAAGTTATCCCTGCACTCGGCCACGATGAGAAAACAACAACTGTAGATGCAACCTGCGAAGCAGAAGGTTCAGTAACCACAACCTGCTCACGTTGCGACTATGAAAAGGTTGAAGTTATCCCGGCACTCGGCCATAAATTCTCAGATCCTGTTGTTACTAAGGAACCCACCTGTACAGAAACTGGTGTGGAAACCGGCACATGTAGCGTTTGTGGCAAAACAACCGAACAGGATATTCCGGCCCTCGGCCACGATTTGACAACCGAAACAGTTGACGCAACATGCGCAGATGACGGTTCTAAGACAACAACATGTAGCCGTTGTGACTATGAAGATGTTGAAGTAATTCCTGCAACAGGCAACCACGATTATGTATTAAACGAAAATGAAAGCACCGCTGCTGAATGTGAAAAAGCTGGTGAAAACGTTTACTACTGCTCAGTTTGCCGCGACAAGAAGACAGAAGCAGTTGACGCTTTAGAGCACATTGTTTACGATGAAGACATCGACGAAGAATTAAGCGTTGAACCTACCTGTACAGAAGATGGTAAGCTCGTAGGCGTTTGCTCAGTATGTAACGATGAAGTAGAAGCTGTAGTTCCTGCTCTCGGCCATGATTATGACGAAGGCACAGTAACTAAAGAGCCTACTGAAACTGAAGAAGGCGAAAAGACCTATAAGTGTAGCCGTTGTGATGAAGTTAAGGTAGAAAAGATCGCTAAACTCGATCCTAAACCTGTAGAAGACAACAAAGCTCCTGCTGGCGATTCAACCGGCGATACAGCTCAGGTTCTTCTCGTAAGCATCATTGCTGTTCTTTCACTTGCTGTTCTTGCAACAATAGTTTTCAAGAACAAGGCAACTAACTAATAACTGTTAACGGTTAATTAGCTAAATAAAATTAAAAAGGAAGCTTCTTAACGAAGCTTCCTTTTTTACAACAAAAAGCCAAGGCGTAACCCGCCTTGACTTAAACGTAAAAATATTTTAATTTTTGGGTGTTAGTTTTTTCTTGGTCCCATCAGGGTTTACAATGTATGTGTTATCAAGTTGACCAACGAGTGAAGTTTTCATAGAATCAATATATTCACGGCGCAGCTTTTCGCGCTCAGCCTTTTCTTCATCTGTTAAATCACGCTGCCTTGAAATAGCAGTTAACTCGTTAATTCGTTTAATTTTTTCTTCAGTCATAATCTCACACCTTAAACTTAAATTTTATTTAATTTTAATTCATTACCTTTAGTTTGTCAACGCATCATTTGCGTTTGACGATTTATTAATACACAGTGGAGGTAAATATGTTATTACGTAGAATGTTCATCGCCTATGGCGATTTAAAAAATAAATTAATTAATCACACGACCGATTTAATTCATATGTTTAAATTTGAAAACATGTATTTTATGTATGTTGAAACAACCAACCCAAGCTTCTCACCCGATATTTATTTTTATGATGGCCTAATTCCCTTCCCAAACGGTGAGCTCTGGATGCCTATGCCGAGCATTTTTTGCGCTTCCAAACCGAAGTCGGCCGAGCATTGGAAAAGGCGAGAAAATCACAAGCCTATTCTGCGTGTGAATAAGGTTAAATGTGATATGGTGGCAAGTTATATTTTCGAACATTACCGAATGCAAGAGGAGGCGTGGCCGCACCCGCGCGAAAAGTACGATAATATTTTTATTTTAGGCAACCTTTTAGCCTTTTACACCGAGGGTTTAGAGGAACGCGAAATCGACAGTGAGCCACCAATGCCGCTATTAACAACCCGTGCAACCCCGTGGGAAGCTTGGGGAGATATTATGGAGCAAAAGTTTGAGCAAATTGAAGGTTTTTCGAGTTATTGGATTCAGGCACAGTCGGTGGAAATTTATTCGGAAGGCAACATATGAAAAAGGTATTCAAAAAATTTAAGCGTTTTATTGTAAAACATTGGATAGGCGTCACCGCAGGTGCGACTTCGCTTGTAATAGCTTCGGTTGCGGTTATCTTAGTTATAATTATAGTTACTCAAAGTGTTGTTTCTGTGGATAACACCAAGGTGGTTTTTTTTGGCGGCGATGAAATTATAAAAGAGGAAATATATACCGAGATTGATTCGGAATATCATATTTCAGGCGACTATGGTGAGGCGGCAAATCTTACTGTGGATGAAGCCCACGGCCTTTCTTCTAAAGAGGTTGCTGTTGGAATTGACGTATCGGTTTGGCAAGGTAAGATTGATTGGGCAAAGGTTGCGGCCAACGGCGTAGATTTCGCAATAATCAGGTGTGGCTATCGCAGTTACGACCCTGGCGACGGCAAAATATACGTTGATCCAACCTTTGAGTATAATATATCCAACGCTATAAAGAATGGAATTAAGGTTGGTGTTTATTTTTATTCAACGGCAATTAATAAAGATGAAGCCGAAGAGGAGGCGCGTTGGGTAGTGTCGCAAATCAGTAAATACAAAATCTCTTACCCTGTTGCATATGATTATGAGGAGTTTTATAATCGTGACACAACACGTGCATCGGGCCTTTCGAGGTTGCAGCTTTCACAGAATACAAGAGCATTTTTAGATTATGTGGAGCAAGCAGGGTATAAGCCTGTGTTGTATGCCAGTGCTTCTGCTGTTAACAGTCATTGGGTGTATTCCGAAATTGAAAAATACGATTTTTGGCTTGCCCACTACACCCTCAAAACCAACTATCCGCGCGATTATACAATGTGGCAGTGCACAAGCAGCGGAACAGTAGATGGCATTAGGGGACGTGTTGATATAAACCTTTCGTTTAAGAATTATTAGTGATAAGTTAATTGAGAAAAAGTATGGCATCACCATTGCAAAAACGCTTAGTGCTACGAAAAGAACGAATAATTACCAAAAAATAGTAAAATAAGTCTTGCAATACATACCAAATTATGGTAAATTATAGTTACATTAATAATTTGGAGGAAAAATTGCATGTTAAAGAGATTAAAAGTATTAATTGCGGATGATGCTGCCGAATTTGGTCAGGCCTGCTCGAAAGCCCTAAATAATTATGGAATGGACACGCTTTTTTGCGCAAAAGACGGTGTTGAGGTTGTTTCAAAAATTCATGCTTATTCGCCAGATGTTGTTTTGGCAGATGTGTTTATGCCGGGTAAGGATTTAATGGGGGTAATGTCGGAAATCGCGAAAAGCGGTATTAAAACACCGCCTGTGTTTATGGCAATGTCCAGTTTTGATAATCCGCGTCTTGAAAACGAAACAATAATGTCGGGTGCATCCTATTATTTTATAAAGCCTTTCGATTTCGGGTTGCTTGCTGAAAGGATCAACCAAATTGCAGGCTGGGAGTCAAGTAACATAACTCGCCCAAAGACCGACAATGTAACAGACAGTGATTTAGAATTAATGATTACCGAAATCATCCATCAAATCGGTGTGCCGGCGCATATTAAAGGTTACCACTACCTGCGTGAAGCGATAATTATGTCGGTGAAAAACGCCGATGTTATCAATTCTGTTACCAAGGTGCTTTATCCAACGGTTGCGAAAAAGCATAACACAACTGCCTCACGTGTTGAAAGAGCAATACGCCACGCAATTGAGGTTGCGTGGGATAGGGGTGATGTTGATATTCTCAATTCCTATTTTGGTTATACCATCCACAACGAAAAGGGTAAACCAACAAATAGTGAGTTTATTGCAATGATCGCCGATAAACTTCGCCTGCGTTTAAAAATATCGTAAATCAATATGTATTTCTGAAAAGCACCGTCAAAAAATGGCGGTGCCTTTCTGCTTTTTGGCCCAGGAAATAATAAAACCAAAAAAATCAAAAAAATGTAAAAAACTTTAAAAAAGTGCTTGACAAAGCGTTATGTGTGTGGTAAGATAATCAGGCACTGTTCAGGAGAGCAGTGGGCGGACCTTGAAAATTAAACAACGAAAGAGGGTATTTTCACTTGGAGTAATCCGGGTGAGAAT
>JAZNGF010000027.1:0-11986 GCA_045576295.1 Acutalibacteraceae bacterium | reverse complement strand
CGCATAAGGCATTCATCGTTAGCGTCAAGGAACAAAATTTTGTAAGGTATATTATCTCTATCGAGCTTTGCAAGCACATCGTCAATTTCGGTAATAACGCTGCCACCCCTAATATCGGTTACAATAGCAACGCGCGAAACCTCGCTTTTACCGCTTTTTAAAAGCTTTGCAAAATCGTAAATTAAGGCAGGTGGAATATTATCAATGCAGTAAAAGCCAATATCCTCAAGCGCATTAGCTGCATTTGATTTGCCCGCTCCCGACATTCCCGAAATAATTAAAAGTTCCATTTCCCTCACCTGTTAATCAACAAAAATAACCTCTGGCTCTAACATAATGCCATTTTCTTTATAAACTTTATCTTGAATAATTTTTATAAGTTCTTTAACATCGCGGCTTGTAGCACCGCCAACGTTCACAACAAAGCCTGCATGCTTGCAGCTAACCTCGGCGCCGCCAACCCTTGTTCCCTTAAGCCCGCATTCATCAATCATTGCGGCGGCAAAACCGCCATTCGGGCGTTTAAATGTGCTTCCGGCACTTGGGAATTCAAGCGGTTGCTTATCCTTTCGGCGCGAAATAAAATCATCCATCATAGCCTTAATTTTGGCGCTTTCACCCTGAGTTAACTTAAAAGTAACCTCGGCTATAATTTCTTCGCTTTTTTGGTAACGGCTGTGGCGATATGAAAAATCAAAATCTCCACTGTTTCTAACAATAGTTTCGCCCTTTGGGGTTATAGACGTAACACTTTCAACAACAGCGCTCATTTCAGAAATATAAGCACCTGCGTTCATATAAACCGCGCCGCCAACGCTTGCAGGTATACCCCAGGCAAACTCAAGCCCCGAAAGGCTGTTGTTAAGCGCCGCTGTGCAAACCGCCGCTAACTTTTCACCTGCAAAACAGGTTATTCGCTCTCCATCCACCTCAACAGAAGAACCATTACCGCAAAGGTGAAGCACAACACCACGAACACCTTCATCGGCCACTAATAAATTAGAACCGTTGCCTATTACCATAAATGTAATGGCGTGGTCGTTTAAAAAACTCACAACTTTTTTTAGTGTTTCGGCAGAAGAAACCGAAACAAAAACATCAGCCTTTCCGCCAATCCCAAAGGTTGTGTAGCGGCTCATAGGCTCGCCCAAGCTTACAGGGCAATTAATTTGCGATAAAAACTCTAAAACGCAAGTGTAATCTTTCAATAAAATCACCCTAACTAACCTAAATAAAAAGCAAATTTATAACTCGAAACTAATTATAAAGCCTTCTAAGGAATGCTGCACCAATAATGCCGGCATCGTTTCCAAGCTCGGCAGCCTTAATAACAGTTTGCTTTTCAAGGCCTGATGGGAATCTGTTTGCTTCAACAAATTTTCTAACAGGCGCTAAAAGTGTTTCCTTTTCGTTTGAAATTCCGCCACCGATGCACAAAACTTCGGGCTGGAATATGTTAATCATATTAGTAACACCGCATCCGATATATTCGCAGTATCTCTGAACAACCGCAGCCGCTGTTTCATCGCCGAGTCGCATAGCATCAAACGATGTTCTGCCGCTTGTGCGGTCGATATTACCATCAACAAGCTCCCACATTTTGCTATCAGGGTTTGCTTCCATTGCGGACTTAGTTTGGCGAATAAGCGCAGTTGCAGAAGCGTAGGCTTCAAAGCAGCCTTTTCTTCCGCAGGTGCAATGCTCACCGTCCATTAAAATAACCATATGCCCAACCTCAGCGCCCGAGAAGTTAGAGCCAACAAGCATTTTACCGCCAACAATAACGCCGCCGCCAACGCCTGTGCCAAGTGTTATAGCAATAAAGTCGTTAGTGCCCCTTCCTGCGCCTGCAATCATCTCGCCGTATGCGGCTGCATTAGCATCGTTCTCAACGCCAACTTTCACACCCGGAAGGCGTTCTTCAAGCATTTTAACTATAGGAACATTTTTAAACTGAAGGTTGCTGGCATTTGTAATTATGCCACCAAATGGGTCAATACTACCGGGCGAGCCAACGCCAACGAATTCAATCTCGCTCAGTTCAATGCCTGCGCTCTCGGCCGCCATCATAACGGTTTTTGCCATATCATCGGCAATCTCTTCAGCAGGGCGTGGGCTGTTGGTTTTAAGGTTAGCCTTTGCTATAATGTTGTAATTCTCATCAACAATTCCTGTTGCGATGTTTGTTCCTCCAAGGTCAATTCCTACATAATACATTTTTTATCTCCTTCCGCCGCGAAAGCGGCTGCGTATTTATATTTTTACTTGAAATTAAAAATCAATAATAAGCGTTCCAATCGGTTTGGTCATCAGGGCCGCCATCTCCACCTGCGGCGCTGATTTCAAGCCTTTTAAGCAGTTCATTAGCTGCATTGTAACCAAGCTTTTTCTGGCGGTTGTTCATTGAAGCAACCTCAATAATAACTGCCAGGTTTCGGCCGGGTTTTACAGGGATTGTAAGCGATGGAATTTTAAGCGCCAAAATATCTGTAACCTGCTCATCAAGCCCCATGCGATCGTAAACCTTAGTTGCATCCCACGGTTCAAGGTTAATAACCAAATCTATCTTGGTTGAAAGTTTTACCGAACCAACACCGAATATTCTTCTAACATTGATAATTCCAATGCCGCGAAGCTCAATAAAGTGGCGGATGTTTTCGGGCGAAGAACCAACAATAGATTTTGATGACACTCTTCGAAGTTCAACAGCATCATCGGCAATAAGGCGATGCCCACGTTTAACAAGCTCAATAGCCGTTTCGCTTTTACCAACGCCGCTTTCACCAAGAATTAAAACACCTTCGCCGTAAACTTCAACAAGAACGCCGTGGCGTATAATTCTGGGCGCTAAGTTAAGGTTTAAATAGGCTATAAGCGACGACATAAAGTCAGAGGTTCCGTCGTTGGTTGAAAGCACAGGAACATCATATTCTTTTGCCGCTTCAAGCAACGTTTCGGTGGGTTTAAGGCCGCGAGTTATTATAACCACAACCGGTTTTGTGCTGAAAAAATGGTTGATTCGCTCGTTATAAACCTCAGATTCAAACTCCTCTAAAAAGCTTTCTTCGCTTTTGCCAATAATTTGAATTCGGCTGTTATCGTAATATTCATAATAGCCACTGAACTGAAGCCCGGGGCGGTTAACCTCAACGCTTGAAATTTCAGCATTATCACCATTTTCAGGCATATTAATCATTTCAAGAGAAAATTCTTTAATAATATTTTTAAGCGGAACAGAATACTTTCTTGCCATACTTCCCTCCTGCATTTTGAAATAAATTTGAATATAAAATACCCTATTATTTATGATACAACAAAACTCACAAAAAATAAAGAAGAATTATCATTTTAATGTAAATTATCATTTTAATGTAAATTGAGGCAATTTATCTTTGGTTTTTACAAGCCCGCTTGTGTATTCCATTTCGCCGTTTTGCAAAATAAACACAGCCTCGGCCCCATTTATACTTTCTATAAGCGCTTTACCCTTCTGTGTTCCCAATGCAAAACACACGGTTGAAAGGCAGTCGGCATCGGCTGAACTTTCGCAAATCACAGTAACCGCCGAAAGCTCGTTTTCAATGGGGTTTCCGTTTTTAGGGTTTAAAATGTGGTGATACACCCTGCCGTTTTTCTCAAAACACCGCATATAATTGCCGCTGCTAACAACCGACCGCCCCGAAATATTATTAATATATGCGCACATTTCCCCTGTTTTTCCAAACGGCTTTTGTATTCCTGCCGAAAAGGCTTCGCCATTTTTATTTTTTCCTAAAAACAAAATGTTGCCACCAATGTTTATAAGCGCGTTTTTACAACCGTTTTCATATAATAACTCGCGCAACCTGTCGGCAATATACCCTTTTGCAACGGCGCCAAAATCAATCTGCGCAGAATTTAAAAGTTGAACGGCATCTCCCTGAATGTTTATGTTGTTATAATCGACCGCCGCTAAAGCAGTGCCTATCGCCTCATCAGCAGGTATTTCGCCTGTATTATCCCCAAAATCCCATAAAACAGAAACAGGGCGAACAGTTATATCAAACATACCGCCGCTAAGTTCAGAATAGAAAATCGATTTTTTTAAAACTGCCAAGGTGTCATCGCTCACTCGAATCGCCTCGCCACCTGCGTTATTAAGTTTATAAACATCGCTTTCACTGTCATTAGGGTCGAACAGCTTGTGATAATATTTGCACAGCTTAACTGCCTCATCTAACAGTTCTTCATCGGCGCCAAAAAGCTCAATCTCAACAACCGTGTCGAACAATATTTCGGTTGCTTTAACCGAGCCATTATCTGCAAATTCGCAGCCTGTAAGCAAAAACATCAAAGCAACTAAAACATAAATAATTATTTTTTTCATATATTTCTCCGAAAACACGAATTTATATGTCAATTATAATGGCTTTTCACTAATTTGTAAACAGCATCGGTGGCGCACATTTAACATTTATTTTCTAAAAACATAAAATGTACAAGGAGGCACCCAAAACCCCAGAAACAATAAAACGATAAAGGTGAAAGAAATGATAGATATTTTAGAAAAGGTTAACCCTTCAGCAGGCAACAACTTCTGCAACGATAGGCTTAAAGATCTGCCGATAGCAATGGCGTATGTTCCATTGCAGGCATTTCGCGATTTGTATGAAGATGAAACACGCGCACTTTGCAACGGCACATTGTTTGAAGAATTATACAAGCCTTTTGAAGGCAAATTTACAAGGTGAGTGATAAAATGACAGATAGAAAAGAAGAGCTACTAAACCTCTCGGCAGCGCAGTTCGCCGCTTGGGAGACACATTTATTTTTAGACACACACAAGCATAACACCGAGGCTTTAAAAAAGCTAAATAAGTTTAACAGGCAAGCCCGTGAGCAAAAGCAGGCTTTCGAAGCAAAATACGGTGCGTTAACCCCCTCGGATATATATGGCGAAACAAAATTCGAATGGGTTAACAACCCTTGGCCGTGGGAAAGGAGTGCTAATGCGTAATGTGGCAATATCAGAAAAAACTGCAATACCCCGTTAATATAAAAACCACTAACCCCAAACTTGCAACAATAATTATGGAGCAGTATGGCGGGCCCGACGGCGAGCTTAGCGCAAGTCTTAGATATTTAAGCCAACGCTTTTCAATGCCCTACCCCGAGCTTAAAGCTCTACTAACCGACATTGGAACTTGCGTTTCTAAAGTGTTCCACTTGTATGTAGGAGCCACAGTTTTTGATACTGTGAATCTCCATTTTTCAGGTAAAATATTTAAGTATAAGTCAACGGTGTCTTTATCAACAACAAGCTTATCAAGTATCTGTTTGTAGAATTCATCCTCGTACTCAACGCCGTTTAAAAGCTCAATTATGTTTTTCTCAACATCAAAAAACAACTGTTCCTGCTGAGCTTTAAGTGCGTTTCCATTGGTTATACTGTCTATCTGCATTTTGATGCCGCTAATTTCTCTGTCAATCTTCTCACGCTCTATGGCAAATTCCTCTTTCGTGATACTGTTATCCATATATAAATCAAGCAACTTTGCGCGTTTATAGTTCAGCTCATCCAATTTCTTTTGAAGCTTATTTGTATTGATATTCAGCGATCCATCAGTCAAAACAGCCCTTATTACTTTCAAGAGATTACTTGTAATCTTCTCACGATTTAATTTCAGGTTTTTAACAGCAAGATACATAATGTGTGTTGCTTCTTCATTACGGATACTTGGACTTGAACAGCCTATTTCATTACCTGCTTTATCGAAATGTTTACTTCCGTGCTTTGCTGCTTCACAACAACGCCACGCCTTATACTTGCTACCGTCTTTCCTTGTTTTGTATCTCGCCACATAACTGCTACCGCAAACACCACATTTAATTTTCCCCGAAAACGGATAGCGGTTAGAATGTTTAGCTTTTCCTTCCGGTGAGAGTGAACGTTCATCCAGAATACGATTAGCTTCTTCAAACATTTCTCTTGAGATTATAGGGGCGTGATGGTCTCTGATGATTATGAATTCTTCTTCACCGTGATTATATTTCTTTTCGTGGGTCAGATAGTCGGGAGTTATTGTTTTTTTCTGTACCAAATCACCGCAGTACTTTTCATTGCGAAGAACCCTTAAAACGACTGTGTTACTCCATTCCTTGGCAGTAAGGGGCGTTATACCTTCTTCGCGCAGTTCTCTTGCTATGGTGTGGGAGCCTTTACCCTCATTTACGCATTTATGATAGATTAGACGAACGATTTCCGCACCTTCTTCGTTTATTGTCATTTTACCATCCTCTACATCATAGCCAAGCATTGTTCGGCCAAATACAACTCCGTCTTCCATTCTACGCTTTTGCCCCCATTTTACACGCTCTGATGTCCTTCTGCTTTCATCCTGCGCAAGAGATGCCATTATTGTTAGACGTAACTCTGCATCAGGGTCACGTGTATCCAGATTATCAAGAACAAAAATCACACCCACACCGTATTTTTTAAGTTCACGTGTGTATTTGATACTGTCAAGAACATTTCTTGCAAAACGTGAGATTTCTTTAGTGATAATCAAATCTATGCTTCCGTTTTTGGCACACTCAATCATTCTCAAAAACTCCACACGTTTTTTTACGCTTGTACCTGAAACTCCTTTATCTGCGAAAATCTCACAAAGCTCCCAATCGGGATGCTTTTCAATATACTCTCTGAAATACTTTTGCTGGCTTTCAAACGAATTTGCTTGGTCTCTGTTGTCAGTGCTTACACGGCAGTAGGCGGCTACACGTTCCACCTTGTTTTCAATTTTTCTTTCCTGATTCAAAAGCTCATACTTATTAATACTCATTAAATAAACAACTCCTTAAAATATAGTGTGAGCCGAGAGGTTATTCTCGGCTCATTCTCATTTCTTTTCTAAATAATTCTTCAAGTTTTTCTATACATAATCTTTCTTGTTGCTGTGTTAGCAACTTTTTATTCTTTAACGACATTATTATTGCCGTAGATAGTCTTAATTCATGCTCCGGCTTATCTACTGCTGAAATATCACCGAGATTATATTGTTTGTATTTCGTTACTAACACCCCCTACTTCAATATATGATAGGAGGTATATCATTATCATAATATGCACTCAAAGCTTTGGCCAGCCTTTCTCCAACCTATTATTTGAGAGCAATGTGGTATAACCACAAGCCGAAGGATGCTCGCACATTCTCATTCCTCCGGTAACTTTCCGATATTGTCTATTACCGGGAACTTAAATTGGCAATTAGATTGCTTTTATCATTACAACACGCGAGCGCAGGTTCATATTAGCATCTTTCGCACCGTCTTCAACCGAAAAAACAACCTTTTGACCGATTAACTGATCATCAACAAAGTTGCCGTCTACGTCAACGTAATCTGCAACAAATTAGATGTTCAAAATATTTTTTTCGTCCTACAATGTTTATCGCTCTGTCATTATCCAAAACAATGCAGGAATTTACAAAACCGTGTTCAATACATTCTATCCATTCAAAGCGGCTTTCATCAATCGGTATCGAGAAGCCAAAATCTAAATGTTTATCAAAATCGCTTTTAGAAGTGATGAAATAGCAGCACTTGCTCCCATACTGAACGCTTCTAACGCCGTCTTTGATAGTTTTAGAAATAATGCTATCATTTTTCTTTCCTCCTTTTCGACCTTTCAAGTAGTGCATCTGCTCCGATTAGAAGACCAAATACACTGAAAAATCCAATTAAGTAGTATTTCACGCCTTGCCCTACTTGTTTTAGATTTATTGTTTTTTATAAAACAAAACTCGCCTGCTTTACAACAGACGAGCTTTGTATAATATTCAATATTTACCTATTTATGCTTGCTCCTATTTTTTCTGCAAAAGCAAGTGCTGCTTCTTTCGTCGAAACGTCACAAACAGGATTTATGCAACGGGCATCACCAACTCCAATGCATCCGCTGGTTTTGATTGCCGTATAGGATACTTCGTTAAATATTCCCATATATGAATCTGTTTCTTTAATCAATTTACCGTCATAATTTCTAAATTCACAATTTTGAACATAAGCAACAGTATCATACGGTTTTTCTGCACAATTAGAGGAAATTAAATATCCGCTTAAATCGCAACCGTCAAATATACAATTTTGAATTGAATTGCTTGACGAAGAAGACTTTTTTGATCGTGTCAACACAATACCAGAACCGGATGTTTTATAATCGAGAATTTCACAAAACTCAATTTTACCTCCACCTTCATATGCCGAATTTCCGTTAATAAGCATCCCATTACAATCGATGAATTTACAGCCGGAAACTGTAGTATTTGAATCAATGGATATAGAATAAGAGCAAGATTGGAAAAGACAATTATTTATCTTTGCGTTATGATCATAAGTACGAACAGAAACCGGTTTTATACAATTCTTAAAAATACAGTTAGATATATTTATGCAGTCATCTATACAACGCTCAGCTCCAATAAATGTACAATTTGAAATACTTCCATTATGGAGATTGAAATATATATAAGCAGCATTTTCTCCTAAATCTTTTCTGAACTCTTCTCTTTGAATAATCGAGTTATTAACTATAGAACATTCCATATTAACATCATATGCTATATGGATGTAAAACAGAGTCATAAAGTCCGTTGTTTTATTATAACTTGATAATAACTCTTCAATCACTGTGTTTCCCTCTATACAGCATTTTTTATAGTCATTGTAAAAATGTAGTTTCACAAAAGATTCAGCACAATTATAAATTTCGGAATTAACCAAGAGAAATTCTTTTGCTCTATCTCCGATAAAATAAGTGCAATCGTTAAATTTACAATTTTCAAAAGAAATACAGCTACCACTTTTGGCATTTATAAAGAATTTCTCTGTTTTGCTTTCACAAGTGAATGAACAATTTTTTGAAAATAACACCGCTGAATTTTCAAGAATAATTTCACCCTTTTTGTTAGAAGTACTATTTATAAATTTTGAAAGCAGTTCATTTGAAACATTGTATGTAATATTGCAGTTTTCAAAAACAAGCGTTCCACAACACTGTATTAGCGATTCTATTTTTATATTTTTATTCCTGTATTCTAAGGTTTCACCTTCTGCTATATGAGTCATCGAAGAGATTGTTATATCTTCGAAAATGACAAAGTTAGGTGTCTGTTCTTCCTCGAACGCACCGGTAATTTCTTCCCATTCTACCGAATCATCTTCAACAAAACGATAATCAAAGCCATCATCGAAGGCGCTGATATAATTTTCTTTTCCCAAATATTTGATGGTATCTTGAATATCGGTTTTGATAATTTTTTCGTCTTTTCTGCTGATTCGAAGGAAATCTAAAATTTCAGAATCATCGTCAAATTGATTTGTAGCCACATAATAATACGATTGAATTAATCGATATAACAAAATAGTCTCATTGTCGTTAAAAGAGTCGAGAATACTATAATCCACATCAGCAGGAGCAGAGGAAGAATATATCAAACCGTATATTCTCTGTGCGAACTCGTTTTCAGCAATATCTTCATTTATATTTTTTATGTACTTAGAAAACACCGCTGACATAGCATTGCGCTTTTCAACACTCAGATCAGTAACGGACAATCTCTCTTTATATCCCCACTTGAGTTCCTTTATAGCATTTACAATCTTTACCTGATTGTTGGTAAGACACTCGATTTTTTCCAGATTGCCTTCTGTTTTTTTAATTGCCTGACTGAGCAAATCAGAAGTTTCTGCGCCCTGCTTGGACACAAGGACAATGGTTTTCATCACAATTTCAGTAAGTTTAGCAAGATTAGCAACACCACGAGCCTGAATTTTCTGATTATCCTTGCTAAAAGTGACCATTTCCCAAAGACGATTGTACCATTTTTTGTTTTTTATGGTGTTAAAATCAGATTCGGATGCTTTGGATATCTCTTCAACAGCTTCAACCAAACATTCGATCGTTTCGCTTATATTCTCTTCGCCCTGTGCAGTTAAAAGAAGTTCATAATTCTCCATTTTATAGCCCCTCCATACTATCTGCCAATTTTGACAACTTATCAGATACAGTTTTTTCTTTCGAATTAATCGCCGCTAATGTTTTTGAAGATGCACGATTATTGTTTTGTGTGGAAATTACATTCTTTCCAAACTCACGCATCATTTCTTCTATATTTTTTGCGGTTCCGACAATGTATCCTTCTGCGTGTAGTAATTCTGCATAATATCCCTTTCCGAAAATTTCATCAAGAACATTTCCAAACACAGTGCTTACATAAACACCAATCGCCATTCCCGCAGCAAAACCTATTATTCCACCCGGTAGAAACAATGTAACACCCGCCATAGTTCCACCAACCAAAGCTCCCTTAACAGTATCTTCTCCAACATCTCTAAAGGCTTCTTTTGCACTGAGTTCACCTTTTTTATATCTGATAAAGTTTGTTAAAGAAGAAACAGAAAGAGAAATCGCCGCACCGACTATCGCGCCTTGTAGCATCTTCGATGCCACCTCTGAGCCGGTAATTTCAGTGTATGCTTTATTTTTTGCCATTTTGTTTTTTTGCCTCTCAGCGTCGGCGCGTATATCCTGAGACGTACCGCTTTCATTTACTTTAGTATTTTCATAGCGTTTAAGCATCTCTGCCTTTTGTGTATTTCCGGATGCGTTGGCTTTGGCAATTTCTTGCTCTAATCTTTTCTTAAACGCTTGTTCATATCCTTGTGTGCCTTCGATAATATCACCCGGAACAAAATCACCGTTTTCTATAGATTTAAAAATACTGTCGATAGTTGAATGCCCAGGCGTAACCTTGTATTGTGTGGATTTTACACTAAAACGAGTCTCTTTACCGCCAAATACCTTATAGACCTTTGTGACACCGTCTACCCCCGGCATATTATGCTGCGCTTCTCCATATAGAGTGGTATTCGAAAACAGTCCTTTTAAGCTGCCGTTGTTACGCATCATAACCTCAACTTCTTTACTTGTACCGCCAAGCTTTGCCATTAATGCTTTTGTGTTTTCTAACGAATCCAGATATCGTCTTGCAGAATCGGGTGAACTAAACACACTGGATTTTGCAAAAGCATCAACACTCAATTGTTTGAACGTCATTATATCATGTAAAGCCTGATGAGTGCCCTCATACGAAAGGTTGGTATTCAAAACTTTATTAACCGCAGATGCGGTTTTATCAAGAGTTTGTGAAGTTATCAAGTGATATTGCGCAGCCAGTGTAGCAAATTCCGTTGCTTCAGACAACCACTGCGGATGTTTCTTTAATTCCCTTTTATATCGCTCACAGAGTTGATTTTCATCATGCAGTTCTCTGCAAAATTCACAATATTTAACCATAGTTCTCTCCTTTAGAAGACATTGAGTTTATATTTATTGTAACTTCTCTTTCAAAATCTTCTCAATCAGTTCAATTACCGTCGTTTAGAAACAGCTCCATTATATTCTCCGCACATTTCGCTATACCTTGAGCATTCTTTTTAGTACCTATTGAATCTTCATTTGGCTCTTTTTTCAACAACTTTTCAATTCACATTTGTAAAAAGTAAAATACAAGCTAAAAACAATAGAAATTTAACTATTGTCACTTTTTACATTCCTTATTGATCATTGTTTTTGGTCTATCATGTGCTCTATAATGCAAATTGCATTTTCCTGTTCAGAGCATTTTTCTAACCAGTTGTTATATGATATTTCATCATTTTCACTCGGCTCATTGTTTTCAAGTTCTTCAAGAAGAGTTTTCTCTGTCTTTAACTCATCTTCCAGTTCTTGTATGCTCATATTTCCATATGCTGACAAATCCGTTATAATAGCATTATCTACTCTTTTCTTTCTAAGACCCATAATTATAACCTTTCAATATCATCACTTTTTTTATTTAACATCTTTTCGATCAGCTCAATATTACATTTGCAAAAATGCCGCAAATAAAAAATACCGAATGCAAATTGCATCCGGTATTTTTATATGTATCAATTAGCCGAGGTA
>JAZNGF010000026.1:0-9563 GCA_045576295.1 Acutalibacteraceae bacterium | reverse complement strand
TATGAAGGGCGAAAACTTTACTGATACAACTGAATATACTTTGCCCAACTATATTTCTGAGCCAAACGTTATCCGCGCGGTTACAGGAACTGTAGGCGGCGGCCAAATTCAAGACTTTGATTTAAGCTGGGTTTGGGAATTCTATGAGAGCGACGAGCAGGATGTTATCGACACATTCATAGGCAACGCCGACGTTGACCTTGAAACCGTAACAATGGGTTTTTATATCTATGTTGAAGACGATAACATCTACACCCCGAACGTTCCCGAAACGGGCGACCGCACAATGCTTTATGCATACATAGTTCTTATGGGCATTAGCGCGCTTGTTATTATTGTACTTATTATTGAACGAAAATTACGCGATAGAAATAACGCTAACGATAGGGCACATTAGCAAGATTAGTTACATAACAAAGGAGGAAACAGGATGACCATATTAAAAAACTGGTTTTCGCTTAAAGAATGCGACAGAAAAGAAAAAATCAAATGCATTGTAATGTATATATTGATTGCTATATTAGTGCTTGTTGACATTTTTATGTGCTTCACACTTGCTAAATATATTGCGAAGGGCAACCCCGCAGGCGACAGCGCACGCGTTGCAAAGTTTGATGTTAGCATTACCGACACGAACGGTAATGCCTTGACTGACGAAAATTTAGAGATGGATTTGGGAAAAAGTTTAGACCCTGCCACATACGATTTTAAGGTTGAAAATAATAGTGAAGTTGCTGTTGAGTATACCCTTGTTTTAACACTGACCGCCGAATATGACACCAGCGTTCTTAATATTACTGCAACAGCCGATGGTGGCACACCGGTTAATCATGGAACACGAGTTGAAGATACTTCATCCGGCACGGTTAAATATGTTTATACCTTCCCGAACGTTGGAAAAATTGCCCCTGGTGATTCGTCGGATGGTCAGCTTGTGTTTGGGCTTGCGAATGCCGAGGATACAGGACTTAACACAACACTTTCAAATATGGACCTTGAAATTGTTGTTAGCCAAATTGACTAAGGAGGGATAACTGTGAACAATTTAAAGCTTTTATTTAAAAATAAAATTGCAATTATTATTGCAGCGGTTTTAGTTGTAACTCTGCTTATAAGCGCCACGTTTGTTTCCACCTATGCTAAATATGTAAAGAGTCAAAATGTTACGCTAAATTTAACGGTTAAGTCGGGTGTGCCCTCATTAAGTAAAGGCCCTACTGATTATAACAATTCATATATACGCGATGGAATTTATCAGTCTATTATAAAAGTTGATAATTCTTATGGTGGTAGTACCGGTACGCTTAATGCAGTTAAAAGTTTTAATATAATTGAAACACCAACCGACCCTAATGAGCTTGCTAAACTCGGCGTGTTGGTTGAAGCAAATTCCGATTTACTTACAGATAACGGTGTTGTTGATATTTATTGGAACAAGGAAACAGGTGTGTTCACCATCTGTTCAACACAGCCTATCTACGCAAACAAGAACTGTTCGCAGATGTTTGAGGGCATGGCAGGTATGACAAGCGTTGATTTTAGCAATTTACACACCGATAATACTGCTCAGTTTAACGGTATGTTTTATAACTGTTCATCGCTAACGGGCTTTAGTTTTAAAGATTTAAACACCCAAAAAGCTGCCAATATTTCGGGTATGTTCAGCGGATGTAAAACCATTACATCGGCAGGCTTTGGCAGTGAGTATGATGTTGACTTCACAGGCCTTGTTACCGAAAACCTAAGCGGCGGCTATAACAACCTGTTTCAGGAATGCACTAGCTTAAAAAAGGTTGATTTAACCGGCTTTAAAAGCACCACTCAAGATAAATATAACAGAGTTTTCTATGGCTGCACATCATTAACCGATATCGATTTTGGCGAGACATTCTTCTGCTCGTCAGGCAATGACTTTGGTGGTATGTTCTATGGCTGCACAAGCCTTGAAACAATCGACCTTTCAACTTTTAACAAAGAAAAGGCGGGCGGCGTTTATTTTTACGATATGTTCCGCGAATGTAAGTCGCTTAAAAGTCTTGATTTAACCAAATTCAACACATCGAACGTTTCACGTTTGGACGGAATGTTCAGGGATTGTAGCAACCTTGCAACAATCGATTTCGGCGATAATTTTACAACCGCATATGCTTTATATATAAACAGTATGTTTGAGGGTTGCTCTTCTCTTACGAGTTTAGGAAAGCTTCAGCTTCATCTTACCAGGGTTCAGGGTAACACTTTGTATTATGAGTATGGATTATGCAACTTGTTCAAAGGATGCGCAAAGCTTGAAAACATTGAGTTTTTAACTCCGTATAAATCGGCAAGCACAAATGTTTATACAGCTAAAAGTATGTTCGAAGGCTGCGAAAGCCTTACAACTATTGATTTAACAGGCTTTGCAACCGAAGATTTTAAAACAGTAGATAATATGTTCAGCGGATGTAAGAACCTTACAAGAATTATATGTGTTGATGCTGATGATACTCAAAAGTTTACTCTTGCAAATGCAACTCATGCCGCAGGCTTGTTTAATGGTTGCGAAAAACTTGTAAGTTTAGCAGATGATTTTGTGTTAGATTTAAGCAATATTAGCACAGCCAAATATGTATCTACCGTTGTTGGTTCTACCGAGAATATGTTTAACGGTTGCAGTTCGCTCACCGAGCTTAATTTCGAAGCAGGTATAACAAGTAATGTTACCGATGTTTCGGGAATGTTTAATGGCTGTATAGGCCTTACTAACCACACAATTGACCTTACAGGATTTGACTTTACCGGTGTTAACGTAACAACCGGAGCTGTTAATAGTTACGACAACTTGTTTGCAGGCTACGGTTCTTCTTCACTTACCGTTAAACGCCCCACAGGCACATGGCTTACCAAGCTTGAAACAACACCCGGCGGTGCTGTTTGGGCTGGAGTAACATTTAATTAATATTCGCAAATAAAACAATTAACCCCTGCCAAGGAACCTTGGCAGGGGTCTTTCTGTGTATTAAATTGCTTGTTAATTCCACGTAATTATAAAACCTCTTGTTCCCGGTATGCCCGAAATTGAAAAATTTAAATCGGGGTTTAGTGCGATAACAGAAGAAACACATTCCGGATAGGAAATCATTTTAACAATAGTGTCGCCCGAGTAGGTGTATTCGGTTGAATCGTTGAAAGCAAATTCACATTTGTTTTCGCCGCGTTGGTAGGCGGCTAATACGTTTGCGTCTATCGCCGAAATATCGGTTAAGTCGATCATTCTGCCTGCCATAGATAGGTGGTTATAGGTGTTTGATATTGCTGCAGGTAACTTGAAATTAAAAGCGCTTATTATATTACTTCCGTCGAAATTGGTTGAGTAAAAATCAGCATCCCATGAATATTGGGGGGTTAGTGCTGCATCGGTAACATTTAATAAAAGGTAACGCTCGGCATTATCCGTATCTGAAACGGTTGTGTCGACGTTATACCACTCTCCGCCTATGTTTACTATATTCCACATATGAGGTTCATTATCAAGCGCTCCGCTAACAACGGTCGATCTAATGCCAAGTTTTGATAAAAGCAATGTAAACGCCCTTGAATACCCTTCGCAAACTGCGCTTGCAGTAGCTCCTCCACCGTTTGGGGTTGTTCGTTTAACAATTGCACCCCAAGCTGTGAAGGCGTTTGGGTCGCTTGAGGCAGCTTCGGGAGCGGCCGCGGTTTTGTTGTCGTAGGTTGCGCGAGCCGTTAGCCATCTAAATGCCGCAAGTTCCTTCTCGTATTCATTAGCGGTAGAAGGAACACTGTTTAAAAATTCATTAACAGCAGAATCAAGCACTTGCTTCATAGCGTTTTTTTCTTTTACTGTGCAGGAGTACCCTGCTTGAATTGAAAACACATCGTCTTCAACATGCCATTTAAAGTTTCCGTTTAACCAAAACAATTCGGGGTAGTCGTTTCGAACACCGGTGTAGGCTAACACAACATCGTTGAAGTTTGTAACTCCTTTAAGCGGTATGTGCTTGTTCGACATATTCAAAACAGCCTTATAAATATCATCGTATGCTTCGCGTTGCACCTGATTCATTTTATCATAATAATACCGGCCTGTTTGAGCGGCGATTTGGCTGTTGCCTGAATCATCAGAAGAATCACCCGAATCGTCGTCTTCGTGTGGCACAGAACTTCGTGATGTGTCAACTTCGTCGGTATAGCCGGTACTGGTTGAATGTTCTGTGTATACCACGCCGCTTTCTTCTCCACCGTGAACGCGAAACGTGCTTTTTAAAGGCTTAAACAGGGAGCATCCGCTGAATAGGCACATTATTGCCGCTGATAAAATTAAGGCTAATATTCTTTTCACCAATGCTCCCTCCTTTAAATGTTAATTGATTTTTTCAAGTTGGCTTTGTCTTTTGTGAAACTCTGTGTAAGAAAGATTGTTTTCTGTAACCGAAATGAGGTATAAAAAACGGTTTTTAAGGCTAAGCGCTCCGTGCTCATCAAAAAATCTTTCGGCGAGCTTTGAAAACACTTCATCGGCCCTTCCTGAGTTTGCCATTTCTGCTGCATCGCTTCCTGTTATGCGAAGATTGTTTTCATCTAAAATACCACCGAAGCGGTTAACGGTTTTTGCTAATGATTCGCTGCTGAACACAATGTAGCCCGAAGCCTTCGAAATTTCAAAAGAGTTGTAGGCGTCTACAAGTCCTGTCAAACCCTTGCGGCGTAAAAATGATGTAAAACTATCGGTTTCGCCTTTATAGTTCACCGTTCTATCGGGAACGGCCTTGCAACTGTAGCTTGGTTCATCCCAGTTAAAAACAATTGCGGCAAAGCTTTGCTTGGCGCCGTTATCATAAATAATTAAAATCGACTCTGTTTCGTGGCCCGAGGCGGAGGTTGATTCTTCGGGTTTGCCCTCGGTTTTTTCGTTTTTTTGCAAAACTGCAAATGCCACAAGTAAAAACACAAGAAGGCAACAAAATGCTGTTATAAAAAAGGCCTTGAATGCCACATAAAAATCGGTGCTTTTTTGTTTTTTAAAACCCAAACTCTACACTTCCAATTCAGTATAACACAGTTTTTGTCGCCTTCAAAACACTTTATTATTACAGTTCTGTAATTCATTTGAAAAATTAAGTAAATTTAGCGCTCATCGCGTGGCTAAAAGTATAAAAAACTGTTGCTCTTATGGCGCGTTGGTGTTATAATGATAAAAATATTATGCTAATATGAATCAATATGCCTATATATCGTGTGGATTTATTTTGCACATAGGTGTTAATTTTATACCAAGGAGAAATAACAATGTGCCAACCTGATAATACTATAAAAAAACCAAGGGTTTTAAGCGCTATACAGCCAAGCGGAATGTTAACGCTCGGCAACTATTTAGGTGCGCTTCGAAATTGGCGCGCAATGCCCGGCGAAATGGATTGCATTTTCGCAGTGGCCGATCTTCACGCAATTACGGTTTCGCAGGTCCCGGCCGACCTTAGAAAGCAAATTTACAGCACAGCGGCTATTTTGTTAAGCCTTGGAATCGACCCAAAGGAAAGCATTTTGTTCATCCAGTCGCATGTTAAGGCGCATGCAGAGCTTGCTTGGATATTAGGCTGCTTTACAAGGTTTGGCGAACTTGCACGTATGACCCAGTTTAAAGAGAAATCAGGAAAACACGCCGATAATGTTAATGCAGGACTTTTCACATATCCTGCGCTTATGGCGGCTGATATTCTTCTTTATAACGCCGATTACGTTCCGGTGGGGGCCGACCAAAAGCAGCACCTTGAAATCACTCGCGATATTGCAACGCGTTTCAACGGAATTTATGGTGATGTTCTCACAATTCCCGAGCCCTACATACCAAAATCGGGCGCACGCGTTATGAGCCTGCAGGATCCCACCAAGAAAATGTCGAAATCCGACCCGAATGTAAACGCTTGGGTTGCTATACTCGATAGCCCCGATGATATTGCAAGAAAATTCAAACGTGCAGTAACTGATTCAGAAGGCACCGTTGCAGTGGGCGAAGGTCGCCTTGCAATGAATAACCTTATAGGAATATACTCTGCCGTTACAGGCAAGAGCGAGCAGGAAATTGAAAACGAATTCGCAGGCAAGGGTTATGGCGATTTTAAATCTGCCATTGCCGAAGCGGTTATTGAAGAACTTCGCCCAATCAGGGAAGAGTATGATCGCATTATTAAAGATAAAGCTTCGCTTGAAGCAATTTATAAAGAAGGCGCCGAAAGGGCAGCCTATATTGCAGAAAGAACCCTTTCTAAGGTTAAGAAAAAGGTTGGCTTTGTGCTTAAATAGTTTATGAGCAGAAGGAGCATGGTATGTTAAACCGCCTTGTTGGTAATAGCCGTGTAAAAAAGGTTTTACAGGATATGATTTCATCGGGCAGGCTTGTTCACTCCTTTATAATCGAGGGTGAAGAGGGAACAGGTAGGCACACACTGTCGTCGATCATAGCGGCGGCGGCAGTTTGCGAAAATGAAAGCAAACTGTGCGGAATCTGCCGCCCGTGCGAGTTAGCGGGTGAGCTTAACCACCCCGACATTTCTGTTTACGCACCCACTAAATCGAAGTTTTCGGTTGAAACAGTGCGCGAAATTCGGCGTGAGGCTTATATTATGCCAATTGAACTAAAACGCCGAATCTTCGTGCTTGAAAACGCCGATTTAATGACAGCAGAGGCGGCCAATGCGCTACTTAAAGTGCTTGAAGAACCGCCTGGGACAGTAATGTTTATTCTTCTTGTAAAAAGTGCGGCTTCACTGCCAACAACCATTCGCTCGCGCTGCGTTATATTAAGTTTAACCGAACCCGAATTTGATGAAGGCCTCGCGTTTTTATCGGAGAGATATAGCGAGCTGCCAATTGATGATGTAAAAAATGCGCTGTCTATTTCTCAGAATAATATCGGCCGCGCCGATGTGATTCTAAAGGGTGAGGAAGGCGGAAATTTGCTCGCCGTGGCGAAAGAGTGTATTGAGCATTTAATCAATCCAAACAGCTTCTGCTTAATGAAACTGTTTGCGGAATACGAAAAAAAGCAGACTCTTGCTTTGCTTTTATTAAATGAAATAAGAGCCTTGCTTGTGCAAAATTTAAAAGAGGTCTGCCTGGGAGACAGAGCAGAATTTTCTCAAAAAGAACTTCTTGAGATGATCGAAATAATCGATTTATCTTTAAGTGAACTTAACACAAACTGCAACACACAACTCGTTTTAAGTTTAACGGCATTAAGGTTGCAGTCGGTGCTTGATTAGCCGCCTTTTGGCGAAGATTTTTAACGGAGGTTACAAATGGTTGAAATAATAGGCGTTAAATTCAGGGGTGAAGGGCGCACCTATTCCTTTAGCCCCAGCGGCCATAAATTTAAGGTTGGCGATCACGTGGTGGTTGATACTGCCCAAGGCGTTGAATGCTGCGTTGTAACCCATGCGAATTACGAGGTTAACGAGTCAGAGATTGTTGCGCCTTTAAAACCGATAGTTCGCCCCGCCACGGCCGACGACCTTAAAAAGCTCGAAGATAACCGCAAAAACGAAGCCAAGGCTTTTGAAATTTGCAAGGCAAAAATCGAAAAGCACGGCCTTGATATGAAGCTTATAAATGTAGAGTCTGCGTTTAATAATAAAAAGTTAACCTTTAATTTCACGGCTGACGACAGAATTGATTTCAGGGAACTTGTTCGCGATTTGGCGGCGGCCTTTAAAACCCGAATTGAGCTTCGCCAGATAGGCGTGCGCGATGAAGCAAGAAAGCTCGGCGGCCTTGGAATTTGCGGCCAGCCCTTTTGCTGCAACAGGTTTTTAAACGAATTTCATCCTGTTTCAATAAAAATGGCTAAGGAGCAAAACCTTTCGCTGAACCCTGAGAAAATTTCGGGCACCTGCGGAAGATTAATGTGTTGCTTGAAATACGAACAAGATGCCTATGAACATTTGTCGGGCATAACTCCTCGCGTTGGGTCGGTGGTGTCAACCCCCGGCGGCGTTGGAGTAGTAACCGATGCTAACCTTTTAACAGGTGTTATAAAGGTTAAACCTGACGACGAGCAATCAAGTGTGCAGGCATATAGGCGTGAAGATATACAGGTTATCACACCTGCAGGTAAGAATAAAAAACAAAAACCTCAATAATTCTTAAATGGGTTTTGAAAATAGGAGGATATTTATGAACAACAGTGAAAAAACAATGGATACGATAGTGGCGCTTGCCAAGGGCAGGGGTTTTGTTTATCCGGGAAGCGAAATCTATGGCGGCCTTTCAAACAGCTGGGACTACGGCCCGCTTGGCGTTGAATTTAAAAACAACATTAAAAAAGCTTGGTGGAAAAAGTTCGTTCAGGAATCACCTTATAACGTAGGGCTTGATTCGGCTATCATCATGAACCCCCAAACCTGGGTTACAAGCGGCCACGTTGGCGGGTTTTCCGATCCGCTTATGGACTGTAAAGATTGCCACGCAAGGCACCGTGCCGATAAACTTATTGAAGATGCAGGCGCTCATGCCGAGGGTATGACCTTTGAACAAATGGAAGAATACATTAGAGATAACGGCATTTCCTGCCCTGAATGCGGCGGTAAGAATTTCACCGATATTCGTAAATTCAACCTTATGTTCAAAACCTTTATCGGTGTAACTGAAGACGCTAAAACCCAAGTATACCTTCGCCCCGAAACCGCACAGGGTATCTTTGTAAACTATGCTAACATCCAGCGCACAACCCGTAAAAAATTACCTTTTGGCGTTTGCCAAATCGGTAAATCATTCCGCAACGAGATCACACCGGGTAACTTTATCTTCCGTATCCGCGAGTTTGAACAGATGGAATGTGAATTCTTCTGCAAGCCCGACACCGACCTTGAATGGTTCTATTATTGGAAAGACTATTGCAAAAACTGGCTCTTATCTTTAGGAATTAAAGAAGAAAACCTCCGCCTGCGCGACCACGAAAAGGAAGAGCTTTCTTTCTATTCAAAAGCAACAACCGATATCGAGTTCCTCTTCCCGTTCGGATGGGGCGAGCTTTGGGGCATTGCCGACCGCACTAATTACGACCTTGGCCGTCATCAAGATGAAAGCGGAAAGAGCCTTGAATATTTCGATCCCGAAACCAACGAACATTACATACCTTATGTAGTTGAACCTTCTTTAGGTGCCGATCGTGTTCTTCTTGCGTTCCTTTGCGATGCTTATGATGAAGAAGAGGATGATAAGGGTGATAAGAGGGTAGTGCTTCGTTTCCACCCGGCACTCGCACCATTTAAGGCTGCTGTGCTTCCGCTTAGCAAAAAATTGTCAGATTCGGCAATGAAAGTGTTTGAAGAACTTTCAAAAGAATATATGATCGATTTCGACGAAACCGGTTCTATCGGTAAGCGTTACCGCCGTCAAGACGAAATCGGAACACCATTCTGCATTACGTACGATTTCGAAAGCGAAACAGATGGTTGCGTTACCGTTCGCTACCGCGACAGTATGGAACAGGTAAGGCTTCCTATTGCCGAGCTTTCAAACTTCATTAAAACAAATATTGAGTTTTAGTTGGTTGTTTCCTTTAT
>JAZNGF010000025.1:0-12215 GCA_045576295.1 Acutalibacteraceae bacterium | reverse complement strand
CAGCGATAAATTCCTCTACGGTGCTGTTCCATAAAAATTCTACATTTTCGGCCGACATTAACGGCTCGTGATATATCTTTGTTGCCCTTAAAGCATCTCTTCGGTGAACAATATACACCTTTTTAGCAAGGCGCGAAAGATATATCGCATCGGCCGCGGCAGAGTTGCCTCCACCCACAACCATAACGGTTTTATCTTTATAGAATCTGCCGTCACAATGGGCGCAGTAGTGAACACCTTTGCCTATTAAATCCTGCTCGCCCGCAATTCCTAATTCGCGCGGGTTTGCGCCCGATGAAATAACAACGGTTTTAGTGAAATACTCACCGCTTGAGGTTACAACCTTTTTTACATTACCCGAAAGCTGGGCCGATAAAACCTCGTCATATTCAGTTTCAAGCCCAAAACGCTCGGCCCCTTGTTGCATTTTCATTCCAAGGGTGAATCCGTCGATCCCCTCTTCAAAACCGGGGTAGTTATCAATATCGCCCGTAAGCGCCATTTGCCCCCCAGCCGACAGTTTTTCAATTAAAAGCGTATCCATTCCGGCGCGGGCAGCATATAAGCCTGCCGTGTAGCCTGCAGGGCCGCCGCCGATAATTATCATATCGTAAATGTGTTCCATAGAGTTAGTCCTCTAACATTTGCAAAATTTTGGCCTTTGGCTTTGCCCCAACCGACTTATTAACAATTTCGCCGTTTCTCATAACAACCAGCATTGGTATACTTGAAACACCAAATTTAGAGGCAAGTTCAGGTTCTTCATCAACGTTAATTTTACCAACTAAATACTGTGGGTTTTCTTCGGCAATTTCGTCAACCAAAGGTGAAACCATTCGGCAAGGGCCGCACCAATCTGCATAGAAATCTAACAAAACAGTTTTTTCGCTGTTTTGGGCTAATTCAAAATTATTAATATTTAATTCAAGAACTGACATAATTTTTATTCCTTTCTTTTATTTTTATTTTATTATATCCTGATTTTGTTTCAATTTCTGTTGAAAAATCAACAAAAACCTACATATTTAAAAAATTTCAGTGCATTTCAGGGTAAATAAGTCCGGCAGCCGTTTTTACTTTATCCATACACTCATGAACATTAAGGCAAAGGTTAGAAGCTTTAATATAATCGTCTTTATTTTCTTCAAAACTCTTAATATAATCAGCAAAACAGGCTGCTTCATGGCTCATTTGTTCCGCTTTGCTTAAATGGCCAGCAATCAACGTTTTTTTACCGTTTTTAATTAGATACACCCCTGCATACTGCGAAATCATTTCAATCTCTAAAACGCCGTTTTCACCCACAATTTTGCTAACCGAAGGCGCATTGTCTACTTTACTGTAAGACAACACTGCATTAAAATCTTCATAATTAAAATATATTTCACCCGACCCATCTGCTCCGCCCCAAAGCAGATTTTTTTGCGCCGTAATTCCTTTTGGAACACCAAGCAGGTCAACTGCACCATATACACAGTAAACACCTAAATCCATAAGCGCACCCGCGTGAAGCGACATATCAAATATGTTAACCTGCTCACCCCTTAAAAAGGCATCCATTCTGCTTGAGCGTTGGTTATATTTAATTTCGGCAGAGGTTATTTTGCCTATTTCTTTTAAAGCCTTGTGAACATCACCGTATGCGCTTATGTGCCGAGGGATAATGGCTTCCATATATATAAGCCCTTTTTGGTTTGCCAAGGTTTTAAGCTCAAGGTAATCGGCCGAATTTGTAACAATCGGCTTTTCACATAAAACGTGCTTGCCGTTTTCTAAAAACAAACGGCTTTGCGGCACGTGAAACACATTAGGTGATGCAATGTAAACCGCATCAATTAAATCGCTTTTTGCCATTTTTTCAAGCGATGTAAACACCGTTTCGCACCCAAACTTTTCGGCAAATGCTCTGCCCTTTTCATAACTTCTTGAATAAACCGAAGCGAGTTTATATTCATTTGTAATAGCGGCACCGCCTAAGAAACTTTCGCAAATGCCACTTGTTCCAACTGTTGCTAATCTTACCATAACTCCACCAAATTTTATTATACTTTTATATATGTTTTAAACTATTTTTTCATAAATTTCAATAGCCATTAAATTCGCGCTGTTTGTTTTTGTCGAAACCGCAATAACCGTGTCAATTTCGGGTTGACGGTAACCTTAATTTATAGTATTATGTACATAGTTGTACGGCAAAAAATTAACTAAAGGTTTAGGAGATAGTATGATAGTAAAAGAAAAGCAAGAGCTAAAGCCGAAGCAGGAGCTAAAGCCAAAGCCGAAGTCAAACAAAAAGAAAAAGTGGATAAAACTTCGCCATAAAATAGTTAGGAATATTCTTTATGTTGTGCTAACACCTTACATACTCATTCGTTACGGCATTAAAATTGAGCGCCTTAAAAACCAAGAAAAGCGCCCCTACCTTATACTGCTGAATCACCAAACCCCGTTCGACCAATTCTTTGTTGGTATAGCATTTAAAGGTTCGGTTTATTACCTTGCAACAGAGGATATATTCTCTAATGGCTGGGTTTCAAAGGTTATTAATTATTTAATTGCTCCTATACCTATTAAAAAGCAAACAAGCGATGTTAAGGCAATACTTAATTGCATCCGCGTTGCAAATGAAGGCGGAACAATATGTATAGCCCCCGAAGGCAACCGAACATATAGCGGCCGAACCGAATATATGAACCCAGCTGTTGTAACACTTGCTAAAAAATTAAAGCTCCCTGTTGCACTCTTCCGAATAGAAGGCGGCTACGGCACAGAGCCAAGGTGGAGCGATGTTATTCGAAAAGGTAAAATGCGCGCATATTTTTCACGCGTTTTATCCCCCGAAGAGATTGCCTCATTATCAAACGATGAACTCCTTTCGATTATCGAAGAGGGTTTATATGTTAACGAAGCAGTGGCCGACGGCGAGTTTAAACATAAAAAATGTGCCGAATACCTTGAACGCGCTGTTTATGTTTGCCCTGATTGCGGTCTTTCGTCCTTTGAAAGCCATGGCGACATTATTGAGTGCAAAAAATGCGGCAAGCAAATTCGTTACACCAAAACCAAAGAACTTAAAGGTGTTGGATTTAACTTCCCCTTAAACTTTGTTGCCGACTGGTATGATTACCAAAGCGATTTTATAAACAAATTAGATGTTAGGCTTTATGATAATGAACCTATGTACACCGAAACAGTGAATTTATCAGAGGTTATCCCGTGCGAGCGCAAAAAGCCGATTGCTAAAGGCGCCGAGATATCACTTTATGGGAACCGCATTACAGCTAAAACTCCTGAACACGATTTTAACTTTGATTTCAGCGAAACCTCTGCCGTTACCGTTCTTGGAAGAAACAAATTAAACATATACCACGGCGGAAAAATCTATCAGGTTAAGGGTAGCAAACGTTTTAATGCATTAAAATATGTGCATATTTATCATAGAAACAAAAATATTGTAAAGGGCGATGAAAATGGAAAATTTTTGGGACTTTAGTGTTTGGAGCTGGATATTACTTTTTGCAGCACTACTTGGCAGCTTGCTTGTTGGAAATATATTAAAAAAGACTATTCCGTTCCTGCAGAATTCACTCATACCAACTTCGGTTCTCGGCGGCGCAATTCTTTTAATAGTTGCGGCGATTTACAAGGCAATAACCGGTGATGTGATGTTCGATGCCTCAATTTTCAACGGCAAAGGAACCTCTAACCTTGAAATAATAACCTACCACACTTTGGCTTTAGGTTTTATAGCATCAGCCTTTAAAACAACCGGCGGAAAACTTACAAAACAGCGTTCCACCGAAATTTTTAACACAGGCGTTACAACTGTATCAACCTATTTAATTCAGGCAATTGTAGGCTTTGGGATTACCCTCATAGCGGCGCTTGTAATTAAAGATTTCTTTTCTGCAGCCGGAGTGCTTCTCCCCTTCGGCTACGGCCAAGGCACAGGCCAAGCCTTAAACTACGGCAGAATATATGAAGCCGACAACGGTTTTTCAGGAGGAGCAAGCTTTGGCCTGACTATTGCGGCGCTCGGTTTCTTATCGGCAAGTATTGGCGGCGTTATTCACCTTAATATTATGAAAAAGAAGAATAAACTTGTTATTTCAAAACGCTCCGACGGAAGCTTACACTCTGATGAAATTGAATCCGAAAGCGAAATTCCCATGCAGGAAAGCATAGATAAAATGACAGTTCAAATTGCACTCATTATGGTGGCCTACGTTGCAGCATATTTGTTAATGTTTGCGCTTGGAAGCCTACTCCCCGGAATGAAGTCGGTTATTTATGGTTTCAACTTCCTTATAGGCGTGTTAACGGCAACGCTTATTAAGGTTATTCTCAATTTCCTTCACAAGAAAAGAGCTATTAAAAAGAAATACACCAACAACTTCCTTATGACCCGTGTTAGCAACTTTTTCTTTGATATTATGGTGGTTGCAGGTATTGCGGCAATCCGCCTTGATATTTTAGAGAACTATTGGGGCATTATCCTCATTCTCGGCGTTGTGGGTGCGGTTATCACCTATATTTACAACCGCATTGTTGCAAAGGTTCTATTTAAAGATTACGTTGAAGAACAGTTCCTCACAATGTATGGCATGCTCACCGGTACTGCAAGCACAGGTATAATACTCCTGCGCGAGATCGACGGCGATTTTAAAACACCGGCGGCTGATAATATGGTTTATCAAAACTTCCCCGCCATTGTTTTCGGTTTCCCCATGATGTTCTTGGCAACCCTTGCCCCCGTTAAACCGATTTTAACAATGATAATATTTATTGTATTTTTCTTGGTTATGAATATAATACTTTTCAGGCAACAGATTTTTAAATCTAAAAAAACTAAAAATAAATAAGGAAAAATCAGCGGTAAGGATAACAAATCCTAACCGCTGTTTTTTAGCATATAAGCCCCACTTTTGCATATATTTATTTTTAAGAAAATGTGGAGGTGCTGTATGAAAAAAGCCTTAACACGCTGGCAAATAGCAGGATTTATATTCACCGCAATCTTTGGAACACTGCTTCATTTCGCATATGATTTAAGCGGTCAAAGCCCGTTTTTAGCGCCGTTTTCAGCCGTTAATGAATCAACATGGGAACATATGAAAATTTTGTTTTTTCCCATGTTTGTTTTCGCTTTGGTAGAAAGCGTTTTTATTGGCAAAGAGCATCAAAACTTTTGGTGTGCAAAGCTTTTTGGGATATTATTAGGGCTTATCTTGATACCTGTTCTTTTCTACACCTATAAGGGCATTCTCGGTTTTACGGTGGACTGGATAAATATTGCAATATTTTTCATTTCTGCCGCCGCAGCCTATATTTTCGAAACAAGGTTTTTAAATAGAAAAACCACCGCCTGCAATTCAACCGCCGCGTTTGCTGCGATCTGCTTTATTCTTCTTTTATTTGTTGTATTTACCTACGTGCAACCTAAAATCGGCCTGTTTATTGACCCTGTATCCCTATCCTACGGCATATAAATATACTAAAAACATAACTAACATAACAAAACCCAGACATTTGAGATATCTCATTAACCGTAAATTCAGTTTCCTTTAACAACCTGAGCGCCTCGTTAATTCACAGATTTAGAATATACTTACCAACACTTATCCCGTTATATTTTGTAAATTGCTAAGCCAAATAAAATTTATCAACATAGCATTTCTTCGCCGCATCATCAGGGGTTATATATTACCTATGATTTTCTTCTATAAATTTAACAGCTTTTTCAATATTTTTATTAGGGGAAATCAACTGCATGGGTTTTGCTTCTTTAGTGTTAATTATGCTTAGTATATACATAAGTATAGAACGCAAGATGTTTTGAGAAACCTCCATATAAAACTCTTTTTCATTCCTAAACTCTTCAATCATTTATTATATATTAAATACTATTAAAATATTCAGCGGCAGAGAGAGCCATCTCACTGCCGCCGTTAAATTTTAATTTGGTAAAATTTAGCCTTGCCTATTTCCTACTGAATTTTAATCTTAATATCACCTGTATCTGTTATAATCTCACATTTGCCGCCCGTTATAGTTTTCGGAACATCCACATCCCCTGTATCGGCTTTGGTTATGAAAACCTTTTCTGTAAGTAAACTTCCCGAAACATCTCCTGTATCGGTTTCTATAAATAATTCAGAAGCATCGCAACCATCAAGCCGTATATCACCCGTGCTTCTTTTAATAGAAAAAGCTTCTGCAGCAACAACATTCTTTAACCTGATATCACCCGTGCTTCCGCTTGAAATAACATTTTTACACGCAATATTGCTTAAATCAGCTTTCCCGGTGGAAACATTAACTTCAAAATCACCCGCGCAGGTTATCGACTCTGCCGTAACCTTGCCCGTTGTAACCGAAAGCTGAATTGCTCCTGCAGACACATTTTCAACACATATATCGCCCGTGCTCGTTTTTATTTTAATTTCTTCTAAAGCCGAGGCACCGTTTGTTACATCCCCTGTGCTTTCTGATATATTAATGCTTTTAAAGTTAAAATCTTCGGGTATTTTCACGTCACCCGTGCTTGATTTTACCGAAAGTGCACCATATTCACCTTGTGGGATGCATACAGTTATTTTTGGTGTGCCAAAATTAATGCCAATATGTTCATACCACTTTCTCGTGTCTACAATCTCAATTTCAAGAGTGCCATTATTCACCTTAACAGAATGCCTTGCGTTTTTTTGTTCGTAACAAACCACCGAGCTTTTCAAGGTTTCAGAAGGCACAAACACAATATCTGCAACATCTGCAATAATTGATATGTTTTTGTAATCCTCAGTAATTTGATAATTATTGGTTTCAAACTTAGTAGTTTGAAATTTTGTAAAATCCCATTTAAACATTGTCATCACTCCCGCGAAAATTACGCATCCAATCAATATAAGCAAAGTTGCTATAATAAGCCAACATCTCATATTTTTCACTATTACGCTACCCCCTTTTTAATTAAGCAGTTCTTAACCCATATTAGAAGTTTCTTCGTTAGTGAAACAAGAACTTTTGTTGCAGCCTTGCACCCATAAAACAAGAAAATTGAAAGGCCTGCGCAAACAATTCCAGCGCCAATAATTGCAATCCCCACCTGGCAATTGCCGCTAAACGCAATAGTAGCGCCTCCAACTACACCTGCAATAGCGCAACCGGCAACCGAAGCAAATGCAGCCCACAAGCAAATCACCACCGCCCAAATCACCACATAAACCGAAAGAACAACAGCAAACGCGGCAATCAAAAGAGGAAGCCATACCGGAAACCCAAGCACCAAAAGCACTATTTCCCATGTTTTCAAGCGCCTTTTCGGCTTGATTCTTTCCTTGGCAAGTTTTGCAAGAGGAATATCTGATATCACCTGTTCAACAATTTCATTGGTAGCACCAACTTCTGCAACCGCATCATCTTCTAAAATACCATCTTCTATTCGGTCGTCAATCATTTCGCTGTAAAAGTTTAAGCGTTCTTCAATTTCATCATGAGGCAAGCCTTTCAACCCTTCGCGCAGCTGTGTTAGAAATTCTTGTTTACTCATGTGTTTCATCCCCCTTTGTTACGAACCTGTATATCGACATAATTTCTTTCCATTCACATTTAAAATCCTCAATGCGTTTAACCCCCGCATCGGTAATGTGATAATATTTGCGCAATCTGCCGCCGTGCTCTGCGGTGCGAACGCTAAGCATATTCGCAGTTTCTAAACGCTTAAGGATGGTATATAATGTTGATTCCGACAGTTCAATATACGGTTTCGTATCTTTAATTATCTTATAACCGTATGAATCTTCATTTTTAATAGCGGCCAATACGCAAACATCTAAAAGGCCACGTTTTAACTGTATATCCATAGTATACCTCCCTTTGCGTAATACATCGTATCACGAAGTATTAGTTTTGTCAATAGTGTTTAACAAAAAAGCGGCAAGGGGATAAAACTCCTCGCCGCTATAATATGTTATATATTTATGTAATAGTTTATGGATTTAATTCCAATAATCAGTTTTGTGAGGCAGGTCGATATCTTTTGTTTTAAAGGTTATTTCCCCACCCTTTTTCAGCTGTTTCTCATAATCTTTAAGCGCGCGTATTGCATACTTACCAAGATATATTATTATGGGGATGTTGATTATTGTCATGCCGCCCATCATAATATCTGCAATACCCCAAAGCAAATCAGCGCTTAAGCCTGCACCGATGAAAATAACCAACGATGCCACAACGTAGCAAATGTTTCTAACAGTTTTAGTAGGTTCTTTGCCAATTAAATAATTTATAGTTTTATCAACATAAAAAAGGTTGCCAAGCAACGTTGTAAATGCGAACAATATCATTGCCACCGTTACAAATATAGGGCCCGCTTTACCAAGCGTTGAACTAAGCGATGCTTGAACATAGGAAGCAGCTTGGTCGCTGCTGGCAGGTGGTGTAACACCCGAGGTCATACACATAAACGCAGTTGCGGTGCATACAAGCAGTGTGTCAATAAATACCGACAACACCTGAACCAAACCCTGTTTTGCGGGGTGAGAAACCTCTGCAGAAGCTGATGCATTAGGCGCAGAACCAACACCCGCCTCGTTCGAGAATAATCCTCGTTTTATGCCATACATAACGCACGAACCGCTAAAGCCGCCGAAGATAGCCTTAAAATCAAACGCACCTTCAAAAATTTGCTTGAACACGTCGGGTAAAATTTTTATATTTATAAACACTATTACTATAGCAACGATGATATAAAGCGCGCCCATAACAGGAACCAAAAAGCTCGTAACCGATACTAAACGCTTGCCGCCACCTATAAGGCAGTACCCCACAAGAGCCGCAATTACAAGGCCTATTATCCAAGGGGTGTACTTTTCGTTATAAAAGCCGTAAGACGAAAATGTTGCCTGCAAATTATATGATGCCAACATATTAAAACCAAAGCCATAGGTTAAAATCAAAAAAATTGAGAATATAATTGCAAGGCCTTTTCGTTTTGTTGCCGCTTCAATGTAATAAGCAGGGCCGCCGTAGCAGCCATTAATGCCTCGTTTTTTGTATATTTGAGCCAATGTGCTCTCAACAAATGCAGATGCCGCACCAATTATAGCAATAACCCACATCCAAAAGATGCTACCGAAGCCGCCAACACAAAGCGCAGTTGCAACACCAATGATGTTACCGGTGCCAACGCGCGACGCAGTAGATACCATTAATGCCTGAAAGGATGAAACACTGTTTTTATCGGTCTTCTCGGTTACAGCTTTAAACTGTTGCCCCAATAGCCTAAACTGTGCAAATCGTGTGCGAACAGTAAAATATATACCACCCAGCACCAAAAGAATTATAAGCACGTAACTATATAGCACATCATTTGTTCCATTAATTATTTTTTCAATCATTATAACCCTCCTGAATCATATCCTTCCTCAACAGTATACCATAAATACTAATATTTGAAAAGCGAAAAGTATACATTTCAGCTTGTTATCTCAATCTGCATACTTTTTTAACAACCGAAATATACTTACAAAACACAAGAATAATAGCAGGCAATGAAAACCACTGCCTGCTACTGATGATGATCTATATTTAGTTGGTATTATTCCCACTCGACCAAGACTAAACAATTCTGTTTATGTATTTTTACTTCTCGTTAGTCTTGATTTTTTTGATACACGATGTATCTGTATTATCCTGTGTTAAACCGCCCTTGTTATCATTTTGTTATCGACATTGATAACAAGAATAATTTTACCGTGGATAATCTGGAATTTCATACGAGTATATTATAAACTGTTTTGCTTAGAAATTCAAGAGGTTTTGCGATATTAGGGTTTATTACTGTTGTTTCATCTGCCGTAGGAACAGTAATACCGCCAATATGAGCAGTACAACTGCATATCCGAGCACCCACCAAAGATGAGGAAAAACCCCTGCAAAATCACCTACGAGTACCGCACGTTCCATATCCACAGCGTGAACAAACGGAAGCGCATAAGAAATTTTCTTAAAAACACCTCCCACGAGGTTAAGATCAAACCATACGCCAGACAGCCACGCTGAAAGGTTGGTAAGTAAAGCACCGCAAATGCCGCCGACTTGCTTATCGGTAAACACGCTTCCGCAAAGAAGCCCCAAAGCAATGTAGAGGATTGATACGGGGATAATGAACACGACAGCATATAAAATATTTACCGTAATATTTAGTCCGAGAAGGATTGCGGCGATGTAGCAAATAACACATTGAGCGATAGAAATTGGAATAATAGGCAAAGTGTAGCCGAGAATAAAGTCCATCGGAGTCAGTGGTGTTGTATATAAACGCTGAAGCAACGAACTACCTCTGTCTTTTGCGATAATGGTAGCCGAAAATAACGTCATAAATGCCAAACCGAAAACTGTTATACCCGGAGTTAGGTGCTGTATTTCAAATAACTCCACGGGGATATTTACTTGTATAGCACTTAATAAAAAAATTAAGACGAGAGGAAATCCGAGTCCAAAGAAAAGAGTCAGCGGATCTCGTAATATTTCTTTTGTGTTTCTGTTTGCAAATGTAAGCATTTTCAATTTGCCACCCCCTTAACAATACGTACAAAGGCTTGCTCAAAATTATCCGTGTCGGCGGTTTCTTTTATCTTGGCAGCAGTATCACAGATGAGTAGTTTGCCGTCTTTCATAATTGCGATACGGTCAGACAAAGCTTCTGCTTCTTCCATATAATGTGTTGTAAGAATAATGGTTACATTCCCTTTAAGAGAACGAATCAAATCCCACAAATCGCTTCGGGCAAGCACATCAAGCCCAAGCGTAGGTTCGTCAAGGAACAATATCTCCGGTTCGCTGATAAGTGCCATAGCAATGCTAAGTCTGCGTTGCCAACCGCCCGAAAGCTTACCTGCCTTTTTCTTGCTGACTGATTCAAGTCCGAGCAGTTCGCTAAGCTCTGCAATTTTCGCATTTTGTTTGTCCTTTGTAAAACCGTGAACACCGCACATTAGCTCAAGATTTTCCCGAACCGAAAGACCGGATGCAACCGCAGTTTCCTGCGGAGAAACGGCAATAAGCGATTTCACAGCAGCAGCATCCTTGCATATACTTTTCCCGTTAAGAAAAGCATCCCCGCTTGTAGGTTGTGTAAGGCACGACAGCATTTTAATAGTTGTAGTCTTGCCCGCACCGTTTACACCGAGCAAAGAAAGCAATTCTCCTTTGCCAACAGAAAGGTTAAGGTTATCAACCGCAACTACATCTTTATATTTTTTGACTAAACCTTCAATTTTGATAGCGTCCATTATTTATCACTCCAATCCATATTGTTTCCGAAGTCCCTGATAGGAATCAGTAAGCATTTTGCTGACAAGCTCCCAATCAAGATCAAAAAAGCCGGTTGCAAACATCGTAGCAATTCCGTGAACATACGCCCACATTTCGAGGTGGAACAATTTCGCATCCGCACCACTAAGTCCCGTATTATTATGGACAATCAACTCCATTTTGTCGGTTTGTTCAGTTGCTTCTGGAATCAATTCACTTGAACGGTCACGCATATATAGAAGTTTAAACAGTTCTTTTTCTTCTTTGGCAAATCGTATGTAAGCCATACCGTTTGCCTTATAAGCAGGAAACTTTCCACCATCAACTTCTCGCTGCATATACCCCTGACACAATATGTCCGCTTTTTCTACAACGGCAAGACGTAGTTCATCCATCGTGGCGAAGTTGGAGAACACTGGCTGTGTTGAGCAATTCAATACAGAAGCAATCGCTCTTGCATTGATTGCTTGTGCTCCACTATTGCGCACAATGTCAACGGCGGCATTTATAATATCTTCTTTTGTCACTTTTACTTTAGGCGGCATAACGCACCTCCGTTAATATAGTTATTGTTATACATCACTTGTTATTTTAATGCAAAGCAAGGCAGATGTCAAGAGATTTTGCATAAATGTTAAAAAGAAAGCGGCGGCAGAGAGAAGTTAATCTCCCTGCCGCCGTGCTTCGGTTAGTTGTAAATTATATCGTGATTTACGATTTCTGTGGCTCTGCTGCGGATGTTATTCATCCGAGCAACTTTTTTGTTGCCAAAATGTTGTCACCGGTTGCATCGCCCTGAGCTTGGATGCAGAAAAAGCGGCTTGAAATCAAATGATTTCAAGCCACTTAAAAGCCAGGTGGTATTATTCCCACTCTATAGTGCCTATCGGCTTTGGTGT